>NZ_VATX01000011.1:0-64998 GCF_005774635.1 Glutamicibacter sp. V16R2B1
CCGGACGCTAGTCCATACCCCCTCGCCGTCAGGCCGGGGACAGGTGAGGGTGGCGCACGGTTCTCGTGCGCCACCCTTGGTGGTTAAGCCACCGGCCGTGGGGCTTTGGTGCCGGGCCGCTTACTTCTTCAACGACACCTGGTCCACGGTCCAGAACGCGGAGTTCGTTCCGGTATACCGGAAGGAAACCTGGGCGCGCTTGGCTTTCTTGGGCACGTCGATGGAGAGCTTCTCCACCCCGTTGAAGTCCTTTTCATAGGACTTGACCAGTACCGGCTCACCATTGTCGAAGCTGATGAACACTTCTGCGCTCTGCGGGCCGTCCACCTTGTAGTTCGAGGCAAAGCTCAAAGTGGCCTGCTTGCCTCCCTTGACCTTGTAGCTGGGGCTGACCAGGGTCGAATCGAACTGCCCCTCGGCGTGGGACTTGTCATCCCACTCATCGGAGTCCGCCACCGCGAAGACGTTGCGGTTGTGCACGCTGGTCTCCCGGCCCTGGTTCAGCTCGGCATTGGTCCAGAACTCGTCGGTGGTGAAGGACCAGCCGCGCCATTCACGCACTCCGCCCTTGGGCATGTCCTTGTTCTCAATGCTCCAGCCGCTGGGTGCGGTGTGGGTCCAGCCCTTGGTCTTCGCACCGAGCTTCGACTCGTCCTTCGCCTTCTTCAGGTGCGGACGCAGGGAGTCAAAGTCATCGGGCTTGATGGATTGGATGACCTGCCCGTCCAGGGCCCAGTCGTCCTCGATGCGTACGCCCTGGTGCCTTAGGACGGTGGGGGCGATGTCGGTGAGCTTCACATCATGCCGCGTGCTGCCCGGGGCGTACTTCTTGCCGTTGGCAATCACGAAGGTGGCCCGTTCGCGGATGCTGCTGCCGCCGTGCCCGCCACCGGGGGTGTGGCCGTGGTCCGAGGTGACAATGACCAGCCAGTCCTCCTTGTGCCGGGTGCTGCGCTCATCGATGGCCTGCAGCATGTCCCCGATCTGCTGATCCGCCTTCGCGTGGGCACGGGTGTAGGAGATCGAGTCGCTGCCGTTGCTGTGCCCGGCCCCGTCGATCTCATCCAGGTGCACAAAGGTGCTGTCCGGGTTCCCGTTCTTCAGGTAGTCGACCACCGTGGAGGTGGTGCCGGCGTCATTGCCTCCGGCGAGCAACAGGTCCGCGCCCTGGGCGAAGACCTGCTGCGGGATCGGTCCCCAGGTGCCCACCACCAGGGTGGAGCTTTTGGCCCGGGCCGCCTCCAGGCGGGTGAGGTAATCGGGGTATTGATCATAGTTGGGGTTGGAGAAGGAGTTGTCCGGCACCTGGTGCTTGTCCGGCCATGCGCCGGTGGCAATGGTGGACCAGCCGGCCCCGGAGACGGTGGGCGCCATGGGGTTGGCGTAGAGGTTGGAGTTGGCGAGCATGCCCTCGGCCCACAGCTTGGCCAGGTTCGGGGTGTTGCGCTTGTTGATCTGCGCCATCGAGGCGCCATCCAGCCCAATCACCAGGGTCTTCTTCTTGTGCACGCCCGAGGGCAGCCCCTCATGGGCCGCGGTGGACTTCTTGGCGGCCAGCTGGGGTTGCGGGGCCGAGGCCGGTTCGGCGGCGACCGAGCAATTACGGCCAGCGCCAGCGCGGAAGCGGCCACGGATGCGCGGATGCGCGAGGATGATTTCACGGGTGTTCTCAATGGTCAGAGTTCAAAAGGATGATCCGCCCGGAACTGGCCGGGCCATGACCATGGTGGCCCGCCGGCGGGCGTCAGACAATGAAAAACCGGGCCTGTTCGGACAAGTTCTGCCGGAGTTCACCTCTTGTCCATGCTGGTTGCCGGGCGGTCACGCGGCGTTTGCCAAAACCCCTAGTGAACCCCCTGCGGCTTGTGCGTACAGGGAAGACCGGGCGCGGGTGCGCCGGGGATCTGCGGTACCGTGGAGGCAGCCGCGGCAAACCGTGGCAGAGGCGGCAAGGGAAGCAGGGGTATGGGCTGGGTTGAGGTGATCCCGTTCCTGGCGGGACTGGGAATCATCACGTTGACCGGCCAGCTGCTGGTTGGATCCATGCGCAGCGGCAGCCTGCGGCGCAACGCCGTGGTGGGCCTTCGCACCAGCGCCACGCTGGCCTCGGACGAGGCCTGGCTGACGGGCCACGCCGCCGCGGTTCCGCAGATGGCCCGCGCAGCCCGCAGCGGATGGCTGTTGCTGGCGGCTTCCGTGCTGTGCGCGGCGCTCTTTCGGCCCCCTGTTGGCTTCGCGGTGGCCGGGGCGGGCTACCTGCTGGTGATCGGCTGGCTGTTGGCCGCCGCCGTCACCGGCCATCGCGCCGCCAAGGCGGTCGCGGACGCGCTGCCCTGAGCCGGTTGTTGCGCGTCGATTCGCGGATTCCTGCCAACTTCAGCCCTGGCGGGTAGTCCTGCGCGGTGGGGAACGTGTCGAACCCCATAAGTGATTGGCACAATTCAATCAAAAGGATGACTCCAAAGCCCAACGGGGACTACTAGACTGGCTTTCGCCCTCAAATCCCTGCGCCGAAAAACCGGTTCGCGCCCAGCGGTTTCGGGGCTGACGCTAGCGAGGACTAACCACATGCTTCTGAAGCTCATCCTAAAACACTCTAAACCCTATGCCGGGTGGATCGTTGCGGTCTTCATCCTGCAACTGGCCACCACCATGGCCACCCTGTTCCTACCCAGCCTGAACGCCAAGATCATTGACGTGGGTGTGGTCAACACCGATATTGACTACATCTGGCGCACCGGTGGGATCATGCTGGTCGTTGCCTTCGTGCAGGTGATCACCGCGATTGGCGCCGTCTACTTTGGCGCCAAGACCGCCATGAGCCTGGGCCGGGATATCCGCCAGGCCGTGTTCGAGCAGGTCTCCACGTTCTCCGCGCAGGACGTGAACAAGTTCGGGGCCGCCACCTTGATCACCCGCGGCACCAACGACGTGCAGCAGGTGCAGATGCTCACCCTGATGCTGCTGAACTTCATGATCACCGCCCCGATCATGTCCATTGGCGGGGTCATCATGGCCATCCGCGAGGATCCGGGCCTGTCCTGGCTGGTCTGGGTGTCGGTGCCAGTGGTGCTGATTGTGGTGGGCATCCTGGTCATCAAGCTGATGCCGCTCTTCCGCCAGATGCAGGTGCGCATTGACGGGATCAACGGTGTGCTGCGCGAGCAGATCACCGGCATCCGCGTGGTGCGCGCGTTCGTGCGCGAACAGCACGAGACCGAGCGCTACGCGGACGCGAACCAGAAGCTGACCGACCTGGGTGTCAAGGTCGGCAACCTGTTCGTGCTCATGTTCCCGGCGATCTCGATGATCCTGCACCTGTCCACCGCCGCCGTGCTGTGGTTCGGCGGGCACCGGGTGGATGCCGGGCAGGTGGAGGTCGGGGCGTTGACCGCATTCCTGCAGTACCTGCTGCAGATCCTGATGGCGGTCATGATGGGCACCTTCATGGCCATGATGGTCCCGCGCGCCATGGTCTCCGCCGACCGCATCGGCGAGGTGCTGGACACCAAGCCGAGCATGACCGAGGCCGAGGACCGCGAGGTGCACCTGCCCACCCCCGGCACCGTGGAGTTCCGCAACGTCAGCTTCGGCTACCCGGGTGCCGAGGCCCCGGTGCTGAACAACATTTCCTTTACCGCCCAGCCGGGCAAGGTCACCGCGATCATCGGGTCCACCGGTTCGGGCAAGACCACCTTGCTGAACCTGATCCCGCGGCTCTACGACGTGACCCGCGGGCAGATCCTGATCGGCGGGGTGCCGGTGGATGAACTGGGCCGGGATGCGATCTCGCGCAACATCTCCGCCGTCCCGCAGCGCCCCTACCTGTTCTCCGGCACCATCGCCAGCAACCTGCGCTTCGGGGCGCAGAGGGCCAGCGATGCTGAGCTGTGGCAGGCGCTGGACATTGCCCAGGCGGCGGACTTCGTCGCCGAACGCGAGGGGCAGCTGGACTCAAAGATCTCCCAGGGCGGCACCAACGTCTCCGGCGGGCAGCGCCAGCGCCTGTGCATCGCCCGGGCCTTGGCCGCCAAGCCGCGCACCTACCTGTTCGATGACTCGTTCTCGGCACTGGACGTGGCCACCGACGCGAAGCTGCGCGCCGCCCTGGCCGAGCCGACGAAGGACGCCGCGGTGATCATCGTGGCCCAGCGCGTCTCCACGATCACCCGGGCCGACCAGATCCTGGTGCTGGACCACGGGGAAATCGTGGCTCGCGGCACCCATGAGGAGCTGCTGGAAAGCTCGGAAACCTACCAGGAAATCGTTTCGTCCCAGCACAGTGCGGAGGAGGTGGCCTAGATGGCGGATCAGAAGAAGAACTCCTCGGCCCCCGAGGTGGATGCGAGCCTGGAAGAGGTCGACGAATTCGCGGCCGCGGCCAGCAGCGACACCTGGGACGAGGCCCCGGTACGCAAGGCCCAGCACTTCTGGCCCTCGGCCAAGCGCCTGGTCGGACTGCTCGCCCCGTACAAGCTGGGGATGAGCATCGTCTTCGCGATGATCGGCATCTACGTGGTCCTCTCGGTCACCGCCCCGCGGGTGCTGGGACGGGCCATGGACGTGATCTTCGCCGGGCTGATCGGCAAGAACATCCCGGCCGGGACCCCGGCCGACGTGCTGATCCAGCAGCTGCGCGACAGCGGCGATGACACCCAGGCCGACATGCTCTCCCGGGTGGACTTCGTGCCCGGGCAGGGCATCGACTTCACCCAGCTCTCCCGCTTCATCCTGATCGTGCTGTCGATGTACTTCATCGCCTCGATCTTCATGTGGCTTTCGGGCTGGCTGCTGAACCGCCTGGTGATGAAGGTGGTGTACCGGCTGCGCAAGGACGTTGAGGACAAGATCAACGCACTGCCGCTGAACTACTTCGACACCCGCCAGCGCGGGGACATCCTCTCCAGGGTGACCAACGACGTGGACAACATCCAAAACGCGCTGCAGCAGGCGCTGAGCCAGCTGGTGCAGTCCGCGCTGAGCGTGCTGGGCATTGTGATCATGATGTTCGTGGTCTCCTGGCAGCTTGCGCTGATCGCACTGGTGGCGCTGCCGTTGTCCGCGGTGGCAGCCGGCATCATCGGCACCCGGGCGCAGAAGCTGTTCACCGCCCAGTGGAAGAACACCGGTGCGCTGAACGGGCAGATCGAGGAATCCTTCTCCGGCCACGAGCTGATGAAGGTCTTCGGGCGCGAGGACGACATGGTGGAGCGCTTCACCCAGCGCAACGACGAACTGTACAAAGCCAGCTTCGGGGCCCAGTTCGTCTCGGGCATGATCATGCCGGTGATGAACTTCGTCTCCTACCTCTCCTATGTGGGCATCGCCGTGGTCGGCGGGCTGCGCGTGGCCTCCGGGTCGATGAGCCTGGGGGACGCGACGGCGTTCATCCAGTACTCGCGCGAGTTCACCCAGCCGCTGGGGCAGATGGCCGGGCTGGCCAACATGCTGCAGTCCGGTGTGGCCTCCGCCGAACGCACCTTCGAGCTGCTGGACGCCGAGGAGCAGGAGGCGGAGGATGCGCGCACCCAGCTGCCGGCCCGCACCGACGGGCACGTCTCCTTCCAGGACGTGAGCTTCTCCTACACCCCGGACCAGCCGCTGATTGAGAACCTGTCCTTTGACGCGGATCCCGGGCACACGGTGGCGATCGTGGGGCCGACCGGGGCGGGCAAGACCACCCTGGTGAACCTGGTGATGCGCTTCTACGAGCTGAACTCCGGGCGGATCCTGGTGGACAACGTGGACATCACCCACCTGTCCCGCGCGGACCTGCGCTCCAAGGTGGGCATGGTGCTGCAGGACGCCTGGCTGTTCGGTGGGACCATCATGGAAAACATCCGCTACGGCCGGCTGGACGCCACCGATGACGAGGTCATCGAGGCGGCGAAGGCCACCTTCGTGGACCGCTTCGTCCGCGCCCTGCCCGAGGGCTATGACACTGTCATCGACGAGGAGGGCACCAACGTCTCGGCCGGTGAGAAGCAGCTGATCACCATCGCCCGCGCGTTCGTGGCCAACCCCTCGCTGCTGATCCTGGATGAGGCGACCAGCTCGGTGGACACCCGCACCGAGCTGCTGGTGCAGCAGGCCATGGCGGCGTTGCGCACCGACCGCACCAGCTTCGTGATTGCCCACCGCCTGTCCACCATCCGCGACGCGGACACCATCCTGGTGATGGAGGCCGGACGGATCGTGGAGCAGGGCAGCCACGAAGAGCTGCTGGCCGCCGAGGGCGCCTACTACCGGCTGTACCAGTCCCAGTTCTCCGGCCCGGCCGAGGACGTGGACGCCAACCCGGACACCGCCGCCGTGCCGGTGACCGGCGGAAGCCCGGCCGCCGCCGCTTCCCCCACCCCGGGGGAGCAGTCCGAGACCGGACGGTAGTCCTGCCCGCAGGGCCGCGACGACGGGAAGCACCCCTTCCCGCCATCGCGGCCCTGACGCATTTAAGGGGCCTACCCCGCGCAGTGATGTTGCCCATGCCGCGGCGGCAACCCCCGTGCCGCCGGAGGTGGAACGGGCCCGGCAGCACGGGCGGATGCCGGTGTCCGTGCGGAAATCCAGCTTCCTGGCAGCGCGCCGGGAGCGTTGACAGGCCGCTTTGGATAGTTGGATACTGACAGCGGATCGCCGACCACTTGGCTGTTTTCCAACGTCGTTGCGTCGTCCGGAGCGTGCGGCCCGAACCGGGGCCCGGGCATCGGGTACCACGATGAGTGGCCGGATGCATGTTCGCAGTGGCACGCCGAGGGAAAGATGAACCAAGCATGGCAGCTGAGACCGGGGAAGCAACACAGGGCCACGTAGCCAAACTCAGCATGCTCACCCTCACCGGCGTGGTCGTCGGTTCCATGGTGGGCGCCGGGGTCTTCTCACTGCCGGGCAGGTTCGCCAGCGAAACCGGGATCTTCGGTGCGGTCATCGCCTGGATCATCGCCGGGGCCGGCATGCTCATGCTCGCCTTTGTCTTCCAGATGCTGGCCAACCGCAAGCCCGAGCTGGACGCCGGGGTGTACGCCTATGCGAAGGCCGGATTCGGGGAATACCTCGGATTCTTCGCCGCCTTCGGGTACTGGGCCAGCGCATGCGCGGGCAACACCTTCTACTGGGTGTTCATCATGTCCACCCTCTCCGGGCTGGGGGTGGCCGGGCTGGGTTCCGGAGCCACCCTGCTGGCGGTGGGGCTGTCCTCGATCGGGTTGTGGGTCTTCTTCCTGCTGATCCGCCGGGGCGTGCAAAGCGCGGCCCTGGTCAACCAGATTGTCACCATCGCCAAACTGGTGCCGATCATCATCTTCATTCTGATCTGCCTGTTCGTGCTGGACCCGGAGGCGTTGCGGCAGAACTGGTACGGCGCGGACTACGCCGGATCACTCTTTGAGCAGGTCCGCTCCACGATGCTGGTCACCGTCTTTGTCTTCTTGGGCGTGGAGGGCGCGAGCGTGTATTCGCGCCACGCCCGGCGCCGGACGGACGTGGGACGGGCCACCATCCTGGAGTTCCTGTCCGTGTTCGCGATCTTTGCCTCGGTCACCATCGTCTCCTACGGGGTGATGCCGATGGAGCAGATCAGCCAGCTGGAGCAGCCCTCCATGGCCGGGATCCTGGAATACGCGGTCGGCCCGTGGGGCCGCTGGTTTGTGAGCATTGGGCTGATCATCTCGGTGCTGGGCGCCTACCTGGCCTGGTCGCTGATGGCCGCCGAGGTGCTCAGCGTGGCCGCGAACGAACGGGACATGCCCTGCTTTCTGGGCAAGCTGAACCGCACCGACGTGCCGGTGAACGCGGTGCTGCTGACCTCCGTGCTGGTACAGGGCATGCTGGTCATCCTGCTGTTCGCCGAGGACGCGCTGGACCTGGCGCTGGATTTGACCAGCTCCCTGACGCTGATCCCGTTCCTGCTCGCCGCGCTCTACGCGGTGAAGGTGGCCTACGCCGCCCGGCACGGGCAGGGGGAGCGCCGGGCCTCCGGGAGGGATCTTCTCACCTCGGTGCTGGCGGTGGCCTACACCGCCTTCCTGGTCTTCGCCGCCGGCTGGCACTTCTTGCTGCTCTCCTTCATCATCTACGCCCCGGCCACCATCCTGTTCGTCATGGCCCGCCGGGAGCAGGGACGCAAGGCCTTCGAAGGCCGCGAACCGGTGATCTTCGCGCTCTCCCTGCTCGGCGCCCTGCTGGGCGTCGTGGCCCTGGGCGCGGGGTGGGTCCACCTCTAGGGCGCCAACCGCTGAACTGCACAACGAGAAACCACCAGGGTCGGGCGGCTGTCCGATTCGCAAGGAACGGAAGGAACACGGACCATGAGCGAAACCACGGGCAAGGGTGTGCATTCGGAGGTCGGGCAGCTGCGCAAGGTGCTGGTGTGCGCGCCGGGGCTGGCCCACCGCAGGCTGACCCCATCGAACTGTGACGACCTGCTGTTTGACGACGTGATGTGGGTGGAAAGCGCCCAGCGCGACCACGCAGACTTCGTCTCCAACCTGCGCGGCAACGGGGTGGAGGTGCTGGAGCTGCAGGAGGTGCTCACCCAGACCATGGCCCAGGCCGAAGCCCGGCAGTGGCTGCTGGAACGCAAGGTGGTGCCCAACGTGGTGGGCGGCGGGCTGGTCGAGGGCACCCGGGCCTACCTGGATTCGCTGGACGAGTGGCGCCTGTCCGAACTGCTGCTGGGCGGCATGGCCACCAGCGACCTGCCCGAGGACTACCGCACCGATTACGTGAACCTGGCCCGCGAATCTCGCGGCATCTATGAGTACCTGATGCCGCCGCTGCCCAACACCCTCTACACCCGGGACACCACCTGCTGGATCTACGGGGGAGTGACCCTGAACCCGCTGTACTGGGATGCCCGCCGGGATGAGACCCTGCTGATGAAGGCGATCTACAAGTTCCATCCCGAATTCCGGGATTCGACGATCTGGTGGGGGGATCCCGAACAGGAGTGGGGCCAGGTGACCGTGGAAGGCGGGGATGTGATGCCGGTGGGCAACGGGGTGGTGCTGATCGGCATGAGCGAGCGCACCTCCCGCCACGGCATTACCCAGCTGGCCTCCTCACTGTTCCGCCAGGGGGTGGCTGAGCACGTGATCGTGGCCGGGATGCCGAAGCTGCGTGCGGCGATGCATCTGGATACCGTGTTCACCTTCGTGGACCATGACGTGGTGACCCTGTATCCCAAGATCATGGACGAGGTGCACACCTTCTCGCTGCGTCCCTCCGATCAGGATCCGGGGGTCACGGTGATTGACCACGGCACCAAGAGCTTCACCGACGTGGTCGCCCAGGCGTTGAACCTGCCCAAGCTGCGGGTGGTGGCCACCGCCGGGAACAACTATGACTCCGAACGCCAGCAGTGGGACAGCGGCAACAACGCCGTGGCCCTGCGCCCCGGCGTGGTGTACACCTATGACCGCAACACCCAAACCAATGATGCGCTGCGTGCCGCCGGCATCGAGGTGCTGCCGATTGTCGGCGCCGAGCTGGGCCGCGGCCGCGGCGGCGGGCACTGCATGACCTGCCCCATTGAGCGGGACGCCGTGCTGTACTAGCATGCACCTGCCCCCGGGTGCCCCGCGGTTGACGAGGCGGCGCATTGGCGTGCAAAGACCCCGGGAACGGGTGATCGGCTTTCTGGCCGACCGCCGGTTCCCGGGGTCTTCTGGGTGTGGGCTCCTAGCCCAGCTGTTCCACGGCATCGCAGGGGTTGGTGCCCGGCTGCAGGTTGCGCACCGTCAGGGAGAGCTTGGCCAGCAGCTCCTGCAGCTGGCGGCTTTCACTCTCATCGAGCTGGGCGAGCAGTTCCTGCTCCGCCTGCGCGACCTTGCCCTCGAGCCGCTTCAGGGTTTCCAGCCCCTGCGCGGTGGCGATAATCTTGCGCGCCCGCCGGTCGGAGGGGGCGGGGATGCGTTCGACCAGGTTTGCCTGCACGAGGTCGTCAATGAGGTAGGTCAGCACGGTGCGGTCAATTCCCAGGTGCCCACCGAGTGCCTGCTGGTTGGCCGGGTCATGGTGCACCACGGTGGACAGTAGCTGGAAGCCGCGCACCCCGCAGGGGATCCCGGCGACCGCCTCGGCGAACCGCGACTGATGCCCGCGCAGGATCATGCCCAGATGCCAGGCCAGGTCCCCGGGATTGGGGGTGCTGGCGGCGGCTGGGGCGGTGACGGTGTCCGGTGCGGTGTTCATGTCATCCATTCTATCGGAATATATGCGCTTGCATAGATGTTCTGTAATCAATATAGTCTGTACTACAACATATTTGAAGGGTGTGTCAGATGGATTCAGTTCAGCAGCGCGACCAGAAGACCGTGGGGATTCTGGGTGCCGGCCGGGTCGGCACCGCCGTGGCCCGCCTGACCCTGGACGCCGGCTACCGGGTCAAGATCGCGACCTCCAAGCCCGCCAGCGAGATCAGCCTGATCGTGGACATCGTCACCCCGGGCGCCGAGGCCGTCAACGCCAGCGACCTGGCCGACGCGGAAATGATCGTGGTCGCCGTGCCCCTGCACAAGTACCGCACCGTGGATCCGGCCCTGCTGCAGGGCAAGACCGTCATTGACGTCATGAACTACTGGTCGGGCACCGACGGGGAGATCGCCGAATTCGAGGACCCCACCCAGTCCTCCAGCGAGGTCATCGCCCAGCACCTGGCCGGGGTCAACCTGGTGAAGTCCTTCAACCACGTCGGCTACCACGACATGGAGCCGGAAGCCGGGGGAGCCGGGGACGGCGAGGCCCGCGCCCTGGCCCTGGCCGGGGATGACCCCCGGGCCGTCCAGGAGGTCGCCGAGTTCATCAGCAGCGTCGGCTTCGCCCCGGTGATCGCCGGGGACCTGCGCTCCGGGCGGCTGTTCGAACCCGGAACGCCGATCTTCAACGGGCGCTTCACCGCGGCGGAAATGGAAGAGCAGCTCAACGCTGCCCGCGTCTCCCGCTAACCACATCACCGCTACCCACCAAGACAAGGAACCCACGACATGGAACTCGGCGCCTACAGCTTCGGCGACACCCAGCGCAACGCTGACGATTCACTGCGCAGCACCTCGGAAGCCATCACCAACCTGTTCGAGGCCATCAAGCTGGCCGACCGCAGCGGGCTGGACTACTTCGGGGTGGGGGAGCACCACACCACCAGCATGCCGGCCTCCTCGCCCGGAGCCATCATCGCGGCGGCCGCCGCAGCCACCGAGCAGATCAAGCTCGGCAGCGCGGCGAGCATCATCAGCACCGATGACCCGGTGCGGATCTACCAGCAGTTCGCCACCGCTGACATCATCTCCGGCGGCGGCCGTGTGGAGATCACCGCGGGCCGCGGCTCCTCGGTGGAAACCTTCCCGCTGTTCGGCTATGACCTGGAGGAGTATGACGAGCTCTACGCCAACAAGCTGGATCTGCTGATGACCATCAATGATTCGCAGGCCCCGGAGGTCACCTGGTCCGGTAACAAGCGCCCGGCCCTGAACGACCTGGCCGTGGTGCCGCGTCCGGCCCAAGGCAAGCTGCCGATCTGGCTGGCGACCGGCGGCAACGCGAGCTCCTCGGCCCGCGCCGGCCAGCTGGGCCTGCCGGTGTCCTACGCCATCATCGGCGGGGCACCGCACCGCTTCGCCCCGTTGGCGGACCTGTACCGCAAGGCCGGTGCCGCCTCCGGGCACGCACCGGAAACCCTGAAGGTCTCCGTGGCGGCCATGGGCCTGATCGCCCCGACCAAGAAGGAGGCGTTGGAGCGCTTCTACCCGGGCTGGTACAACCTGAACCTGGAAATGGGGCGTCTGCGCGGCTGGCCGGCCCCGGACAAGCGGGCCTACGACATCCAGGCCGAGGCACCGGGCGCCTACTACGTCGGTGACCCGGACGAAGTGGCCGAACGCATCGTGCACCTGCACGGCTACCTGGGCCATATGCGGCACTTCCTGCAGATGGACGTCGGCGGCATCCCACAGGAGCAGCTGCTCGAATCCATCGAGCTGCTGGCCACCGAGGTGAAGCCCCGCGTCCAGCGGCTGCTGGAAAAGAAGTAGTCGCGGGTTAGCGACGGATTAAGGGGATGCGAACACCATCAGGGTGTTTGCGCCCCTTTGCACTGCCCGGAGTCTGCCAGGGGGCGTGCGGGAGAACGGGCGCAGACTCTGAAATGACTGGATGCAATTCACCTTTTGGGACAGGGGACACTACTGTTCAAACAGAACATGTTCCCCGCGGGTGCTGCCTTCGCCTGCGCACCATGTCGCCTTATCATCCTCGTGTCCACGAAAGGCCCACCCCATGCCCGTTCCCCGTACGCGCGTACTGCGCGCCCTGAGCGCCGGCGCCCTGGCGGTTGCCCTTGCCGGCGGCGCCACCGCGGCGGCCGGCTTCACCGCCCCGGCCTCCGATGTTCCGGCGCTCTCCACACCGCACCTGGCTGCCGCCCCGGCCGCGGCCAAGAAGGTCGTCACCAAGGTCACGACCACCGCCAACCTGAACCTGCGCGCCGGTTCAAGCACCAGGCACAAGGTGATCCGAACGATTCCCAAGGGCAAGACGGTCAACGTTTCGGCGACCGCCTCCAACGGCTGGTACAAGGTCAGCTATGCGGGCAAGACGGGCTGGATCTCGAACAAGTACACCAAGGTCGCAGCGAGCACCGCGCCCAAGCAGCCGGCCCCGAAGGGCACCAGCACGGTGAAACTGTGGGTGACGGCGAGCGCGAACGTGAATATCCGCAAGGGCAGCAGCACCGGGCACGCCTCCGTGGGTACCCTGCCGAAGAACAGTGTCGCCAAGGCGACCGAACGGGCCGCAAACGGCTGGTACAAGATCAGCTACAAGAACAAGACCGGCTGGGTGTCGAACAAGTACGTCAAGACCTGCTCCAAGGGATGCCAGGTCGATACCGGCGACTACACCACCAACCGGGCCGGGCTGAGCGACCGGTATTTCACCAAGGCCAACGGCAGCGACCTCTATGCCGCCGTCGGCGGGACCCGGAGGGTGGGGGATATTCCAAAGAACTCCATCGTCTACCGGGACCTGAAGTGGGAGAAGGAAGGCGGGCAGGTGGCCGGCTGGTACTTCGTGCGCACCCAGGGGCTGAACGGCTGGATGAAGGCCAGCGACCTGAAGCGCAGCAGCAATGCGGGCACCACCAATTCGAAGGGATACACCCGCGCCCAGGTGCTCAAGCAGCCCAACGGCAAGGTTTCCAGCTCCATGCTGGCCGCAGTGCCGTGGGACAAGGAGAAAACCCTCATCGCCGCACCGGCCGTGAAGGACCTGACCCGGCTGAACACCGCCTTCAAGAAGCAGTTTGGGAAGAACCTGGACATCGACCTGGCCTACCGGACGCTGGATACCCAGAGATACCTCTATGCCGAGCTGGGTTCCTACATTGCGGCGAAGCCCGGAACCTCAAACCACGGCTGGGGCCTGGCCATTGACGTGCCCGAAACCTACGACTACTCCTTCCGCGGCAAGTACTACAAGTGGCTGAAAGCCAACTCCCACAAGTACAACTGGACCCACCGCAAGAACCTGGAGGAGTACCGGTCGGATGGTTCCAAGAACCCCTACGCCGAAGCCTGGCACTTCGAATACATGGGGAAATAGCTATTCGCTGAATTGCCCCGGCGCATTTCCCTGCGCCGGGGACAACGCGTCGTGAAACTGCAGAGCTAGCCATAGCATCGCAAGAACATGGGTTTCAGATAGATCTGAATCGATGAGATTTCCGATCTTTTTTAGACGTGAAATCACTGTCTGTCGGTGGGTAAAAGTTGTCTTGGCAACTCTTTGCGCCGAGCGTTGTAGGCGTAGGTACAGTCTCAACGTGCCGGTCAGGTCCGATCCTGTGCGCTGGTCGTATTCAAGAAGTGGCGCGAGCATCCGGGATACCAATTGCTCGCCTTCTTGAAGGCTGGCGAAACCCAGCCATGATTCGTCTTCGGAATATTGAAGAAGTCCCGCTGATTCTTGCTTTGCTTTGCCGCATGCCCAGCGTGCCTCAAGTACCGCACGCGATATTTGAAACTTATCCATACTTGAACTGATTCCGCCTACAGCTTCAGGGCCTAAAATATGTCTGATGGTTGCAAGAGAGCTATCGGCGGCAACTAGTAGATACGCAGTTCCGTGAAGAACGGTAGCGATTGTCGGAACCCCGTGGCGACGCAGGCGTTGAGCGTAATCACCGGGGGCGCCTTCAGCGGGAGGTTGGTAGCAGACAACCCGGATGTCATCGCTCACTAAACCGTAGCGGGAACCAATTGTTTCAGAACTTCCACCAAGGACTACTTGTGAGAACAAGGTTTCAGCGGTCCGTTGATTTTCTGTGATGTAGAGAGCTTGTTGTGACATGGCAAGCCCAATAATTGTGGCTGCATGCAGCAGTACGACTCCGTCAGGATGGGGATGCTCGGAGTGGGGAGCCACTGCGAGCAAGGCGTTGGCGTGTGTAGGGATGTCCATCAGGAGGATCGAGCGCCCGTCGTGCTTAGTCCAATGAAAGTGACGCGATGTTGTACCAGCTTCCTGACGGGCGCGAAGGATGCCAATTTGGGTTGTCGCATCCGGTATCGGGTCCGTATGGTTCCACGGATGCAAACAATAGTCGTCGATGACAAATAGGTAGGAACCCAGTTCAGTAGAAAGATCGTGCAGCAAGATGTCCCACGCGTTGCCGGGTGTACTCGAGCGACGCAGAATGTCGTAAAGCCGCGCCGTTTGCTTAATTCGGCGTGATTCTTCGATTAGCAAGGCTTCGGCGATTGAGCGAGAGATGGCAATAAAAGGAAGCGGGTATGGAACGGCGAGTAGGGGCAGTGGAAGTTCGCTGCATGCATTCAAGAAGGCCTCGGTGAATTTCGGGGCGTGCATTTCGTCGCCGACAGCCAATCCCACGGCGCCCGATGAAACCAGCCGCTCTGCTAGAGTCACTTGCCCTTCAGCTGATTCTGGAATCGAAAGCCCATTTGTCAACAGCAGTACGCCCTCGGATACCCATTCCCACAAATTCGGCAGATCAGATGTGTGAGACCAGGTAATCGGTTGTTCTACTCCTGCTTCGCCAGCAATTAAGCGCAGACCCAAATGGGGTTCATCTAAGAGCTCTCGAACAGTCATTGGCATTTTGATTCCTCGTGGATCTACTGGTCGCGACGGTCATTTCATACACCGGTATATCTAGGCGATGCGATTGTACACATATGTCTATTGAGTGTCGTGATCTAGCTCACTCATAGTGGAGGTGCAAGTTCATCACTTCCGTTGGTTTCCCTCATTAAGGCAGGTATCGCGATGAGCACAGGCACGAATCTCATCGATGACGCACCGTTGAGCAAGTTCCATGTAAAACTCACGGTGTTCTCCTCGGGCGGTCCATTCATTGACGGCTACGCTTTGTCGATCATTGGTCTTGCCTTTATCACCATGACACCGGCGTTAGGACTCAAGCCTGCAGAGATTGGCTTGGTTGGCGCAGCGAGCCTTATCGGCATCTTCTTTGGAGGCGGCATCTTCGGCTGGGTGACCGACAAGGTCGGCCGACACACGATGTACATTTTGGACCTCATTGCGCTAGCCGCTTTTTCTATTCTCAGCGCATTTTCGACGGACATATGGCAATTGGTGCTTTGGCGGTTCTTGCTGGGTGTGGCAATCGGGGCTGATTACCCAATTGCCACTTCTCTCCTGACGGAGTTTCTTCCTCGGAAGGTTCGGGGCAGGCTGCTCGGTGCGACCTTTGTCGTATGGGCAGTCGGAGCTGCTGCCGCCTTCGCGGTTGGTTTCCTTCTCAAGGACGTAGGCCCAGAAGCGTGGCGGTACATGTTGGCCAGTCCGGCTATCTTCGCCATTATCACGCTTCTATGTCGGCTGGGTACGCCTGAGTC
Organism: Glutamicibacter sp. V16R2B1; assembly: GCF_005774635.1. Taxonomy (NCBI): domain Bacteria; kingdom Bacillati; phylum Actinomycetota; class Actinomycetes; order Micrococcales; family Micrococcaceae; genus Glutamicibacter; species Glutamicibacter sp. V16R2B1. Next base: position 15,870 of record NZ_VATX01000011.1, read on the forward strand.
TCCCCGTTGGCTCCTGTCTCGGGGAAAAGTAAACGAGGCACGAGACGTCATCAAGAAGGTTTTTGGGCCGGGTTATGACATCGAATCACTTGGCGAAAATAGCGCGGAAACTTCAACCACGGCTCGTTTTACGGACATCTTCAACAGGAAGTTCTTCAGGCGCACGCTGTTCGTAGCGATCTTCTGGACAGCTCAGGTGATCCCACTTTTCGCCGTTTACACCTTTGCGCCAGAACTTTTAACTTCGTTCGGATTGACTGGTGATGCGAATCTCTATGGCGGATCCTTGTTGATTTCGCTCTTATTCGTTATCGGTGGGATCCCAGGTCTGTGGCTCGTGGAGAAGATCGGGAGACGCAAGCTGCTGTTGTGGACATTCGCCATCATTGTGCTCGCTCTAGGTGCCCCGGTGTTTATACCCGGCGTAACTGCGAGCGTACTGTTCACAGCATTGGCCATTTTCGCTCTGGCCTCTGGCGCTTCCAGCTTTCTCGAGGTGGTATACCCCAACGAACTATTTCCAACGGAAATTCGTGCCACGGCAGTGGGGTTCGGGACGGCCATAAGCCGTATTGGCTCGGCTGTGAGCACTTACCTAATGCCATTAGCAATTATCACCTTCGGGGCTGCCGGGGCACTGCTGATCGGTGCACTGGTCTCGCTCGTAGGCTTCCTAGGAACTCTGTTCTTGGCGCCTGAAACGGCAAACCGCTCATTGAGTGAAACGACCGGCTACACGAGCTCTCATTCCGAAACCAACCAGCAAGTCGTGCCGGCTAAGTCGGCAGAACTTTGAAACCCCAACAACAAACGCCCAACAGATACGACAAGGAGATCTCTACATGAGCACGCATGTTCCGGTGGGACCTGTAGAAGCAACTGAAGTTCCACGGTATGCCGGTCTGGGTACTTTCGCCCGGCTCCCACAAATCGGTCAGGTGCCGGATTACGACATCGCCATCCTGGGGGTTCCTTTTGATACAGGGACGTCCTTCCGTCCAGGCGCGAGGTTCGGCCCATCAGCCGTGCGTGAAGCATCACGTCTACTTCGTCCGGGGTACCACGTTGAACTTGATGTCACACCCGTGAGGGAAATGCAGGTCGTAGACGCGGGCGACGTAGCGTGCACGCCCTACAATATCGGCAAGGCAGTGTCGCAGATCCAGTCACAGGTGAGGCCTTTGCTCGATGCGGCCAAACGCGTAATTGCTATAGGTGGTGATCATACGATCGCATTGCCAATGCTTCGGGCAGTATCCGAAGTACACGGGCCGGTGGCGCTGCTGCATTTTGACGCGCATTTGGATACCTGGGATACCTACTTCGAAGAGCCGATCACCCACGGAACCATGTTCCGTCGGGCCTTCGAAGAAGGGCTGTTGCTGGAGGATAAGTCGATGCACGTCGGCATTCGCGGTCCGGTTTATGATCAGGATGATTTTTTGAGGGATCACGAATTCGGATTCCAAATCATCCGGGCCACAGATATAGACAGTATCGGCGTTGAATCGGCGATTGAACGAGTCCGTCAACGCTTGGGGGACACCCCGGTATATCTTTCTGTTGACATTGATGTGCTGGATCCTGCATTCGCCCCAGGCACTGGTACTCCAGAGATGGGTGGGCTGCACTCGAGAGAACTTCTTCGTCTACTGCGAGGACTTGACGGCATCAATATAGTTGGGGCCGACGTTGTCGAAGTTGCTCCCGCGTATGATCATGCAGATGTTACGTCCTTGGCTGCAGCAACCGTGGTCTTCGACATGATGAGCCTCATGACCAAGTCCATGAGTGCACAGATTGCAAGCAATACCGCGCTGAGCCAAGTGGTGCAGTAGCCAGACTACTCGCACTCATAACGGCGGATCCAAATCCTGAGGCGAACTGGATCCGCCGTCATGCATGTGCGGTCTTATTTGCTGCTTAGCGGCGGGATCGTGGGGCCTGGGCTGCCCGCGGCGTAGTCGCTCATCGGAACCAGGCCGTCATCAAAGAGCTTCTGGATGTCCGCCAGAATCCTCCAGCCCTGTTCGGAGGCGTCCCCGCGCACGCTGAAGGTGGCATCGGCGCTCAGGATGCCCTTGAGCACGTTGCCGTACGCCGAAAGCCTGGGGGCCGAGGTGTCGGTCTGGAAGGTCACCCGCTCCATGCCCTGCACGGCGAAGGGGCCGCCCACGTTCATCTCGAACTCCAGTTGGCCGGTGTCCAGGCGCAGGCGCATCACATTCGGCGGCACCCGGCCGTTGTGGGGGAACTGTGGGTACTCGTGGGGCGGGCGGCGGAAATTGATGGTGATTTCCTTGCGCGGCTTGCCAATGGCCTTGCCCGAACGCAGGGTCACCGGCACACCGTTCCAGCGCCAGCTGTCCACTTCCAGGGTCACCTGGGCGAAGGTTTCGGTGTTCTTTACCGGGTCCACCCCCTGTTCGGACACGTAGTCGGGAAGGTCCTTGCCCCCCACGCTGCCGGCCGTGTACCGCCCGCGCACCACCGAGGACGCCGGGTCCTTGCCCCACAACCGGGCCGAGCGCAGCACGTGCGCGGTCAGCGCCGGAAGCTCCACATGGTCAATGCGGGCCGGTGGCTCCATCATCACCAGGGACATCACCTGCAGCAGGTGGGACTGGATCATGTCGCGGAACGCACCGCTGGAGTCGTAGAACCCGGCGCGCCCCTCCAGCCCGAGCGTCTCGTCGTAGGTGATCTCGATGGACTGCACATGCTCCCGGCTCAGCAGCGGCTCCAGCAGCCGGTTGGCGAAGCGCAGCCCGGCGAAGGAATGCACCGCGGGCAGGTTCAGGAAGTGATCCACCCGGAACGTCTGCTTCTCGGGAACCAGCCGCGCCACCAGCTGGTTCAGCTTGCGGGCGGACTCCAGGTCGTGGCCGATGGGCTTCTCCAGGGCCAGCACCAGGGATTCGGGCAGCTGCAGTCCCTTCAGCACCTCCAGGGACTTCATGGTCACCTGGGGCGGCAGGGCAAAGTAGAGGCAGGCCGGTTCCTCCAGGCCATCAAGCAGGGACTGCAGATCCTGAGCGCTGGTGGCGTCACAGGTGATGAAGCGGGTGGTGTTCAGCGTGTGCTCGGCGGCGGGGCCGTGGCTGTCCACGGTGTCAAAGGCCTGCTGCACCGTTTGCTTCCAGGTGCCGTCATCGTTGCGGTCGGCGCCGATGACGGTGACCCGGCACTCGGGGTCGGCACGCAGCAAGGTGCCCAGGCCCGGGAGGAGCAGACGGGAGGCCAGATCGCCGGTGGCGCCAAAAATTACCAGATTCTTGATGCTGTCCATGCCCCGCACCCTACTCCCTGTGAAGAGGGAACTGTACCCTTTCGCGCTATCGCCCAGTTTGTTTGAATGAGGTCATGGCTAGCGAGAATGAGAACACTGGATCCACGCCGCTGGAAGACTACGCGCTGCTTTCGGACCTGCGCACCGGGCTGCTGCTCAGCCGGGACGGGAGCATTGACTGGCTGTGTTTTCCTAGATTCGATTCGCCGGCCGTGTTCTCCGCCCTGCTCGGTTCGGCCTCCGACGGGCGCTGGCGGCTCTGGGCTCCGGAGGGAAGCGTGGTCTCCCGCCGCTACCTGCCGCGCACCTTTGTCCTGGAAACCATCTGGCGCACCGCCACCGGCACGCTGGAAGTGCTGGACTTCATGCCGCCCAGCATCGAGCAGGCCGACGTCATCCGCAGGGTCACCTGCCTGGAAGGGGAGGCCGAGATCGAACATGACTTGCGCATCCGCTTCGACTACAACCGCGCCAAACCCTGGACCCGGAAGGTCACGCTGACCAAGGAGGGCGCCACCGGCCTGCTCTCTGTGGCCGGACCGGACGCGCTGCTGCTGACCGGTCCGCAGCTGGAGACCGACCATGCCTGGAACCAGCGCCATGAACGCCGTGAGCGGCAGGACAGCGCGGACCGTGGCCAGGGCCGGCCCACCGACTACCAGGGCGCGGTCCCGGACCGGCTGACTGGACGGTTCACCCTGAAGGCGGGGCAGACCCAGGACTGGGTACTGACCTGGCACAAGTCCCATCTGCAGCCGCCCAAGCCGCTGGATGCCGAACAGGCGCTGCAGGCCACCGTCAGGTACTGGCGCGACTGGTCGGCCCGGGTGCAGGTCACCGACCGCTATGACAACCAGGTGCTGCGTTCGCTGATGGTGCTGCGGGCGCTGACCGACCAGGCCACCGGCGGGATCGTGGCCGCCCCGACCACCTCGCTGCCCGAGGAGTTCGGTGGACAGCGCAACTGGGACTACCGCTACACCTGGCTGCGGGATGCCTCGCTGACCATTGACACCCTGGTGGCCCACGATTTCACCGACGGTGCGCTGCACTGGCGCAACTGGCTGCTGCGTGCGGTGGCCGGAGACCCGGACGATATCCAGATCATGTACGGGATCGCCGGGGAACGCGAACTGACCGAATCAGTGCTCGACCACCTGCAGGGCTATGAGCAGTCCCGGCCGGTGCGGGTGGGCAACGGCGCGTTCGAGCAGTACCAGGCCGACGTGGTCGGTGAGGTGATGCTGGCCCTGGCGGCCCTGCGTGATGCCGGGCACGGGGAGGATGAGTTCTCCTGGGCGCTGCAACGCAACCTGCTCAGCTTCCTGGAGCGCAACATGGAACGCAAGGGCCACGGGATCTGGGAAATGCGCGGCAACGCGGACTTCTTCACCCACGGCAGGGCCATGATGTTCGCCGCGTTCGACCAGGGGGTGCGGGCGGTGGAGGAGCACGGGCTGAGCGGGCCGGTGGAACGCTGGCGGCACCTGCGCGAGAGGCTGCGGGAAGAGATCATGGAACGCGGCTACGACGCGGAGCTGAATTCCTTTACCCAGACCTATTCGAACAAGGAAGTCGACGCCTCACTGCTGCAGCTGCCCAATACCGGGCTGCTGCACCCCGAGGACCCGAAGATGCTGGGCACCGTGGCGAAAATCGAGGCGGACCTGCTTGACGAGGCGGGCATGGTGCGCCGCTACCGCACCCAAACCGGCATGGACGGGCTGCCGGGCAACGAGTACTCGTTCTTGATGTGCAGCTTCTGGCTGGTGGAACAATACGCCCGCTCCGGACGCAGCGACGAAGCCAGGCAGCTGCTGGACCGTCTGGCCGGCTTCGCCACCGACCTGGGGCTCTTTGCGGAGGAATACGATTCGGCGGGCGGGCGGCTCGCCGGGAACTTCCCGCAGGCCTTCAGCCATTTGGGCTTCATCCGGGCGGTCGACGCGGTGGAAGGCACCCCGCGCAAGTCCGGGGTCTAGCAGCGGCTGGCGTCCCAGCGCTTCCGCCCCCGAGCGCCAGCTGCCCTTTGGCGGCGGGCACGTGATGCAATAAGGGCGTGATGTTACGGCAATTGGAATACTTCGTGGCGCTGGCCCGCGAACAGCATTTCGCCCGCGCGGCCGCCGCCTGCTACGTCTCGCAGCCCGCGTTGTCCGAGGCAATCCGAAAGCTGGAGGCCGAACTCGGCGTACCGCTGGTGCGCCGCGGCCACTCCTTCCAGGGGCTCACCGCGGAGGGGAAGAAGGTGCTGCCGTGGGCCCGGCGGATGCTGCTGGACCATGAGGCGTTGCGCCAGGAAGTGGAGGGGCTGCAAGAGGCCCTGAGCGGAAGGTTGCGCCTGGGCGTCGTGCCGGCGGTCAGCTCCACCGTCGTGGAACTGACCGTTCCCTTTGCCGCGAGCCACCGGCGGGTCTCGATTCAGGTGCAGACCAGCCTGCACTCCTCCCACATCATCGAGCAGGTGCGCGGTTTCGAACTGGACGCCGGGATCATCTACGCGGCGCCGGAGGATGCGCAGGATCTGGTGGTGCTCCCGCTGTACACGGAGGATCACGTGCTGATCACCGGCCCGGGAATGCTCACCGAAGCCGCGGTCCCCGGGTGGCGGCAGGCACTGGACCTGCCCCTGTGCCTGCTGGATTCCAGGATGCGCGGACGGCAGGTATTGGATGCCGCGCTGGAACGCCACGGGATGAGCGCTTCACCACGCATCGAAACCGATTCGGTTCTCTCGCTGCTCTCCCATGTGGCCACCGGCCAGTGGGCCAGCATCGTGCCCCGTCAATGGCTGGCCCCGCTGGGCCCGTTGCCGGGAATCCGGATGACAGCGTTGAGCGAGCCGGAGCTCTCCCCGCAGATCAGCCTCGTCCTGAACGCCAGCGAGCCGATGCCGCTGATGTCCCGCGCCCTGTTGCGCACCGCACGGGAAGTGTATTCATAGCGCCTTCCACGGGCACTGCCCGGCATGATGTCGTTTTCTGCTGTTTCCTACAGGACAATAAGAGCTGCCTATTGATTCATCGAAGATAAGTCTTGGACGTAATCAAGAGCTTGCGGAACTCTGGATAGTGGGCCCTTCCCGGCCCTTCATCCAGCCTTTTCGTGAGAGGGAATCTCGATGTCCAGCGAACCGACTTCCGCACGCTTGCCTCATGCAGACCGGTGAGAAGCGCTTTATGCCGATGACGCTGCCCGCATCATCCCGGGGGCCAGCCGGTGTCGGGCGTCTTGGGCCAAGGAACTGGCGGACGTCCCCAGATCTGCGGCCTGCGCTGCGCGTGGGGGTGGGACTGGCCATTCCAGGCACCACCCTGCTGTTGGTGGGGCGGGCCGACCTGATGATCTACGCGGTCTTTGGCTCGGTGACCGGGATGTACGGTCGCAGCCCACACCGGGGCCAGCGGCTGCGTGACCAGCTGCTGGCTGGCGGAATGCTCTTGGGCGCCGGGTTCGGCGGAATCCTTGCCGCGCCCCTGGGATTGCGGAGCTGGTCACTGGTGCTGGTCAGCGTGGGGTGCGCGGTGGCCAGCCTGGTGATTGCCGACCGGTTCGCGCTGCGCCCGCACGGGGCGTTCTTCCCGCTGTTCGCGTTCGGCGCGCTGGCTACATTGCCCGGACACGAACAACCGGACCTGGCCGGGCTGGCGGCGTACGCCCTGGCGGTATTGGTGAGTCTGCTGCTGGGTCAGCTGGGACGGTGTTCCGGGCAGCAGGCTCCGGTGCCGATTCCCACCTGGACGTACACGGCACGACACGCCTCAAGCTATGGGCTGGTGGTGTTGTTGGCTGGCGCGGCCGGGATCCTGTTCGGCTTTGAACACCTGCAGTGGGTGCTGGCCGGTGCCGTGGTGCCGCTGGCCGCCGGGAATGCGCGCGGCCGGGTGCGCCGGGCGGCACATCGCGTCGCCGGAACCGTGGCCGGGTTGGGTGTGCTGCTGGTGCTCTTTGAACTGCACCTGAACCAGACGGCGCTGGGCATTGCGGTCATCCTGCTGATGTTCCCCACCGAGGCGTACATGACCCGCAACTACGGGCTGGCGCTGAGCTTCTTCACCCCACTGATCATGCTGATGCTGGATCTGGCCGCGCCCGGGACCAGCTCCCAGCAGCTGTGGGAACGCGCCGAAGGAAACCTGCTGGGCGTCACGGCGGGGCTGGTTGGCTCGTGGATTGTCGATCCGCGGCGGCGGGTACTGGAAACAGCAAGCTGACCAAGGCGTGCCGTCCAGGAAACGGCCCACGAAAGTGGCCGAGGAGACGCTGGGATGTGAGACACAGCCGATTCGCTGCAAGGGGTCGGGCGTCGACCGGATCCGGTCGATAGGCTAGGAGCATGTCTCACACCCCGCCGTATTACCACCAGCCAGGGTTGCCGCCGGTGCGCCGGCAACGCGTCTTCGAGGCCGGGGCGGTCAAGAAGGGTGACCTGTTCACCGTCGCGGCGTACATTGTGTTCTTCATCCTCGGTGGGGCGATGCTGATCGCCCTGATCCCCGGCTACATGCACGCGTTCCCGGATGAGGACTCGGCGCTGTTCGGGGTGAACATGATCCTGTACACGGTGTTCTTCATCCTGGCCATGATCCAGTGCGGGCCCCAGTTCTTCGAATCCTTCGCCACCATGCGCTACTACCCGTGGCTCAAATGGCTGATGCTGCCCGGCGGCTGGCTGCTGACGGTGATGATCTCCGCATTCATCACCATGTTCTTCGGTGGTCCCCAGACCAGCATGAACCAGCAGGCCCTGCAGGATATGACCCAGTCGGTGCCGTTCCCGGTGATGTTCGTGACCACGGCACTGTTCGGGCCGTTTGTGGAGGAGTACATTTTCCGGCACCTGCTGATCGGCAAGCTCTCCCGCAAGGTCAACATCTGGGTATGTGCCCTGATCTCCACGGTCCTGTTCGCCTCGATCCACTTCGCCAATGGCGGGGGGATCGGCTCCGTGGTGGAAATCCTGCCGTACCTGATGCTGGGACTGATGATGTCCCTGGCCTACATCCTCACCGGCAAGTCGCTGGCCTACGCCTACATGCTGCACGTGGCCAACAACGGGATGGCCCTGCTGGTGCTCTACACGCTGGCCCCGCTGCTGCCCGCCGCGGGGGTGTAAGCCACGTTTACCGACCATGAACCACACAGCCGCGGCTACCGGGGGATGCTGTTGGCGCTGTTTGCCAGCGGCCTGGCCACCTTCTCACAGCTGTACTCGGTGCAGGGCCTGCTGCCGGAGATGTCCCGGAACCTGAACATCAGCGAGGCGCAGGCGGCGCTCAGCGTTTCGACCGCCACCCTGGGCCTGGCCCTGGCGGTGATCCCGTGGGCGATTGCCTCGGACCGGATGGGCCGTCGGCAGGTTATTGGCATCGCGCTGGTCTCCTCCGTGGTGCTGGGACTGGCCGGGGCGGTTAGCCCCAGCGTGGAGCTGTTGTTGGCGGTCCGGTTCCTGGAGGGCGTGGCGCTCGCCGGGGTTCCGGGCACCACCCTGGCCTATTTGGCCGAGGAGCTTTCCGCCCGGGCGGTGGCCATCGCCAGCGGCATCTACATTTCGGGCACCACGGTCGGCGGCTTGGTTGGTCGCCTGCTGGCCGCCTGGGTCGCACAGCCGTTGGGTTGGCGGTGGGGCGTTGCCGCGGTCAGCCTGCTGGCGGCCGCGGCGATGATCGTGTTCTTTATCAAGGCACCGCGGGCGCAGGGCTTCACCCCCGTGCCCGATGTCCACCTGCGCCCGGTGCTGCGGCGTTTTCGCGCCTGCCTGCAGGGGCGGCGCCGCATCCTCTACCTTCAGGGCTTTCTGCTGATGGGCGGGTTCGTGGCCGCCTACAATTATCTGGCGTTCCGCCTGGAGGCCCCGCCCTTCATGATTCCCCCGGCGCTGGCCGCCCTGGTGTTCCTGGCCTACCTTGCCGGGACCTGGTCCTCCATGGCCAGCGGCGGCATCGTGAATCGGGTGGGCCGGCGCACCTCACTGCTGCTGGGCATCGGGGTGATGATGGCCGGGCTGCTGCTGACCCTGTCTGCGGTTCTGTGGGTGATCATCCTTGGCATGCTGATCTTCACCGCCGGGTTCTTCGCCGCGCACGCCGTGGCCAGCGGCTGGGTGCCGGTGTTGGCCCCGGAAACCCGGGCGCAGGCTGCCAGCCTCTACAACCTGGGCTACTACATCGGCTCCTCGCTGTTCGGGTGGCTGCTGGGCATCCCCTTCATGCACTTCGGCTGGTCCGCCCTGGTGGGGTGCGTGGTGGGCCTGCAGCTGGTGGCCGCGGCGGCCGCCTGGTTCCTCAGGCCGCCGCGCCAGCCACAGCCCGTCATCGAACGTAGTACTGAATGAAGCGGTAACCGTTCGTCGGCTTGTTTGACGCCGTTCGCCGGATTCGTGGTTTGATGCGCGTCACTTGGCCGGTCCCGGCGCCGACACATCCGGCAGGATTTTCTGCGGCCCTTCAACGGAGAAGGGTGGAGATCACGCAGGAAGGCGTCGATGAGCAAGACACAGAATTCAACATCACCCCACGGGTATACGACCCTGGCCAAGACCCTGGGGAACTGGGATGCCCTGGCGCTGGGCTTTGGCGCCATGATCGGTTTTGGGTGGGTCGTCCTCACCGGCGGCTGGCTTTCCAATGCCGGAACCCTGGGTGCCATGGTCGCCATCATGGTCGGCGGCGGCATCATGGCCGTGGTGGGCCTGACCTATGCGGAACTAACCGCATCGATGCCCAAGGCCGGGGGTGAACACAACTTCATTCTCCGCGCACTTGGCCCCCGACCGTCATTCATCGGTTCATGGGCCATCACCGGTGGATACGTGACCATCGTGGCGTTCGAGGCGGTTGCCTTCCCCCGTACCGTGGAGTACATCTTCCCGGGCATGAGCCGGATTCCGCTATGGACGGTGGCCGGATTCGAAGTGAACCTGACCTGGGCGTTGGTGGGTGTGGCGGCCGGGCTTTTCATCACCTGGATCAACGTGCGCGGCGTGAAGCAGGCCAGCGTCGTTCAGACGTTCACAGTGCTCTTCCTGCTGGCGGTCGGCGCCATGATGATCTTCGGCTCGGTGACCTCCGGAGAAGCATCAAATATGGAACCCTGGTTCACTCCCGGAATGTCCGGCTTCTTCGCGGTGCTGGTGGCGGTCCCGTTCCTCTTCATCGGCTTTGACGTGATCCCGCAGTCCGCGGAGGAAGTGAAGATCCCCTCCCGGCAGATCGGCAAGCTGGTGGTGGTTTCGGTGCTCATGGCAACCGTTTGGTACATCATGGTCGTCCTGACAACGTCATCGGCAATGCCCGCCAGCGAACTGGCCAACGCGGACATCGCCACTGCCGATGCCTTCGGCGCGCTGTTTAACTCCCAAATCATGGCGAAGATCCTGATCGCCGGCGGAATCGCGGGGATCCTGACCTCCTGGAACTCACTGCTGCTGGGCGCCTCCCGGCTGGTCTTCTCACTGGCACGTTCCGGGATGCTGCCGCAATGGTTTGCCAGGGTCCACCCCAAGTATCAGACTCCGAGCAACGCGTTGATTTTCATTGGCGGCATTTCACTTCTGGCCCCGTTCTTCGGTGCGGAAATGCTTGGCTGGCTCGTGGATTCCGGGGCACCGAGCATCATCATCGCCTACTTCCTGGTCTCTGTGACATTCCTGCTGCTGCGCCGCCGGGAGCCGAACATGAGCCGGCCCTTGCGCATCGGTGGTCGGGGGCGCTTCGGCGAGGTCATCGGTTGGATCTCGGTGCTGCTCACCGCGGCGCTGTTTAGCCTATACATGCCCGGCATGCCCGCCTCACTGAGCTGGGAGCCGTGGCTGATCTTCGCGCTGTGGTGGGTCCTTGGGGCCGTGTACTTCGTCAAGGTTCCCGGCGGAATCCCGGCCGGTGAAGACGCCGAAGAAAAGGTGCTGCAGATCGTCAGGGCGCGCAGGAAATAAGCGCGCCATGCCGCTAGGTCAGCTCGTCGTAGTCTCCGCCAACCCACCTGGCGTAGCGTTCGGCGGAGAACTGCACGACCCGGTGGGCATCTGACGGGACGCAGGCGGCGAAATTATTGTAGAGGCGGTCAAAGCGCAGGCTGTCCAGTTGGGCGGCCATGCGCCGCACCACCGCCGCCGAGAGCGGGATCCGGTTGGGATAGCTACGCAGGAAGGTGACATTGCCATCGGCCACGGGAAAGACCGCGTCCCCGGCCAGCAACGCGCCACCGCCCCGGGCTCCCGCGGCCCACTCGGCCACGGTGCTTCCGGGGAAGTGGCCGCCCACTTGATGCAGCCAGATGCCCGGCAGCACCTCAAAGGACTCGCTCCAGTAGCGGATGGCATCGCTGCTGCGCTGCACCCACTGCTTGTCGGCCTCGGCCACATAAATCGGTGCATCATCAAAGGCCTGGCTGTACTGCACCTGCACGCCGTACATGTGCGGGTGGCTGGCCACAATGGCCGCAATACCACCGAGTTCCCGAATGACCTCCACCGCATGGGAACTGATCATCCCGGGGACGTCAAAGAGCAGGTTCCCGTCTTCGGAACGGATCAGCAGTGCGCTTTGCCCGATTCCCACCTCGGGTGCCCGCAGGGCGGTCAAACCCTCCTCCAGCTCCCGCACCTGGATCTGGTGGCCCTCGCGCTCAAGTGTTTCGGAACAGGTCCAGCGTTGAGTGCCACCGGGGATGTATTGGCGCTCGTCTTCGCAAATGGGGCAATGGGTGGGCAGGGTGCGCGAGGGTTCGAACTCCACTGCGCATCCTGCGCATTGCCATGGTGCATCTGCTGGGTTCATGGTTGGTCCCTGTCCTCCTGGTCGATTAGCCACCACGCTACTTTGAACACTGCCTGCGCGACAGAACCCGGTACGGTTTGTTCTGAATTCGGTGATGTGGCAAAAGACGAGAAGGCGCTTCGCTTGGTCCTAGTAGGAGGGAGCGGTGGGAAAGCCAGCACCGCTGTAGAGATTGGCGCCGTGCATCAGATCTCTAGCGACTTCAGTTGCTGGTTCGTCGGTTTGGATACCCATTACTGCAAAGCCGTTACGGGGATTGCAAAGTTTTATTTGGATGCCGTCACGTAGCTATGGAGGGTGCCGTATTCGCCGACGGCGCCGTTATGATGCGTTCGCCCTGAGTTTCTGGTCCCCAACCGCTTCGACCGTGGTACGGGAGGGGTGGCTAGACAACTTCTTCCCCGGGATCATCGAGCTGCACGGTGATCTTTTGGTCAATCCAATCAGCCTCATTTACAGGTGCATTAGCTGTGTGCAGCGGAGGGATTTGTTCATCTTCGATGTCGGGATCCACCTCTAGGCGTTGGTCGACCAAATCCACCTCGGAGACTTCGGTGTCCGGAGGCAGGGGCTCGAAAGTCATATCGCTCATCCCTCTCATCGTGTGCTGAGGCTGACTGCTGAGGTTTGGAACCTATTATTGCCGGAAGTCAGGCGACGCCTTCTGGGAACCTCGCTAGGGGTGCACCTCTCTGATCTCCCGGATTTTTTGGTCTGTGCCGACAAGATACAAATGATTCCCTGAGAAGTCCAGAGGCAGGTGTGGCACATCCGGCACGGACCGGAAAGGCAGCAGCACTAAAGGTCGGCCTGCACTCTGCTGCGATGCTTGCCGGCGAGTATTGAAGATAAGGGGAATTGGAGGTTCGTCGCCCGGTTGGGCAGCGTTCGTCGTTAGTTCATCCTCGCTCTTGGGATATGGGATGGAGGGCTGACCATAACCTATGATTCTCTTCTTCGAGGTGTAACACCATCTCGATCCCGGCCAAATTCAGTCCCGCATCGAGCAATACGACTATTCTTTCGATCCGGGCAACATCCGCCGGCGAATACTTCCGCGTTCCGCCCGCAGTTCTTCGGGGTGTCACCAGCCCCCGTGCTTCGTATAGCCGCACTGACTGAACACCGGCGCCAGCCAACTGCGCTGCCGCCGAGATCGAGTATGTCCTCTCTGGCACTACGGATGCTTGTGGTCTATGTGCCAAATTTTTTCCTCCCTTTTGGTTGCGTGAACTCGTGGTTGGTGTTATAAAAACTCTACCAGCTGATATAGATTTTAGGGCAGCTGGAAGGAGACAGCCAAAGGAGAAGGGAGAACTGTGATGCTGCTGGACAACGACGTCTTTCGTGAGTTTGATCGGATGGTGAAACAAGCGTTCAATGGTTCTCCGGGGTTCGACCGGGCACATTTGATGCCGATGGACGCCTGGAAGGATGAGCAAGGCTTCCATGCCGAGCTTGAGATTCCAGGGATTGACCCGGACGCTGTTGAACTCTCGGTGGAAAGGAATGTCCTGAAGATTCGCGCCACTCGACCAGAGCAAGCCACTGATGACCAGTTGCTGGTTCGGGAGAGGGCATGGGGTGCGTTCGGTCGAGACTTGATCCTCAGTGATCACCTCGATGTGGACAACATCCACGCGCATTACGAGGACGGGCTGCTGCGCCTGGATATTCCTATCACCGAGAAGTCGAAGCCGAAGCGAATCGCCATCACCAAGGGTAATCGCTCAAAGGAGCTGACCTCTTAGAAGGCAATACCGATACTTCGGCTTGAAGTGGGCGACAAGCCGGAATCGTATGGGCGCTCCCAGAGAGATCCCGGGTTGAAGAAACGATCCTGTTGGACTATTCCTTGCAGGAAGTAGGCCATTTCCCCGTGAACGCCGGTTAGCTCTCTGTGGTGATGACGCCTGCCCCAGCGATCTTCGGTAAAGGCGCTCTGCCGTTTGGTCCCGCTTGGGGTCAGCTCCGAGTTTCGGAGCTGACCCCAAGCCCTGAGACAAAGGAGAACCGAAATGCGTAAGTCACAGGTAGTCCTGCGTTTTGATGACGATCAAGTGGAGGAACTGCGGAACGCGTTATGCCTCTACCGGGAACACGTCCTGGAGCAGTTGCAGGACGCGTATCAGTTCGAAGGGGCAGGGAATTCCTCTTATTGGAGCTCCAAACTGTCCACGATTCAATGTCTTGTTGAGTCGGTAAACTCCTCCGGTTCCCAGCTCGCAACGTCGCTGGTCGAGGGTGGAAAAATTCCCAGTTTCACTGACTTCTACGAAGCATGTAGCTAACTGCCCCATGGCATGGCGAGCCGCGGAACCTGCAGTAAGCGCAGGACCATTCCCAATGGGGGCGTTCATCTATGATTAGGGCTCGATTCCGTGCCCCCGATTCATTTCAACCCTTGGTAGTCGGCGCACAGGGTTGCGGTTACTGAGGCAGATTTATGGGCAGGTGCTCTAGAAGCCCCTGCCCATTGTTTTCTGTACTGCATCCAGGTGGATTTCTGCCAGGGGTGGTGCGCGCGCTCTGAAGCGCAATATGTCGCGAGTGTACGAGTCTCCTAAAGTACCAGATACCCGCAAAGCCCTCGGCAGCAAAACTTGATCCGGTAGGTCTGCATTCGTGGTGCTCGTTCTTCCTCTAGTGCCCGGGGGGTCCGAGCGCTTGGCAAAGTACTCGAGTTTAAGGCTCAGTTGGTGAAGAAAGACAAGGTCAGCTGGGGTGAGGGCCAGTTCGAGTGAGTCTGCTACGCGATGTTCGTCGAGCGTGGACGCAGTCAGAACCGCGAAGGGGACTACTTCAGGCACTGTCCACCATGACTCGACACGCTCCTGGGTGTTCGCCATTCTTCTCACCTCCCTGCCTCCGGTAGCGAAACTTCTGTATCACAACGTTAACAAGGACCTGTGCCGTTTGATATAGATTAATAGCTCGCTCTGGCTCATCTGTCAAGATTGGTTCACAGTACTAAAGCCCAAGGGCGGAGGGTGCTTTCTGCCCACTGGCCACGGGGTGTATCGGCGCCTGTGAACCAGGCAGGCGCCGACATGTACTGGTTTCACACCCAAGCACAGTGCCAGGCGGCGCTGAACAAAGCACAACCCGGCATTGGATCCTTTGTTCGGCTCGATCGCTGCTGCTTCAAGAACGGCAATGGATACTCCTACACCGTGTTGTACCGCAAGCGCTGACGGAGCGCGCTCCGGCGGTGACTACAACAGGAAGCCGCCAAGGACCGCCGCACCCAGTGCCACCGCCCAGGCCGGGGCCTTCCATCCGGACAAGGCAACGAAGGCTAGCGCCGCGACCACGAACGTGGCGGTATTGGGCACACCGTGAGTGAACACCGGCGAATACAGTGCGGCGGCGAGCAGACCTACCACGGCGGCATTCACCCCGCCTAGGGCGCGGCGCACGATCGCATTGTGCCGCAGCCCTTCCCAGAATGGCAGCACGCCGATCACCAGCAGTGCAGAAGGCAGGAAGATCGCCACCAGGGCAATCAACGCCCCGGCCCAGGACGCCAAAGGCAGCTGCGCACTGGCCCCAAGGAATGACGAGAAGGTGAACAAAGGGCCGGGAACCGCCTGCGCCGCTCCATATCCGGCCAGGAATACTTCCTGGTCAACCAGGCCGTTGCCCACCATTTCAGATTCCAGGAGAGGCAGTACAACATGCCCGCCGCCAAACACCAGCGCACCGGTACGGTAGAAGACGTCCGTCAGCGCCACCACGGCAGTGGGGCTTAGGGTGCGCAGTACCGGGAGCAAAGCCAGCAACAGGACAAACAGGACTAGACAGGTGACCGAGATCGCCCGGGCCACCTTCGGCTTCAGCTGCGCCTCCTGCTGGCCAGCCGCTTCCGGCACCGGAAGCCATAGCAGCCCGATCAGGGCAGCGCCGAGCATGGCCAACACCTGGGTGAGCGGGCCGGGCAGCAACAGGACCACGGCCATGGTGGCAACGGCAAGAGTCGCGCGGCGGGCATCGGGGGTCAGCATCCTGGCCATCGAAATCACCGCGTGCGCCACCACGGCAACGGCCGCCGCCTTCAGGCCGCTGATCCAGCCGGTGCCCAGGGTGGCCGACAGCCAGGGAGCTCCCAGGGCGAACCCAAAGAGCAGCAGTGCCGAGGGCAGGGTGAAGCCAACCCAGGCCAGCAGCATCCCGAGCAGCCCGGCGCGCTGCAACCCCACGGCCATGCCCACCTGGCTGGAGGCCGGCCCGGGCAGGAACTGGCACAGGGCCACCATGTCGGCGTAGGTGTTTTCCTTCAGCCAGCGGCGGCGCACAACAAACTCGTTGTGGAAGTAGCCCAGGTGGGCGACCGGGCCGCCGAAGGAGGTCAGGCCCAGGCGCAGGAACACGGCAAACACTTCCCAGAGGCCCCGGGCAGGGGCAGCTGGTTTCGGGGAAGAGGCAGCGGTGTTCATCCTGCCCATGGTAGGGGCGCCAGTTGACGGGAAGCTGGATATCTTGTGAAGACACGGTGACGTATTCGGGGCGAGCATGACGCGGCCCGCGGCGCCGAAATGGAGATGCCCGGACCGGCTTCGTAGAGTAGTTCCGTGAAGCCTCGCACCGCACCCACCGAATCCAACCGCTCCATGGCCCGCCAGATCCTGGCGCTGGCGATTCCCGCGCTCGGCGCGCTGATCGCCGAGCCGCTATTCCTGCTGGCCGACACCGCGATCATCGGGCACCTGGGTGTCTCCGAGCTGGCCGGTGCGGGTCTGGGGACCACGGTCATCCAGACCGCGGTGGGGTTGATGATCTTCTTGGCCTACGCCACCACTCCCGCCGTGGCCCGGGCCATCGGGGCCGGCCAGTTTGGTCGGGCCATGGCTGCCGGGCGCGACGGCATGTGGTTTGCCCTGGCCCTGGGCCTGGTGCTGACAGTCATTGGGTATTTTGGCGCCGAACCATTGGTGCGGTTGATGGGGGCTGAGGGCGCCGTGCAGCAGTTCGCGGTGGATTACATCATGTACTCCCTGCCCGGGGTGACGGCCATGCTGCTGGTCTTTGCCGCCACCGGCGTGCTGCGCGGCATGCAGGACACCAAGACCCCGCTGATCGTGGCCTCCGCCGGGTTCGGGTTGAACATTGTCCTGAACTTCACGCTGGTCTACGGGTTCAACATGTCCGTCAGCGGGGCGGCGCTGGGCACCTCGATCGCCCAGTGGGTCATGGCTCTGGTCTACTTCCGGCTGATCATTCCGCAGATCCGCCAGGCCGGGCTGCCGCTGGCTCCCACCTGGGCGGGCTTCAAGGCCACCGGACACGTGGGGTCATGGCTGATGCTGCGCAACGCCACCATGCGCATTGCCTTGCTGGCCACGGTGGTGGTGGCAACGAACGCCGGCGAGGTGACCTTGGCTGCCCACCAGCTGGTGTTCACCCTCTTCTCCTTCCTGGCCTTCGCCCTGGACGCCCTGGCGATTGCCGCGCAGGCGCTGATCGGCAAGGAGCTGGGGTCCGGGGACAAGGAGCAGGCCACCAAGCTGACCGGGGTGATGACCCGTTGGGGCGTCTACTTCGGGATCTTCACCGGCCTGTTCATCTTCGCCCTGTCCTGGGTGCTGCCGGTGCTGCTCAGCTCCGATTCCTCGGTACATGAACTGGCCACCCCGGGGCTGTGGCTGCTGGCCATCTCGCAGCCGATCTGCGGCGTGGTGTTCGTGCTGGACGGGGTGCTGATGGGAGCGGGGGACGCCCGTTACCTGGGACTGGTGGGCGTGGTGAACCTGGCCGCCTACCTGCCGATGCTCTGGGCAGTGGATGTCCTTGCCCAGGACCAGCTCAGCTCCATGATCTGGATCTGGGTGTCCTTCGCCGGGGGATACATGCTGGCCCGGATGATAACCCTGGGGGTGCGGGCCCGCACCGACAAGTGGATGCGCCTGGGTCTCTGATCCGGCTGGCGCCGGGCGCAGCGATGGCTTAACGGCGTTGGAGGTTCTTCAAGTGTTGCCCTGGGCATCGGCAGCCACACCATCAGAACTTATTACCCGCATCCCGGATATCAGGTTGTAGCCTTCAATACAGGTAACGCAGGAATGATTAACAATATAAGACCCAGACGGCAAAAAACGCTCCCAGTAACTATTCTTGGTCTTTTCGGAATATAAGAGGAAACGCTAAACTAGATTGTTGGGTGCATTAAGGGACGCGAAAATTTCCGAGGAACTAAATGTTAAAGATCAAGTGGGTTAATCTTCTCATCGCTACCGTGGGTGGGTGCCTCACATCGGTCGTCCATATGGCTGTAGTGGGCATCTTGTCTGTCCAGGCCACAGCGACCAGAAGTGGCGCTGTCCTTAATCTCAACAACATTGTAGTTGGGGTTCAATATCCGAAAATTCCGGCCCTCCAAATGACTGCAATCATGTGCATGGGAGTACTAACCGCGTACATTGTCGCTTATGCTCCTCGAAATTTCTCGCTGCCAGTCAGATTAGCGGTGAGTACTAGTTTTGTTGTATTTTCCGGTGTTTTGCTGATTATCAACTTTTCAAGTGGACCTGGACGTGACCCGTTGCAGAGCGTTGCAGATGGAACCATGCCTGGCATAAAGGGTTGGTTGCTCAAAGCCAGCAATGAATCATCTGTCCATCTATTAGTAGCCCTTGTTCTTTTTCTGGTGGTTTTCCAGCTGACTCGATCTAAAGCCCGAAACTTATGAGTCAATAGTTCACCATAGTGTGGTGTGACCTCCGGCGATCACCCCGGCGGTGTGAAGCCTCGTTCCGGACGACCGTGCGTAACTTGAATATTCTTGCGGTCGTAGTAGCGCGCGGCCTTCACCCTTAACTCCTTTGGAACCCGGGGATAGGCGCAGGTTCTGTACTGCGTCGCAGCCCAGTTGTTCCAGCGCTCTCCAGGCAACCGATGAAACAACTGGGTTAAAGCGGGCCGGTCCCGACATCCGCGCCGCAGGGGCGGGGATGCCGGGACCGGCCGGGGCGTGGGAGGGGTTAGGCCCCTACGGGTTCGAGCACCAGGCGCCCGGTGACCTTGCCTTCGGACAAGTCCTGCAGGGCGGCGCTGACGCCCGGGGCGCTGAGCTCCCCGGCGCTAAGGCGCAGCGGCTTGATCTTGCCGGTGGCCGCCAGCTCCACCAGTTCCTTCAGCTCACCCAGGCTGCCAACATAGCTTCCGCGCAGGTTCAGCGCCTTGGTGGCCATGATGGCCGTGGGCACCACCAGCTCTCCGCCGAACAGGCCCACCATGATCTGCGTGCCGCCCTTGGCCAGCAGGTCAAAGCCCAGCTCAGCGGTGGTCCCGTTGTTCACGAAGTCGATCACCGCGCGGGCCTTGCCGCGCAGTTCACCCTGCTGCTCGGCCCGCTGGCCATTGCCCGGCAGCAGCAGGGTGTTGCTGGCCCCGGCCGCCTGCGCGTGCTTCAGGTTTTCCGGATTCAGGTCCACCGCGGTGATGTTGCGGTGCCCCAGGGCGGAGAGGATGTTCACGGCCATGCCGCCCACCCCGCCGACACCGATGACCACGACCAGGGCCTGCGGGTCCAGCGGCAGCACCTTGCGCGCCGCCGAGTAGGCGGTCAACCCCGAGCAGCTGAGCGTGGCCGCCCAGCGCGGGTCGATGCCGGTGTGCCCGAGCAGGTACTTCTCATGCGGAACGGTGATCGCCTCGGCGTAGCCGCCGGGGCGCACCAGGCCGATGGAGGTGTTGTAGGCGCACAGGTTCTCATCCCCGGCCAAGCAGGTGGCGCACTTGCCGCAACCCAGCCACGGGTAGACCATCCGGCTGTCCCCGGGCTGCACGCCGGTCACTTCGCTGCCCACCGCGCTCACGGTGCCCACGATCTCGTGGCCGAGCACCATCGGGTAGGTGATGCCGGTCTTGGCCAGCTCCAGCTTCCCGCGGCTGCCCAGGTCGTAGTGGCCCTCGCGCAGGTGGATGTCGGAGTGGCAGACCCCGCAGTGGGTGATGGACAGGCGCACCTCGCGCGGTGCCAGGTCCTTCTCTTCGCTGATGACCTCGCGGATGCTCAGGTCTTCAAATGCCGCATAGGACTTCATGGTGCTACTTTCGCTTCTCATGCATGGTGTGGACGGTGATTCGGTGCCGGGGCGCACCCGGCTGGGTTCCGGCTAGGCCTGCAGGGTCAGGAACTCGGCCACGCACACTGGGGCGGGCACGTCCTTGGCCTCAACTGTCACCTTGATGGTGGACAGCAGCCCGCGCTCGGTGGGTTCGGCCGAGACGAGCTCGGCGCCGGCCCGCAGCTTCGCCCCGACCTTCACCGGGGCGGGGAAGCGCACCTTGTTCAGTCCGTAGTTCACCCCCATGCGCAGGCCCTGAACGGTGTAGATCTGGCGCAGGAAGGAGGGCAGCAGGGACAGGGAGAGGAACCCGTGGGCAATGGTGGCCCCAAACGGCCCGTTGGCCGCACGCTCGGGATCCACGTGGATCCACTGGTGGTCATCGGTGGCGTTGGCGAACAGGTTCACCTGCTCCTGGGTTACCCGCACCCACGGGCTGTGGCCCAGGTGCTGGCCGGCGGCCTGGGCGAAGGCCTGCAGGCTGGGAAACAGGGTGGGGGAGTCGGTCAGGTTCTGCTCAGGCATGGGGTCCTCCCGCCACGTACAGGATCTGCCCGGAAATGAAGGAGGCGTCCTCGGAGGCGAAGAACGCGGCCGCGGCGGCAATGTCCTGCAGCTTGCCGGTGCGGCGCACCGGGATGCGTTCGGCGGCCTTGGCGGTGAACACCTCGTAGGGCACCTTCATGCGTTCGGCGGTCGCCCGGGTCATCGCGGTCTCGATCAGCCCCGGGGCGATCGCGTTGACGGTGACGCCGAACTGGCCCAGCTCAATGGCCAGGGTCTTGGTGAAGCCCTGGATCCCGGCCTTCGCGGCCGCGTAGTTCGCCTGACCGCGGTTGCCCAGCGCCGAGGTGGAGGACAGGTTGATGATCCGCCCCCAGCCGGCCTCGGTCATGTGGCGCTGCACGGCCCGGGACATCAGGAAGTGCCCGCGCAGGTGCACGTTCATCACCGTGTCCCAGTCACTGGCGCTCATCTTGAACAGCAGGTTGTCGCGCAGCACCCCGGCGTTGTTCACCAGCACGGTGGGGGCGCCGAGCTGCTCGGCGATGCGCTGCACCAGCTCCTCGACGGACTGCTCATCGGAGACGTCGGCGCCGAAGGCCGCCGCGGTGCCGCCGGCCTGGTTGATCTGCTCGACGGTGTCCCGGCAGTGCTCTTCCTGCAGGTCCACGGCGGCGATGTTCATCCCGGCAGCGGCCAGGCGGGCGGCGCTGGCCGCCCCGATGCCGCGGGCGGCCCCGGTGACGATGGCGGTGCGTTGGTTGCTCATGTAATGGCTTCTCTTTCGTTGCAAGTTGATTCGGTGCGCGAAGGGTGCGGGCTAGCCCAGGCGTTCAATGACCATGGCCATGCCCTGCCCGCCGCCCACGCACATGGTCACCAGTCCGGTGCCGGCGCCGCGTTCGGTCAGCGAGTTGATCAGGGTGGTGGTGATCCGCGCCCCGGTCATCCCCCAGGGGTGGCCCAGGGCAATGGCCCCGCCGTTGACGTTCAGCCGGTCGTGGTCAATGCCCAAGTCCTCGGCGCTGGGCAACACCTGGGCGGCGAACGCCTCGTTCAGCTCCACCAGGTCAATGTCCTTGATGCCCATGCCGGCGCGCTGCAGCGCCTGGCGGGTGGCGGTGACCGGTCCCAGGCCCATGATTTCCGGGGACAGGGCGCTGAGACCGGTGGACACGATCCGCGCCAGCGGCTGCACCCCGAGTTCGGCGGCCTTGGCCGAGCTCATGATCACCGGGGCCGCGGCCCCGTCGTTCAGCGGGCAGGCGTTGCCGGCGGTAACCGTCCCGTCCGGGCGGAACACCGGTTCAAGCTCTGCCAGCCCCTGGGCGGTGGTGCCCGGGCGGGGGGAGTCATCGGTGCTGACGGTGCTGCCGTCGGGCAGGGTCAGCGCGGTGATGTCCTTGTCCCAGAACCCGCGTTCGGCCGCGGCCTGCGCCCGCTGCTGGGAGAGCAGCGCCCAGGCGTCCTGGTCGGCGCGGCTGACCGAGCGCAGCTGGGCGACGTTCTCCGCGGTCTGGCCCATGGCGATGTAGATGTCCGGAACCAGTCCCTGCCCGCGCGGGTCGCTCCAGGTCTGGGCGCCGCCCTGGGCCCGCTTCGCGGTGCGCTGCCATGCGTCGCGGAAGTAGGGGTTGCGCACATCGGAGTCCAGGCGGTGGCGTCCGAGCGAGCTGGTGGACTCCACCCCGGCGGAGACGAAGATTTCCCCTTCCCCGGCGCGGATGGCGTGAAGGGCCATCCGGGTGCTTTGCACGCTGGAGGCGCAGAAGCGGGTGACCGTGGTGCCCGGCACCGTGTCCCAGCCGTTGCGCACGGCCACCACCCGGGCCAGGTTCGACCCGTTTTCCCCTTCCGGGATGCCGCAGCCCAGGATCAGGTCATCGATCTGCTCGGGCTGCAGCCCCGGCACCCGGGCGATGGCTTCGCTGGTGATCTGGTGGGCCATTTCATCGGAGCGCATTTCGCGCAGGCTGCCCTTGTGGGCGCGCCCGATCGGGGAGCGCACCGCACTGACAATGACGGCGTCGTTCATGAGGTGTCCTTGGGGGTTCGTGGTGGTTAGGCGAAGGCGGAGATGCCGGTGATGGCCCGGCCGACAATCAGCGACTGCATGTGGTCGGTGCCCTCATAGGTGTAGACCACCTCCATGTCGGTCAGGTGGCGGGCCACATGGTTTTCCAGCAGCAGGCCGTTGCCGCCGAGCAGGTCGCGGGCGGTGCTGGCCACCTGCAGCGCGGTGCGCGAGCAGTACATCTTGGCCAGTGAGGCCATGGTGCCGGTCATCTGCCCGGATTCCTGCAGTTCCAGGATCCGGTCCACATACAGCTTGATGGCGCTGACTTCGGCCAGCAGGTTCGCGAGCTTGTTCTGCACCAGCTGGAAGCTGGCGATCGGCTTGCCGAACTGCACCCGGTTCGCGGTGTACTTCACCGCGTCCTCGTACACGGAGATCGCGTGTCCCAGGGACTCGAAGGCCACCCCGGCGCGGGTCGCGTTCAGCACCTTGTTCACGTCCTTGAAGGAGTTGCAGTGCTCCAGGCGGTTGGCCTCGGGGATCACCAGGTCCTTGATGACGATGTCCGGCTGCAGGATGGCGCGCTTGCCGACCTTGCCGGTGATCACGGTCGGGGCGAACCCGGCCGGGAACTCGGTGCCCGGTTCGCGCTCCAGCACGAACGCCTTGACCTGCCCGTCGGCCTCGTCGCGGGCGTAGATGATGACGATGTTGGCGTAGGAGGCGTTGCCGATCCAGCGCTTGGCGCCGTTGAGCACCCAGTTGTCACCCTCACGCCGGGCGCTGGTCTCCAGGGCCACGGAGTCCGAGCCGTGCTCCGGCTCGGTCAGGGCGAAGGCGCCGATCTTCTCCAGCCTGGCCATGGCCGGCAGGAAGCGGGCCCGCTGCTGCGCATTGCCCAGCATGTTGATCGAGCCCATCGCCAGGCCGGAGTGGACGCCGAAGAAGGTGTTGATCGACCCGTCGCAGCGGGCCAGCTCCACCGACACCGCCGCGGAGGCGCGCACCGAGAGCCCCGGGCAGCCGTTGCCGGTGATGGTGCCCCCGGCAATGTTCAGCGCGGCCAGCGGCTTGATCAGCTCGAACGGGAACTCGGCGCGCTCCCAGTAGTCGTTGATGATCGGCTCGACGTGTTCGGTGTTGAACGCGCGGATCTTTTCGCGCACCTGGCGCACCTGCTCGTCATCGCGCTCGTCGAGCAGGAAGATGTCGTGGTCGGGCAGCTGGGAGGTCTTCTTCGACGCCGGCTTGGTGTCCTTCTGGGAATCGGTTGCGGCTGAGACGCTCATGGTTTTCTCCTTCTTGGCGGTGCTCTGTACGTTGTTTGGATGCCGTGGGCCGGGAGCCGGCTACGGGGTGACGATGGCGAAGCCGGGGTCCGGGGCCTGGATGATGCGCTGCAGGCGCTGCAGCGTGGCGGCCACATCCCCGCTGGCCTGCACGGTCTCCAGCTTCCCGCGCAGCGCCCCGGGCAGGGCGGCGGCCGGGCCGGTGAAGGCCGCCTGCGCCGGCGGGCAGCAGTCCGTGTCCCCGGCTTTGTCCACCTCGTGGTGGTGCAGCACCCCGTTGGACAGGCGCAGGTGGATCCGCGCTCCGGTGTCGGTGGCGTGCAGGTCAATGCCCAGCGGCCGGTCCCAGGCTTCCGGGGCGTTGATGCGCACGGCCAGCACGTCCAGCATGGTGGACAAATCCACCCCGGCGCCGATGCGTGAACCCCCGGTTTCCCTCACCGGGCCGTGCAGCAGTTCGCCGGCCCCGGTGAGGTAGATGTTGCGCCAGGTGGCGTTGCGGCAGCTGTAGCCCAGCTGCCGGTAGACCCGGGCCAGCAGTTCGCGGGCCGCACCCAGCTGGGGTGCGGCGAACACAATGTGGTTCAGCACGGTCGCGGCGAAGCGCAGCTGCCCGGTGTCCACCTGTTCGGCGGGCTCGGCGCCGGATTCCGGCAGGACGTCGAGCTGGCCGCGCAGGCTGGCCAGGGCCGCTTCGGCCCCGCCCAGCAGCTGCACCCAGCGCCGGGATTCATCCTGCGGCGGCAGCGGCCACAGGTTCGCCGGGTTCGCGTCGTACCAGCCCAGGTAGCGCTGGTAGATGCCCTTGACGTTGTGGCTCAGCGAGCCGTAGAAGCCCTGGGCGCAGTCCCGGGCCTCCAGTGCCGGGGGCAGCACCAGCTGTTCGGCGATTTCCCGCGGTGTGCACCCCAGGTTGATCAGCCGCACCGTCTGGTCGTGCAGGTAGCCGTACAGATCACGCTGGACACTCAAGAAGTCGCGGATCTGCTCGTTGCCCCAGGTGGGCCAGTGGTGGGTGGCGAACAGCACCTGGGCCTTCGCCCCGTAGCGGCGCAGCGCCTCATCCAGGTAGCGGCTCCAGGCCTGCGCGTCGCGCACCTCCGCCCCGCGCAGGGTCAGGATGTTGTGCATGCTGTGCAGGGCGTTCTCCGCCATGCACAGCACGTTCCCGGCCGGGAAGTAGAGGTTCATTTCCGCCGGGGCCTCGGTGCCCGGGGTCAGCTGCACCTCGAATTCCAGCCCGTCCACGGTGAAGCGCTCGCCGGTGGCCTCGGCCAGCACGGTGGGTTCGGGCAGGCTCATCGGCCCGGCCGCGACCCGCTGGCCGATGCCGCAGCCCAGGTGCCCCTCGGGCCCGGCGGAAAGCGCCGAACCGTACATGTACCCGGCCCGGCGCTTCATGGCCGGCCCCAGCTGGATGTTCTCGCTGATCGCGTGTTCCCGGAAGCCGCGCGGCACGATGATCGCCGCGTCCTCGGCCAGGTGTTCGCGCACCGCGCCGAACCCGCCGAAGTGGTCGGCGTGCGGGTGGGTGATGACCACCGCGGTGACCGGGCGGCGTCCGCGGTGCTGGAAGTAGAGCTCCAGGGCGGCCGCGGCGGTGGCGTTGCAGGAAAGCACATCCAGCACCAGCACCCCGTGCGTGGTCTCAATCAGCGTCATCGCCGCCAGGTCGAAGCCGCGCACCTGGTAGAAGCCGGGGCAGATCTCAAACAACCCGTGGGCGGCGGTGTGCCGCGAATGCGTCCACAGTTTCGCATCGGCGCTGGGCGCCGGGTCCTGCTGCAGGAACGCGTATTCCGCCAGGTCCACCACGACCTCGCCGTTCTCGTCCCGGATCAGCGGATCGCTGCGGGTGGCGATGAAGCCGCGCAGGGAATCGTGCGCCACGGCGGTGTGCGGGCTCATTTGGCCACCTCCAGGTTCTTCTGCCCGGCCTGCTTGGCCAGCTGGCGGGCGATCCCGTTCAGCTGGATTTCCGAGGAACCGGTCAGCATCCGGAACATCCGCAGGCTGCGCCAGATCTGGTCAATGGGCGAACCCTGGACCATCCCGGCCTTGCCGTGGATCTGCAGGGAGGCGTCCGCGATCCTGAACGAGTTCTCCGCCACCAGGTACTTGCACATGAACGAGTCGATGGCCGGCACCTCCCCGCGGTCCAGCGCCTCAAGGCTCTGATAGGTCAGGGCGCGGGCGGCCTGGAAGTCGGTGGCCATGCGCGCCAGCTCGTGGCCGATGGCCTGCTTGCGGATCAGCGGCTCACCGTCGATCATCCGGGTGGCGGCGAAGTCCAGCGTCATTTCCAGTGCGGTGCGCGCCGCCCCCAGGGCGGTGGGGCAGTGCAGCAGCCGGTTGACCACCACGCGGCCCAGTCCCACCTTCAGACCCTCACCCTCCGCGCCCAGCAGGTTCTCCTGCGGCACGAACGCGTCCTGAAGCACAATGTCGGCCTCCATGTGCTGGCCGCTGAGCGGGGTCTGGCCCGGCAGCACCTGCACCCCGGGGGCGTCCAGGTCCACCAGGAAGGCGCTGTAGACGTTGTCGGTGCCGGCCATCCGGGCGATCAGCACACTGAAGTCCGCGAACGGACCGCCGGTGGAGAACACCTTGTGCCCGCTGATCCGGTAGCCGCCGGCCACCTTGGTGGCCGTGGTGCTCATGGCCTTCACGTCGCTGCCGGCATCGGTTTCGGTCATGGAGAAGCAGCAGGCCCGCTGGCCGGCGACCACCGGCAGCAGGTACTTTTCGCGCTGCTGCTCGGTGGCGATCTGGAAGATCGCCCCGACCCGCAGCGGGCCGCCCATGTCCCCGAGCACGCTGGTGGCCAGCACCCGGCGGGAGGCGGCGACCTCTTCCTTCAGGGCCGCCAGCTCCACATAGCTCAGCCCGCGTCCGCCGTATTCGGCCGGCAGGTGGATGCCGTAGAAGCCCAGTTCGCGGCTGCGCCGCCAGACCGGCTGCAGCATGCTGCGCTGCAGCACGGATTCGTGGTTGATGCCCAGTTCGGCCTCGTAGTCGGCCAGTTCCCCGTTCAGGTAGTCACGCAGGCTGGCCACCAGTTCGGCCAGGGCCGGGTTCTCGCGGTAGCTGGGTCGCAGTGAGAAGGTCATTTCGCTAACCCACCTTCCGGTCGCTGGCCGCCCATTCGCCTTCGCGCAGGGCGCGGCGGTCGGGTTTGCCGTTGCGGTTCTTGGGCAGCTCGTCAACGAACTGGACCAGGCGCGGCACCTTGTACTTGGCCAGGGAGCGGGCACAGAATTCCTGCAGCTGCTCCTGGGTTAGGCTGGCGCCGGGGCGCAGGGCCACGAACGCCTTGACGGTTTCGCCCCAGCGCTCGTCCGGGGCTCCGATGACAATGGCCTCGAAGACGTCGGGGTGTTCGTAGAGCACGCTTTCGACCTCGGTGCAGTACACGTTGAAGCCGCCGGAGATGATCATGTCCTTCTTGCGGTCCACGATGAAGAAATAGCCGTCCTCGCGCATATAGCCCAGGTCCCCGGTGTGCACCCAGCCGTTGCGGAAGGTCTGCTCGGTGGATTCGGGGCTGCGGAAGTACTCGGTGACGCAGTCCGCGCCGCGGGCGACCAGTTCGCCCACCTCGCCCGGCGGCAGCTGCTGGCCGTCCTCGTCGATGACCCGCACCTCCGTGTCGTACACGGCCCGGCCGCAGGACTGCAGGATCTGCGGGTCTTCCTCCACCCCGCGCCTGACGTCGTCATTGGTCAGGAACAGCACGGCGCTGGTGGTTTCGCCCTGCCCGTAGCCCTGGTTCACGATCGGGCCAAAGGCCTCGTAGGCCTCGCGCAGCCGGGCCGGGGAGATCGCCGAACCGCCCAGGGTGATGCCCTTGAGGCTGGAGATGTCGTACTTCTCGCGTCTCGGGAAGCTGAGGATGCGGTTGAGCATGACCGGCACCATGAAGGTCAGCTGCACCCGTTCCCGCTCAACGGTGGCCAGGAACTCCTCGGCGCTGAACTGGGGCAGCACCACCACCTTCACCCCGCGGAACACGCACGCCAGCACGCCCATCCCGGAGGCGTGGGTGATCGGCCCGGTGACCAGGTAGATGCTGCCGGCGGACATGGAGCCCTGCGGGTTCATGGTCATCTTGCGCAGGTTGGCCAGCCGGTTGCCCACGGTCTGCACCGCGGCCTTCAGGGTGCCGGTGGACCCGGAGGTGAAGTTCAGGACCGCGGGGTGGTCCACCGGAACGTCCACCTCCACGGTCTCGGTGGAGCCGGAGGCCAGCAGGTCCTCGTAGGCCAGGATTCCGGACCTTGCCTCGGGTACCGGCTCAAAGACCACGACCTGGCAGTCCGCCCCGGCGGCGCTGATCGCGTCGCGGGCGGTGGTCAGCTGCTCGGGATCCACCAGGATGACCCGCACCTGTGCGTCGGAAAGCACGTGGGCGATTTCGGTGGGGGCCAGGCGCACGCTCAGCGGCACCCGGACCGCCCCGCACTTGGCCAGGGCGAATTCGGTGACAACCAGTTCCCCGCGGTTGCTGGCCAGGGTGGCCACGCTGGTGCCGGCCTCCACGCCCAGCCCGCCCAGGGCCGAGGCCAGGCGGTTCGCGTCATCGTCGAGCTGGCGGTAGGTCCAGCGCCGGTCCCCGGCGACCAGGGCCTCGGTGTCGGGCCAGTAGCGCTTCGAGCGATTCAGATAAGTACCAAGATTCATGCCTACTCCAGAGAACGATTGATTAGTCATGATCTTAGACACACTGTCTAGGAAGTGTCCAGAGGGGAGTTTGTTTGCTATGAATGCACCATGAGCTATGAAGACCCGCGCACGGTGCGCACCCGCGCCGCCCTGTCCAACTCACTGGTGGAACTGGTGCTGGAGCGGGGCTATGCCGCCGTGAAAGTCGAACATGTCGCGGCGCATGCCGCAGTGGGGCGGGCAACGTTCTACACGCATTTCGCCACGAAGGAAGCCCTGTATGACTACACGGTGGAGAGCATCCTGGGCGAGCTGCGCCTGCTGCTGGAGGATGTGGACCGCGAGCACGCCGGCTTCACCGGCCAGCCAGTGCGGGCGCTGTTTGGGCACGCCTCGAAGAACCCCAACGCCTATCGGATGATCCTGCGCGGGGAGGGGGACGGGCGCGGCCTTCGCCTGCTCATCGAGCGCTGGGCCGCGGTCGCCGAACAGATCTTCGCCGACCGTGTCCATGCGCAGGATGTGCGTCCGCGCGTGGATCTGCGGGTCATCGCCCAGGCATGGGCGGGGGAGCAGGTGGCGGTCCTGCTGTGGTGGCTGGATGCCCCGGCGCCGCGTCCGGGGCTGGACCAGGTGGTGCAGACGCTGGCCGACCTCTCGCGCTACGGACGCCACTGGGCCTCGGGATTCAGCGTCACGCCATAGTGCGGCCGGTCAGGGCCGCATCGCCTGCCCCGTACGAAAGGCTTCGTGCGGGGCAGGCTTTTTGCCTCGTGGGCACGTTTTCGCAGTCCCCGCCCCGGCAGGGTGTGCTCCAGCGGGGCCCGCGGTGAGCCGCGCCCAGCGGGGCGAAGAAATCGTCATACTGCCGCTGCGGCGCCCGCTGCGCGTCACGGAAAAGTTTTTCCGCGTAAGACCTTGCGTGAGCTGGTTCACATCACGTAACTTGGGGTAGATCAGTCTTAGACGTTCTGTCTAACTTCTTTCAGTGGAAGGTGCCCCGACATGCGCTCGCGCCGCTATTTGCTTGAATACCCGACCGGAGCACGGCGCCGGGTCTATCTGGGCGTGGTGGTGCTGGCCGTGTTCATCTCCGCTTTCGAGGGCCAGCTGGCACCGGTGCTGCCGCTGCTGCTCAAGGACCTTGGAATGACCCCGGCGTTCTACGGCTCGATTACCGCCGTCTCCCTGCTCGCCGGCGCACTGGCCGGGTACCTTGGCGGGGAAATGGTGGACCGCATTGGGCGGGTAAGGGTGTTGATCCCCTTCGCCTTCATCTCGGCGGCCTCCTGCCTGTACATGGCCATGGCCCCGGATGTATTGCACTTCACGGCGGCGCGCATCTCGATGAACTTCGTCGAGGGCATCGCCATGGCCGGCACCGCGCCGTTGATCCGCGACTTCACCCCGCGCACCGGACGCGCCCAGGCCTACGCCTTCTGGACCTGGGGGCCGGTGGGGGCCAACTTCTTTGCCGCCGCGATTGCCGCGCTGACGCTGCAGCTGTTCGACTACTCGTGGCGGGCGCAGATCTACCTGATGGCCGGGGTGGCGCTGCTCGGGGCCATCATCATCGTGCTGATCCTTCGCGACCTGCACCCGGATGTGCGCCGACAGATCCGGGACACCGAAGGGGCGACGCGCGAATCCCTGTCCGGGGGCGCCGGGTCACGCAGCAGCCTGCTGACCAGCCGGGCCTTCTGGACCCACGTCCTGGCCATCTCCTGCCTCTACTTCTTCCTGGCCACCATGAACGCCTACGCGCAGCTGATGCTCGTGGAATTCTTTGGCTTCAGCGTGCGCATGGCTTCGGTGGTCGCCATGGGCTTCTGGGTGGCGAACCTGGGCGCCTCGCTGTTCTTCGCCCGGCTTTCGGACCGGTTGCGGGTGCGCCGCGGCATGGTCATTGGCGGTGGACTGACGGCCGCCGCGCTGCTGGCAACCCTGGTCACCGTGATGTTCACCTGGCCCAGCACCCCGGGCATCCTGGTCATGGGATTGTTCGTGCTCATCGGCGGCTCACTGGGCGCGGTGTTCTCCCCGTGGATGGCCAGCTTCTCCGAGGCCATTGAGGAAATCCATCCGGAGGGCCACGGCTTTGCCTTCGGCTTCAACGACGTGGTCAAGAACCTGTTCATCCTCACCTCGGTGCTCTTCGCACCGCACGTGGCCGACAGCCTGGGATGGAACGCGTGGATGGCCACGGTGCTGGTCATCTTCTGCGCCTTCGTGGCCTTCGCGGTGCTCATCCCGCGCCATGCGGTCCCCGCATTGCGGGAAATCGATGCCGAATCCGGAAGCAACCGCGCCGAGGTCCTGCGCGCCGCGCAGACCAAGTAGCCAAGAGCGGATTCCTGCTGGCGGGCAAGGCCAAATCCAGTGGCGCTAGCTCCAGATGTCGTCGGTTTCGAACTGGTCGAGCATGGCGTTGCGGATCGATTTGAGGTGTTCGGCCATCGCCTGCTGGGCCGCCTTGGCCTCACCGGCTTCGATCGCCTGCAAGATGGCCTCATGTTCCTGGATTTCCCGAGAAGTGGACATGTAGGCCTGCATTCCGGGCAGCACGTAATGGGCACGGGCGGTGTCATGGAAGCAGCGCTCCAGCGCGGCGGCAATACGCGAATTGCGTCCCCCCTCGGCCAGCTGCCGGTGGAACTGCTGGGCGCAGCGCATCGAGCCGATTGGATCCTCCGCCGCGAGCCGGGACTGCTCGTCAAGCTGGCTGCGCAGGGCCGCAATGAACGGCGCGGTGGCATGCCGCGCGGCACCGGCGGCGGTAAAGGGCTCGAGCAGCATCCGCATGTCCAGGGTCTCGTACACGTCATTGAGGGTCACCCCGCGGACCAGGTACCCCTTCTTGGGCAGGATCTGCAGCAGTCCCTCGCTGGTCAGCTGGCGCAGGGATTCGCGCACCGGGGTCTTGGACACCTTGAATTCCTCGGCCAGGCGCGGCTCGACCACCATGGTTCCCGGGGCAATCACCCCGTACAGGATCCGCTCACGCAGTTCGGCGGTGAGCTTCTCGGTGAGCGAGGTGGCCATCTCATCTCCCATCCCGGCTCCCGCCAGAGTCTGGCGCGTAATCTTTGTCCTCGGGTCTTTACTGTGACCCTAGCTACACCTTAGTCTGACCTGAAAGATATTTCAGGTATCTGTCATCGGCGGATACCTTCCCCACCTTCCAATGGAGCGCATCATGGCACCGCAGGACACAAGCGTTGGCGTTGGCCCCGCCCAGCAGCACCATGCGCAGCAGCGCCGTCGGGCGATCTTCGCCTCCGTGCTGGGCACCGCCATCGAATGGTACGACTACGCGTTGTATGGGGCGGCGGCCTCGGTGGTGATCGGTCCGCTGTTCTTCGCGGCCGCCGGTTCCACCGGTGAGGCGCTGGCCGCTTTCGCCACCTTCGCGGTGGGCTTCGTGGCCCGCCCCTTCGGCGGGGTCATCATTGGACACCTGGGGGACAAGTTCGGGCGGCGTCCGGCCATGTTGCTCTCGGTGATCCTGATGGGCATTGCCACCGTCGGCATTGGCCTGCTGCCCACGGCCGATTCCTGGGGGGTGTGGGCGGTGGCCCTGCTGGTGCTCTTCCGCCTCATCCAGGGCTTCGGGGCCGGAGCCGAACTGACCGGTGCCATGACACTGGTCGCCGAATACGTGGAACCGAAGAAGCGCGGCTGGTACACCTCACTGGTGCTGGCCACCCCGCCGCTGGGCATCGCCTTGGCCACCGTGAGCTTCTTTGCCGTGGCAGCCCTCGGGGACGCCGCCCTGCTTGGCTGGGCCTGGCGAATCCCCTTCCTGATCTCCGCAGTGCTGTTCCTGCTGGCCCTGTACATCCGCAACCGGCTGGAGGAGACCCCCGAATACGCTCGGGCCATGCAACGGGCGCAAGAGCACGGCAACACCGGCAAGCTCCCGGTGCTGAAGGTCTTCTCCGGGCATTGGCGCGAAGTGCTGCTCGGGTTCTTCGCCATCACCGGGCACAACGCCGTGAACTACATCCTGGCCGTGTTCTCCATCAGCCTGATGGTCGGTTCGGGCATGGAACGCAGCCATGCCCTGCTGGCCGTGACAGTCGGTTCCCTGGTCTCGGTGGTGCTCACCCCGGTCGGTGGTCGGCTGGCCGACCGTTGGGGAACTTCGCGCACCCTGGCGGCCGGGAACATCAGCGGCCTGCTGCTGGCCTTCCCCATCTTCTGGCTGCTGGCCACCGGCCAGTTCACGCTGGGCATGCTGGCCATTGCCCTGGGCTATGCGCTGGTCATCCCCTGCACCAGTGGGGCGCAGGGCGCGTTTCTCACCGAACTGTTCCCGGTCCAGGTGCGCTTCACCGGGATCGCGATTGCCCGGGAACTCAACGGAGCGTTGGTCGCCGGCATGTCACCGCTGATTGCCGCCACCCTGCTGGAGCTGGGCGGCGGGGCGATTACCCTGCCCGCCGGATTCCTGGCCCTGTGCTGCCTGAGCTCCGCGGTGGCGATCTTCCTTGGAACCAGGGTCTCCCGCCGGGCATAGATGAACGCCGGGGCGAGCCGGGCCCCCAGAACCAGATTTGTTGTCAATGAAAGGAACCCGCAGTGTCGAACCTGCAGCGCCAAATACCTGATGTCAAGGAATTGGCCGCACTGATGAAGTTCTCCCTGCCCACCCTGCGCCGCCGCCAGGCGCGGCTGGCGAAGGCCGCCGACCTGTGGGACCTGCGCAAGATCGCCAAGCGCCGCACCCCGGCCGCGGCCTTCGACTACGTGGACGGCGCCGCCGGCCGGGAAATCACCGCGGACCGGGCGCGGGAGGTCTTTGACTCGGTGGAGCTGCTGCCGCGCATCCTGCACGGCACCGCGCACTCGGATCTGTCCACCACGATTGCCGGCGGGAATTCGGCACTGCCCTTTGGGATCGCACCGACCGGCTTCACCCGCTTCATGCAGTCCGAGGGTGAGATCGGCGGTTCCCGGGCCGCGGAGAAGGCCGGGATCCCCTTCAGCCTGTCCACCATGGGCACCCGCTCCATTGAGGAAGTGGCCAGCGCCGCCCCAAACGCCCGCAAGTGGTTCCAGCTCTACCTGTGGAAGGACCGCGAGAAGTCCCGGGCCCTGGTGGAACGGGCCGCGCTGGCTGGCTTTGACACCCTGCTGGTCACGGTGGACACCCCGGTGGCCGGCCAGCGGCTGCGCGATGTGCGCAACGGGATGAAGATCCCGCCGGAACTGAGCCTGAAGACGGTGCTGGATGCCTCCTACCGGCCCGAATGGTGGTTCAACTTCCTGACCACCGATTCGCTGAAGTTTGCCTCACTGTCCAATACCTCCTCTGATCTGCCCACCATCATCAACTCCATGTTCGACTCCTCGCTGGACTTCGATGACCTGCGCTGGATCCGCGACCTGTGGCCGGGCAAGTTGTTCGTCAAGGGGGTGCTCACCGTGGAGGATGCCCGCAAGTCGGTGGCCGCCGGAGCGGACGGACTGGTGGTCTCCAACCACGGAGGGCGGCAGCTGGACCGCGCCCCGATCGCGTTCGAGGCGCTGGGGCAGGTGCGCCAGGAGGTGGGTCCGGAGATGGAAATCATCCTCGACTCGGGCATCATGTCCGGGGCGGACATCGTCGCCTCCCTGTGCGCCGGCGCCGACTTCGTGCTTATCGGCCGGGCCTACCTGTACGGGCTGATGGCCGGCGGACAGCAGGGGGTCGAAAGAGCCATCGAGCTGCTGGCCAAGGAAGTCGAGGTCAACATGCAGCTGATGGGAGCCGGATCCATCCGGGAACTGACACCCGAGCTCATCCGGGTGCGCGCCGGGCGTACGGCCAGTCCGGCACTGAATCGCTAGCGGGTCATCGCGGTGACCGGCGTTGTTAAATGTGCCGCCGGTCACCCAGCCCAGGCTCAGGTGTCAGGGTCTTCTATACCGCGTAGAATAGGCGTGTGCCTGCACCAAAATCCACTGCAATCCAAGCCCAAGAAGTTTTCCGGCCCGTACTGCTGCGCGGCCTGACTGCCGCCGCCTACGCGCTGATTTCCATCTTCTGGATCGGCGCCGACCTAAAGGTCCTGTCCTATTCCACCGCCGGCCTGCTGGTGCTTACCGGCGTGTTCATGTGGCAGTACGCCTCCGTGGCCACCGTTCCGGCCAAGGCGCGGGCCCCCTATGCTTTTGGTGCCGGCATCATGCTGCTGGCCGGCATCACCACGCTGTTCGCCTCCACCCCGGCCATGGTCGCCTACATGGCTGCGGTCGGCCTGCTGGTCGGTGGCGTCTCGGAAATCGTCGTGTTCGCCAAGTACCGTCATGAGTTCCCGCCGTTCCGCAACCAGCTGATCAGCGGCGCGGTGGCCGCTGGGGTCGGTGTGGCTCTGGCCTTCGCCGGACAGCTGGACACCCATGGGGTACTGGGGATGATTGGCGGCAGCGCTGTGGTCTTTGCCGTCTTTGAACTGATCGCGGCCTTTGGGCACCTGCATGACTCCCGCAAAAACCCTGCGGCCGAAACTGACTAGACTTGATGGCAACACGAGGAAATAGAAATGGAGATCCTGGTGTCAAATAATTCACCCAAGAAGCAACCATGGAGTCAGTCGATCAAGGCTCCACTGGTCTTTTCGCTGGTGCTGGGAATCGTTGCCGCCTTTGTCGGGATGATCAGCGTGACCGGCGGCTCCGAGAACGACCTGCGCATCGATGTCGGGCTGATCTGCTTTGGCATCGCCTTCATCGCCAGCCTGCTGGTGATCTCGGTGCTCACCATGGCGTCGAAGGAAAACGACCCGACCCTCGGCAAGGGATCCGGCGTGAACCGCGCCTCGGATCGCCCGCACGAGAAGGACTGATTAGGCGCCGGAAACACCCGCAGAGCCATAAACAATGGTGGGCCGCCCCTTGAGCAAGGGGCGGCCCACCATTGTCATCGGCCGGGTTTCGGCTTGCCGCCGCCCGCGGCGGGCCGGCGCCTACTCCTCCGGCTCGTCGGCCGGACCCCATTCGGAGAGGAAGTCCTCCGGGCTCAGTTCCCCCAGATCCCGGCGCACCAGGGCAATTAGCCGCTCGGCTTCTTCCAGGTTCGAGGTGGGCAGGGTCAGGACCCGGGAATCATCGGTGCGCGAGTAGACCACCACGCTGGAACCGGAGGGTTCAAACTCCGCATCGCCCAGGACCGCCGAAGCCACTGCCGCCGTCCAGCGGGCTGCGGCCTTCAAGGGCGAATCATCGGTGCGTTCCAGTCGTGCTTCATAGTCCTCAGACGCGTGGTGCTCGTTCATGGTCCATCCCTCCGACGTACTTTCCGGTGCCAGGTCCTGCACACCGGGAAGTGGATCTGCAGATCAAGTCTGTTCGTGGTTTCATCCTAAAGGTGCCGCAGTTTTGCGGCGAGTACCGGCACGGGAATAATCCCGTGCGTGAAAACCTCAGGCGCGCCTGGCCTTACGTGCCCGGTAGGCCCGGACATGCTCGCGGTTGGCGCAGTTGCCGGTGTCGCAGTACAGCTTCGACCGGTTGCGGGAGAGGTCGACCAGCGCCGCCCGGCAGTCCGGTGAAGCGCAGATGCGCAGGCGCTCAAGCCCCTTGGAGCGGATCACCTCGGCAACGGCCATGGCGGCCTCCACAGCCATGCGGTCATAGAGCGGGGCGCTTTGGGTGGTGGCGTGCAGGTGGTAGTCCCACTCGTCATGCTTGATCAACTGGGGCAGGGCCTGCGCGTTGCGCAGGATGGCATTGACCCGGCGCACCGCGTTGTCCTCATCCGCGGTCCAGATGTCGTGCAACTGGGAGCGCAGCTGGCGGATGGAACGCAGCTCGGCCAGGTTGTTCGCCCGGGCCCCGGTGAAGCGTTCGGTGTCTAGGAAGTAGTCCAGGTCCCCGACGGTTTCGAGCTTGTCCACCAGTCCGGAGTTGGTGTTCAGCAGGTTGACCACAGTGCGCAGCGAAGCCTGTGTGTCAGGTGCAAAGGTCATTGTGACTCCTGTAAGTCGTCATGGATTGACGAGCATTTCGGCAGAATCGTATTGTCATGATCATACATTCAATGACTCCTGACTCCCGTGCGCGGGTCGTGCTCTGAGGGGCGCGCGGGAACCGGGAGCCCGTTCCGAAAGCCAGCACCCATGCCCGAGATATCTTCAGCCCCCGAGGCCCTTCCGCATGCTGCTTCCAAGCCCCGCAAGACCGGAAACATGGTCGGAGTGTGGATCGCGCTGCTGTCCTCCGCGGTCTTCGGCCTATCCGGTTCTTTCGCCAAGGCCCTGATGGAGGCCGGATGGTCTCCGGCCGCGGCGGTGACCTGGCGAATGGCCGGTGCTGCGCTGGTGCTGGCCATCCCCGCAATCATCGCGATGCGGGGACGCTGGACGCTGCTGCGCACGAACTGGGCACCGATCCTGCTCTTTGGGTTGTTCGGGGTGGCCGCCTGCCAGCTGTGCTACTTCCTGGCCGTGCAGCGGCTGGATGTCGGGGTGGCGCTGATGCTCGAATACCTGGCGCCGGTCTTCATTGTGCTGGTGCTGTGGATCAGGCACCAGAAGCGTCCGCGCATTCCCACCATCGCCGGCACCCTGGTCGCACTGGTGGGGCTCATGGCCGTGCTGGATATTGCCGGAACCACGAGCATTGATCCCATCGGGGTGATGTGGGGAATCGGCGCAGCCATTGGCCTGACCGTCTACTTCTTTGTCAGTGCCCGGGTCAACGGCGCGCTGCCGCCGATTATGCTGTCCGCCGGTGGTTTGCTGGTCGGTTCGCTGATGATGGCCCTGATCGGGTTGTTCGGCATCCTGTCCATGGAGGTGACGTTTACTGAGGTGAACCTGGCTGCTCTGCAGACGCAATGGTGGGTCGCCCTGGGCGGAATGATCATCCTGTCTACGGTCATCGCCTATGTCACTGGGATCATGGCCGCCCGGGCCCTGGGATCCAAGGTCGCCAGTTTCATTTCACTGACCGAAGTGCTCTTTGCGGTGTTGTGGGCGTGGCTGCTGCTTGGAGAACTGCCCGGGCTGATCCAGCTCTTCGGTGGCCTGCTGATCGTCGGCGGGGTCGTGCTGGTGCGCGTGGATGAGCTGCGTCAGCCGGTCGGCCATTAGCCGCGCCGACCAATTGCTGCCGGGACACGACGTCATTTGCGAACTTCAAGCGGTGGGATCTCGATGATTTGAAGACGAGAGTATGGGCCCGGCTGATCAATCCGACGCGGCGTACGCAGACAGGGGACGATCGCTTAGTTACGATCGCCCCCTGCTTCCTTATCCGTATTGAATTACTGCACGTACAACGTCTCCCTGATCCAACCGCGAGTATCCTTCACGAATTTCATCTAAAGAGAAACGGTGTGTGATGAGTTCGTCAAGTTTGTACTTGCCTTGACGGTATAGGTTCAAAATTGTTGGAATGTCCCTTCGCAAAGACGAAGAACCCATTACCGTTCCCCGTACAGTGATGTCGTTCATGACCAATTGGTTAATGGGCAAATCGAGGCGGAATCTGGATGGATCGCCGAGCGCTGCGAGTACCAAGCGTCCACCCTGCTCAAGGACGGACACTGCCTGGATGGCTAATTGCGCTACCGGGACGGTGAGAATGACCACGGTCGCTTTACCGCCACTGCTCGATTCACTGATGAACGTGGCGGCCTCACCCAGCGACTTGAAGGCGGCATCGGCTCCGAAAGTGCGAGCGAGTGCAAGTTTATCTGTGGATAGGTCAACAGCTACTACTGTCGAAGCGCCAGAGACTTTGGCTCCCTGAACTGCGTTCGTGCCCACGCCACCCATTCCAACCACCACTACGTGATCGCCCGGACGAACCCTTCCAGCGTGGACGGCGGCGCCGTATCCCGTAGGAATCGCACAACCTAGCAACGCCGCGACGTCCATTGGAACGTCTCGGTCAACAATGACGCATGAAGTGGCTTTCACAATTGCGTATTCGGCAAAGGTGCCGATGAGGCTTTGAGCATTGAGTCCTTCGCCGGCGTGGTGGAATCGCGGATTGGGGTCGCCGTTCTTGATTTCATTGATTTCCACACAGAGGTGGGCCATGCCATTTACGCAATAATGGCATAACCCACAACTCGGACGGAAGGTGAAAACCAGGTGATCGCCCGGAGAAATATGGCTTACACCGTCTCCCACAGATATTGCTACACCGGCACCTTCATGCCCTCCAAC
Organism: Glutamicibacter sp. V16R2B1; assembly: GCF_005774635.1. Taxonomy (NCBI): domain Bacteria; kingdom Bacillati; phylum Actinomycetota; class Actinomycetes; order Micrococcales; family Micrococcaceae; genus Glutamicibacter; species Glutamicibacter sp. V16R2B1. The sequence goes on from NZ_VATX01000011.1 coordinate 54,634, forward strand.
GAGAGGGAATTGAGCGGGTAGCTCTCCGTGTCTGATATGTTCATCGGTGTGGCAAAGTCCTGCCGCGCCCATCCGAACCAAGACTTCTCCGGGACGGAGATCATGCTCACGGAGTTCAATTTCACGCACTTCCCACTCAGCATTGACGGCCTCGACGACTGCAGCTTTTAGTTTCAATTTTTATTCCAATCCAATCCAGGTAGCTTTTACCTCTGTGTAGGCCTCGAGGGCTTCTTCGCCCATCTCACGTCCCCATCCGGAGGCCCGCATACCGCCCCAGGGGGCTGCTGGGTCGAGGCCAGACACCGTATTCACGCGCACCGCACCCGCTGAAATGTGGGAAGCGAGTCGATGTCCACGTGCGAGATTCTCAGTCCAAACCGAGGCCGAGAGACCGTAATCGGAGTTGTTGACCCGGGAGATGACCTCCTCCTCATCGTTGTAAGTCATAATGGGCATCACAGGCCCGAATATCTCTTCACGAGCTACCGACATGTCTTCTGTGACTCCCTCAAGCATCGTTGGTGGATAAAAGCTGCCGGAAGCGTATATTCCATCCAAACGGGAGCCTCCTACGATAGGCGTTGCTCCTTCAGCTATAGCGGCTTTCACCATGTGGTCCACCCGTTCCAGATGTTCAACGCTATTCAGCGGACCCATTTGACTGGTTTTGTTCAGGCCAGCGCCTACCCTGACGGATGACAGTTCGGCAGCGGCCCGTTCTACGAATTCGTCATGTAACGACTGGTGAACGTAGAAACGTGAAAGAGCGCCACAAACTTGACCCGCATTGTTAATAACGTTGGCGATGTTCTTAGGAACGATTTTGTTAAGATCCGCGTCTGGGCAGATCACGGAGGCTGCCTTACCACCGAGTTCCAGCGAGAGCCTTTTGAAGTTTCCTGCCGAAGCTCGGACGATAGATCGTCCGACTGCAGTGGAGCCAGTGAACGAGATCTTGTCGATCCCAGGGTGCTCGGTCATAGCTTGCCCTGTTGGTCCAGCCCCAGTGATCACGTTCAGCACACCCCGGGGAATTCCAACATCATGCATTAGTTCGGCAAGCCGTAACGTAGTTAATGAAGTCTGCTCAGCCGGCTTTAGAACAACTGTATTTCCTGTGGCCAACGCGGGGGCTAATTTCCATGCAGCGATGAGCAAGGGGAAATTCCACGGTGTAATTAGACCGCAAACACCAACCGGAACGCGCCTTGTGTACAGCATGGCATCATGTCGAGAAACCGAAGGCACTCGTCCATCAAGTTTTGTACACCATCCAGCAAAGTAGCGGAAATGTTCAGCCGCGCCAAGCACAGACATGTTCATAGCAAGGCTAAGAGGCTGTCCTTGATCCAGTGATTCCAAACGCGCCAATTCACTGGCGTTCGTCTCGATTGCGTCGGCAACCCTCCATAGAAGTCGGGCTCGCTCGTTGGGAAGCATGTTGCGCCATGGGCCCGAGTCTAAGGCCCGGCGTGCTGCAGTGACTGCCGCATTAAGTTCAGCTGTGCTCGCCTCACCCAGCGTGCCAAGGACCTCACCGTTGGCTGGATTCGTGCACAAGTGTACTGAGCCGGAAGACGGTTCAATCCAGTTTCCGTCAATGAGGAACCTGCCCAGTCTTGGGCCGGCGTCATTTCTCCCAGCGCTTTTATTCGGATCTTGCAAAGTGTCCACGTCCCGCTCCTCGGAATAGATTCTGAAACGAGCTTTCCAGCAGTCGAGATATATATCCAATACAAATAAAGCCACAACGGTATACTCGCAAGATATGGATACACGACTACTCCGCTACTTCCTCGCTATCGTGGAGGAAGGGTCAATTTCCCGTGCTGCAGTAAGGCTGCACATGACTCAACCGCCACTTAGCTCTGCGTTGAGCCAGTTGGAAAGAGACCTCGGAGTATCCTTGGTGACACGAGCTGCGCGGGGAATTATTCCCACACAGGCTGGTCGGGAACTGACTCGATTCGCTAACGAGCTGATGGGCGCAATGGACGATGAGCGTCAGCGGTTGCAGTTGATTGATGCGGGTGGTGTAGGGGATCTGCGACTTGCGGTCGTTTCGCCATTCCTCTGGGGCCCCTTGCCCGATTTGTTGAAGCGCTTCGCCGAAGCTGCACCTGAAGTAGACGTGACAGTGACTTCGCCAGCCCCTTTGCAAGTCTTAGAGGACGTGCGAACCAGGAAGGCGGACCTCGGCGTCGTCTCGGTGACGGCGGCAAGTGAACTCAAAGAGCGTTGGGGACACGAACTACAAATCGTTAAGGCTGGATCATTTCCTCTAATTGCAGCTTTGCCCTCCGCACTTAGCAGCGGAAATGCCCCGATAGATCTAAGGGAGCTCGATGGTGCGACGTGGTTCATGGTTCGCTCTACTCTCGGCGTAGATAGCCTTCCTGAGATAATTACTGGCGCATGGCGTGACTATCATCTGCGTCCCGGCCGAGTGCGTACTGTGGAGTCCGTACCCACTGCCATGCCTCTTATCGCGGCAGGGCTAGGGCTATCTCTGGTACCGGAGCCGGTTCGTACTATGCCGGGTGGAGGAGTAATGCTTCGTGAACTGAGGCAAGAATTACCGCATCTCGAGTCGGCTGTGATTTATAGCCGGAAATCGGAGTTTACTGCGGTCATGAAGCTGTTTCTGGAGATGGCTTTGGACGAAACCCGAGAGGTTATATAGGAAAAACCTATAGGGTAGGCAAGTTATTCCTTCTTGTCGTATAGGAAGGGTGCTGGGATCGTTAGGTTAGATACCTCACATCCGATTTACGGACGTGGCAGTTTTCTAACGGAGGACCCAGATGATGAAACGCCGATCTGTCTTAGGCCTAATGCTTGCCGCGCCTTTACTGGCTGCATGTGGGGGGCAAAGTCCCACGCAGTCTGCTCCTAACGGTTCAGGCACTGGAAACGGCTTGCTCACGGTGGGGATGATTCCGGTTGCCCACTTTGCTCCCGTATACATCGCGCAGAAGGAGGGATTTTTCCGTGAAGAGGGACTGGAAGTTAAAACACAGAAAATTCAGAATGCGGCGTCAATTGTTCCGTCAGTGATCAATGGCCAGCTTTCCTTTGGAACGTCTTCTGGAACTCCTTTTATTAACGCAGTATCCAAGAACTTGCCGGTTCGAGCAGTGGCGCCTGCGGGAGCAAACCCTGATACCCCTGAGTCTGACACCATTGGCGTACTCGTCGGATCTGATGGACCATCAACCTTGGGAGATTTGAAGGGAAAGACACTCGCGGTCAATGCTCAAGGCTCCCAACCCCATATAGCGATAGCAAAGCTGTTAAAGGAAGCCGGTGTAGATCCAAAAAGCCTCAATATCGTTGCGATGCCAATGGCTGATTCTTTGGCCGCTCTAAAGCAGGGGCGAATTCAAGCAGCGGCTGTCGCCGAACCATTCGTAACCATCGGATTACAGCAAGGTGCGCAAGAACTGACCGCTCTTTATTCATTAGCCTTCAAGTCCGTCGGAATGGAATCAGTGTACTTCGCTTCAGAACAACTGATCGCTTCCCGGAGAGATGAAGTAGATGCCTTTTGCCGTTCTATGATCAAAGCAAATGAGCTGGCAAATCAAGATCCGAAACTTCTGGAGTCCATTCTGGTTTCTGAACTAGATATGGACAAGGATCTGGCAGGAAAAATGGTCAAACCGACTTTTGCTAGCAACCTAGAACCCGATACCCTCATCGAAATCTCCTCTGTGATGGTTGAAACCGACTTCTTGGCTCAAGCCCCTGCAAGCGAAAAGTTGGTGCTGTCATGAGTGCTGGAACCTGGGGGATGTCGCTGGGGCGAACTGTTAAACAAAGGCAGCGGAGACTGCGCATAAGCAAATCTTTAGCAGGATCCGTGACTGTTTTGACAGTGTTGATAATTTGGGAGGTAGCGGCCAGATCTGGCATTCTACCGGAGGTCGCCTTTCCTGCTGCTAGCGCAGTCTTAGTTGCACTTGGTGGTCTAATTTTCAACGCTTCCTTTTGGGCGGCGGTTGCTTCGACATTGGCAGCTGCTGGGGTTGGCCTGCTAATTGTCACGATAATCGCTGTTCCTCTAGGCTTGGCCATAGGTCGTGTCCAGTTCGTATCCAAGTCCATGACGTTGGTCATCGAGTTCCTTAAACCGATTCCTCCTGTTGCCTTGTTGCCGTTGGCACTCCTTTTCTGGGGTCCCTCGCCGACTATGAAAGTCTTCCTCGTCGTAATGGGATCGCTTTGGCCGTTGCTGATTCAGATCTCGTATGGTGCGCGGGGTGTTGACAAGACGCAGCTGGATTTGGCCCGTTCTTACCGCTTTGGGTGGACGCGAACAGTCAGACACATTTTGCTTCCGACCTTGGTGCCACATGCACTCGTAGGCCTGCGCGTTTCTGCCAGTATTGCTATCGTCGTCGCAGTCGTGGCCGAACTGATCGGCGGTGCCACAGGCTTGGGGCAGAGCATTTCACTCGCACAAAATACTGCTGATCTGCCAGTCATGTACGCGTTGATCATGGCAACAGGATTGATTGGGCTGGCAGTCAATGCGTTGTTTGAACTCGTAGGAAAGCCATTGCTTTTTTGGCACCCCTCGATGCGTGTGAAGGAAAGCTGAAATGAAAAAATTGCTACGGGACGTCAGTATTATGCTGTGGTTGCCAGTTTTGATTCTTCTGGCGTGGTGGTTTGGATCAGCAAACTCAACAAGTGTTTATGCTCCTCCTCTTAGGGTCATCATGCAGACTTTCGCCCATGATTGGCTAGGGGAACGTTTCGTTAGTGATGCGTTGCCGAGCATCGGCAAGTTCGCTGTGGGATTTGTGTTGGCGGGCATCGTTGGCGTAGTTCTTGGTTTGTTGATTGGAATGTCGAAGTGGCTAGGAGCCGCTCTCGATCCATTGATCCAGTTCTTTCGCGCTATCCCGCCGCCCGCGATTCTTCCTGTAGCCCTATTGATCTTCGGAATCGGTACGACGATGAATATTTCAGTCATCGTCGCTGGCGCAGTCTGGCCAACTTTGCTGAATACTATCGAAGGCGTGCGCGGTCTGGATCCGCAGGTCTCCGACATGACTCGCTCCTATCGCCTGTCGTACTCTCAGCGAGTATTCCGTGTTCTGCTTCCGGCCGCAGCGCCGCAGATTTTTGCTGGCCTGCGAGTTACACTCCAGCTTTCCATCATCCTTATCGTTGTTTCGGAAATGTTTGCATCTACCGCTGGCATTGGTTTTTATGTTTTGAACTCTCAACAGATGTTCGCAGTCCCAGAGACTTGGGCGGGAACTATTGTGCTCGGATTGCTGGGTTATATTGCCACTGCCGTCTTCGTCCTAGTAGAGCGTCGTGTCTTGTCGTGGCACCGAGGGCTCTTCAACGCTACAGAGAAAGTCTGAGAAGCATCATGAAAGTACTTACAAATTCAAATGAATCGCTGCTCACTGTTGAAGGGTTGCGCAAAAGTTATGGCGATGTCGCGATTCTGGACGGAATCAATTTCGAAGTTAACCGTGGCGAGTTTGTTTGCATCGTCGGTCCATCAGGCTCAGGCAAAACGACGCTGCTACGAAGCATTGCTGGGTTGCAGGCTCCCACGAGCGGAAGAACTGTTTTTGAAGGGCAGGAAGTCACTGAACCTCCCGCCAAGCTTGCAGTGGTCTTCCAGGATTATTCTCGTTCGCTCCTGCCTTGGATGAGCGTGGCTGAGAACGTCGCTCTCCCACTAAAGGGGACGGGGAGCAGGGCGGATATAGGGGGGAGAGTGGAGCGTGCACTAGTGTCCGTAGGATTATCGGGGAAAGGGAAGCTTTACCCATGGCAAATGTCTGGCGGGATGCAACAGCGAGCCGCGATTGCTAGGGGATTAGCCTATAATCCAGATGTCCTTCTCATGGATGAACCATTCGCCGCCGTTGATGCTCAGACACGTGTCGAGCTGGAAGATCTCGTTCTTCGTCTTCGTGATGAGTACAACACAACGGTTTTGTTTGTGACGCATGATATTGACGAAGCAGTTTATCTTGCTGATCGGGTGCTGGTGCTGTCCGGGGCACCTACGTCAGTGACGGAAAATATAGTGACCGAGTTGCCCAATCCGCGTAACCAGCTAGAGACGAAACGCTTGGAACGTTTCGGAGAAGTGCGTGAACGCGTATTTACTCTGATTCAGAGCGCTAAGTCGCATGCCTCGATTTAGTCAATGCTAAATACTTTTCGTGTCCCAGCGCGCGTCCATGACTTCCCCAAACTCCTAGAATGTAGTACCGAGCACCGCAGGGCGACCTTGCTATCGCGTAAGTCGGGCCTCTCCTGAGGTCCTAAACCGATCAACCATTTGGTTGATGGCAGCAACTTTTCGTCCACCTAGAGTCGATGGTGCGGTGCAGCAGCACCACGACCTTGAAACTTGGGTATCGAAAGGAACGCATCGGTGGCTACTTCGGACACCATGAACCCTCAGGGCTCCCCGCAGGCATCACACCCGTGGGGAGCCTTGGCTATTCTGGCCGCCGGACTGGGGCTTGTGGTCCTTGACGGGACCATTGTCGGGGTCGCCCTGCCGCAGATCATTGCCGATATCGGTCTGGACCTGGGCGATGCCCAATGGGTCAACAGTCTTTACGCGGTGGTGCTGGCCGCCCTGCTGCTGTCCGCCGGAAGCCTGGCCGACCGGTGGGGCCGCAAGAAGCTCTTCGTCAGTGGACTGCTGCTCTTTGCGTTTGGCTCTCTTCTGGCCGCGGGGGCCGGGGCGGCGGGGCCCCTGATTGCGGCCCGCGCGGTCCAGGCGGTGGGCGCTGCCTGCATCATGCCGGCGACGCTGTCCACGGTGAATGCCATGTTTCAGGGCAAGCAGCGCGCCGCCGCGTTTGGCATCTGGGGTGCGGTGATTTCCGGTGCCGCCGCCGTGGGACCCCTGGCCGGCGGCCTGTTGACGCAATATGCCTCTTGGCACTGGATCTTCCTGGTGAACCTGCCCCTGGGTGCGGTGCTGCTGGTGCTGGCGCTGGTCTTCGTCCCGGAAACCAAGGGTGGAAAGCCGGCCCGCGGCGTGGATGTGGACGGCGCCTTGCTCAGTGCGCTGGGGATGGGTGCCCTGGTGTTCGCCATTATCGAAGGACCCGAGACCGGCTGGTGGAAGCCGAAGTCCGAGTTGCGCGTGGGCCCCTTCATCTGGCCCGCGGATGCCGCGATATCCATTGTCCCGGTTGCCCTGTTGATTGCGGCAGCGGCCATTGTGCTGTTCATCTTCTGGGAACGGCACCGGGCCCGGGTGCGCCGCTCGGCCCTGCTGGAACTGCAGCTGTTTACCGTTCCCACGTTCTCCTGGGGGAACCTGACCGCCGCAAGCGTGGCGATTGGTGAGTTCGCGCTGTTGTTCGTCTTGCCGCTGTTTTTGGTCAATGCCCTGGGACTCTCCGTGTTGTCCTCCGGGTTGGTGCTGGTGGCCATGGCGGTGGGCGCGTTCATTTCCGGGGCTCTGGCCCGTCACCTGGCCGCCAGGATTTCCGCGGCCGGGACAGTGCTGCTGGGCCTGGGCATGGAAACCCTTGGCGTCCTGATCCTGGCCGTGGTGCTCTCCGCGGGCGTCCCGCCGCTGGCTGTTGCGGCGCCCTTGGTGTTGTATGGGCTGGGTCTTGGCCTGGCCTCGGCCCAGCTGACCGGAACCGTGCTCTCCGGGGTGCCGGTGGAGATCTCGGGCCAGGGTTCGGCAACCCAAAGCACGGTGCGCCAGGTCGGTTCGGCGCTGGGAACCGCGATTTCCGGGGCCGTGCTGGCCGCGAGCCTGGCGCTCACGTTGCCTTCCAGCCTGGCCGGTGCCGGGGTGGCGGGAGCGAAGGCCGGTGAATTGGCCGAGGCGACCCGGCAGTCGGCCGGCACAACGATCAGCCAGTTGCGCGCCCAGGGCGCCGGGCAGTCCAGTCCGGCCGTGGACGCGCTGGCGGCCGGGTTTGCCGATGCCACGCGGGTGTCCATGATCGCTGCGGCGGTGTTTCTGGTCCTTGGGGCGCTGGGAGCCTGGCGCATGCTCGTGCTGCAGCGCCGCGCATCGTCCCGCCCCAACGACTAGGGCGAGCGGCTGGTCGCCGGTTCCGGCGGGCAGGGTCGGGCCTAGGCCGGCTGCCATGCCTTCGCACGCTCCAGGCCAGTGCCCGTGCCGGGGATTAACGCACAAAACCACGGTGTGGCTGCCGTCCCGCAAGGGGGAGCAGCCACACCGTGGCTTGTGGTGTTGGGCTCAGCGTCCGGTGGCTACTTCTTGCCGAAGCGGCGCAGCCGCAACGAGTTCAGCACCACCAGCACCGAGCTGGCCGCCATGGCCGCACCGGCGATCATTGGGCTGAGCAGTCCCAGGGCCGCCACCGGGATGCCGGCGGTGTTGTAGGCAAAGGCCCAGAACAGGTTCGTCTTGATCGTTGACAGCGTCTTTTCGGACAGCGCGATGGCGTCGTTGACCTGGTGCAGGTCATTGCCCATCAGGGTGATGTCCGCGGCCTCGATGGCCACGTCGGTGCCCGAGCCCATGGCGATCCCCAGGTCCGCCTGGGCCAGTGCCGGGGCGTCGTTCACCCCGTCGCCCACCATGGCCACGACCTGGCCCTCGGACTGCAGCTGCTCGATGGCCTTGGCCTTGTCGGCCGGGAAGACCCCGGCGAACACGTCCTGCGGCTGGATGCCGACGCTGCCGGCCACCTTCGTGGCGACCTGCTGGTTGTCACCGGTCAGCAGCATGACGCGCAGCCCGCGCTGCTGCAGGCCGCGGATTGCCTCGGCGGAGGAATCCTTGATCTTGTCGGCCACGGAGATCACCGCGGTGAACTTGTCATCCACCGAGACCAGGATGGCGGTGGCCCCGGCTTCCTCGGCCGAGTGCAGCATCTGCATGGCCGCCTCATCCAGCACCGTGCCTTCGGACTCCAGCCAGCTGTAGCGTCCGACCACGATCTTGTGCCCGTCGATGATGCCCTTCACCCCGCCGCCGGGATCCGAGTCGAAGCCGCTGACCTCGGCCAGCGCTCCCAGCTCGGCCCCGGCCGTGGCGATGGCCTGGGCGATCGGGTGCTCGGAGTGGTGTTCCACGGCGGCCGCGACGGCCAGTGCCCGGTCCGGGTTGACCCCCTCCACCGCGGTGGTGCCCAGGTAGGTCATCACCCCGGTGGTCACGGTGCCGGTCTTGTCCAGCACGATGGTGTTCAGCTTGCGGGTGTCCTCCAGCACTTCCGGGCCGCGGATCAGGATGCCCAGCTGTGCGCCGCGCCCGGTGCCGACCAGCAGGCCGATCGGGGTGGCCAGGCCCAGCGCGCACGGGCAGGCGATGACCAGCACCGCCACCGCGGCGGTGAAGGCGGCCAGCACGTCGCCGCTGAACAGCCACCAGGCCAGGAAGGTGAGCACCGCGATGCCCAGCACGATCGGGACGAAGACCGCGGAGATCCGGTCGGCCAGGCGGGCGATCGGCGCCTTGCCGGACTGGGCCTCGGAGACCAGGCGGCCCATCTGGGCCAGCGTGGTGTCCGCGCCGATGCGGGTGGCCTCGATGACCAGGCGTCCGGAGGTGTTGATGGTGGCGCCGGTGACCTCATCCCCGGCCGCCACCTTCTGCGGCACCGATTCACCGGTCAGCAGGGAGGTGTCCACGGCGCTGGCCCCGTCAATGACCTTGCCGTCGGTGGCGATCTTCTCGCCGGGGCGGACCACGAACTGGTCCCCGATCTGCAGCTGGTTCGCCGGGATGCGGTGTTCCACGCCATCGCGCAGCACCACCGCCTCCTTGGCCCCCAGGTCCAGCAGGGTCTTCAGGGCATCCGAGGCGCGGTTCTTGGCGCGGGCCTCCAGGTGGCGGCCGATCAGCAGGAAGGTCGCCACCACGCCGGCGGTCTCAAAGTACAGGGTGTGCTCGTGCATCCCGCCGCCGGTATGGGCGGTCATCATCGGGTCACGGAAGAGTTCAAAGACCGAGAAGAAGTAGGCGGCCAGCACACCCAGGGAGACCAGGGTATCCATGGTGCTGGTCAGGTGCCGCGCATTGATGGCCGCGGCCTTGTGGAACGGCCAGGCGCCGTAGAACACCACCGGGGTGGACAGCGCGAACGCCACCCAGCCCCAATGCGGGAACTGGGCGCCGGGGATCATGGAGATCACGAACAGCGGGATGGTGAAGACCAGGGAGAAGATCACACGGTTGCGCAGGTTGCCGTGCTCGGTGGGCTTGGTCCCAGCCGGTTCCTCCGGCGCGGCGCTCTGGTGCCCGTGCTCGGGTTGGCGCACGCTGGCCTCGTAGCCGGCGGCCTTGACGATTTCGATCAGCATCTCATCGCTGATGTCCGCCGGGACGGTGACCTTCGCGTTTTCCAGTGGCAGGTTGACCGAGGCGGTGAC
>NZ_VATX01000012.1:0-375365 GCF_005774635.1 Glutamicibacter sp. V16R2B1
ACCCGGTTCACGCAGGAGGCGCAGGTCATGCCCTGAATGTCCAGGTCAACTGTGCGCTCACCCGCGGTTGGCAGGTTCTGTTCGGTTTGGGTGGACATCATCAATCCCTTGGTGTTGGAGAGGTGTGCCGCCTGCTGCTGGGGCAATTAGCGGCTGATTGCTACCACGTTGTAGCCCGCTTCGTCGATGGCCGCGCGGATGGCGGCATCGTCCAGGGCGGCGGCAGAGGTGATGGTGGCGGTGGAGGTGCCGTTGGCGACCAGCTGGACATCCACGCCGGATACCGAGGAGAGCTCTTCCAGCTCCTCGGTCACGGAGGCCACGCAGTGCCCGCAGGTCATGCCGTTGATCTGCACCTGGGTGCGGACCGCTTCGGCCTGCCCGTCGGGGCGGCTGGTGATCTTCAGGCCCTCATTGGTCTTGTTGGCCGACTCGCCCGAGCAGCCGCAGCCGCATCCGTTCTGGGTTCCCATGATTGTTCTCCTGTGTGATGGTTGTGCGCCCACGGGGCGCTGGTGTGCGGCGGGGCGGGGTTCTCTCCGCGCCCGCTGGCCGCCGGTGGCTGCCGGCGGTCCGTGGTTTTTCTAGCGCAGCAGCCGGGAGATGGCCGCGCTGGCTTCGGTGACCTTGTCCACGACGATGTCCGGGTTGCCGGTGTCCCGGGACTGGTTGGCCGCGGAGACCACGCAGTGCCCGATGTGCTCCTCGATCAGCTGGACGCTGACCTTGTGCATGGCCGCGTTGATGGCGGAGATCTGGGTGAGGATGTCGATGCAGTACTTTTCGTCATCGACCATCTTCGCCACCCCGCGCACCTGTCCCTCGATGCGCTTCAGGCGACGCAGCACCGCGGCCTTGTCGCTGGTGTAGCCATGGCCCTCGTGGGCATCATGGCTCTGTGCTTCGTGTTCCATGATCAAGACTATACCCCTAGGGGGTATGGGGTATCAAGTGGAATTCGTGTGGTGTGGATCGCAACCTGAGGTCCGGTAAGCACGTGGCCTAGGTTTTTCCGCTTTGACGACCAGCGGGGATCGTTACAATGAGTGTTTGTCGCCGGCGTGCCCGGCGGCCGCCGACCGGGCAACCGGCCGGTGCCACAGGCGCAGCGGGGACCGGCAGGTCCCCGGCGGCGGTGCGGGATTCCTTTAACAGGGCCCGCTGCACGGGTGCGGCCCTCACCGGGGCTGCCGCGGGCAGCCGGGACGGGACCGGGCCGGGCGTGCGCCGAAACAATAGGGTGAAGCTTTCCAGAATATGTCCCAGGTATCCAAGAGCCGATCCGAGAACACCCGGATCGAGGACCCGCAGACCGAGGCGGTGGCCACGCAGGCCCCCCAGGAGGCGGTGCCCCCTGCCGCCAGCGTGAAGCGGGAGCACTCCTCGAAGGTCTATGCGCTGATGACCTCCGGGACCATCGTCTCGCGCGTGCTCGGGTTCCTGCGCACCGCGTTGCTGGCGGTGGCGATCGGCTCGTCGACCACCATGGCCGACATCTTCGAAAAAGCCAACGTCATCCCCACCATCATCTTCATGCTGCTGGCCGGCGGCATCTTCAACGTGGTGCTGGTGCCGCAGCTGATCAAGGCCTCGAAGAACAGCGACAACGGGCGCTCCTACACCTCCAAGCTGCTGACCCTGACCATCGTGGTGGTCGGCGCCGCAACAGTGCTGCTCACCCTGATGGCCGGGCCGCTGATCAAGGTGCTCACCCTGGGGTGGACCCCGGCCATGCTGGCCCTGGGCACCACGTTCGCCTTCTGGTGCCTGCCGCAGATCTTCTTCTACGGGGTCTACGCTGTGGTGGGCCAGGTGCTCAACGCGCACGGGCGCTTTGCGGCGTTCATGTGGGCCCCGGTGGTGAACAACGTGGTGCAGATCGGGGTGATCGGTGCCTTCATCGCCCTGTTCGGAGCATACGGCGGGGATGCGAACCAGCTGGAGAACTGGAGCGCGGCCAAGACCGTGCTGCTGGCCGGCGGCTCGACCCTGGGCATCGCGCTGCAGGCGGTGGTGCTGTTCTGGCCGCTGCGCAACCTGGGCCTGAAGCTGCGCCCGGACTTCGCCTGGCGCGGCATGGGCCTGCGCCACGTGGGCAAGATCGCGATCTGGACGTTGGGCTCGATGACGGTGGGCAACATCGCCTCGCTGGTCAACTCCCGCTTCGTCTCCGCCGCCACCCCGGCGCGCCTGGCCATGCCCAACGGGGGCGCCTCGGTGCCCGGCGAATACGCGCTGAACACCACCCAGCTGATCACCGTGCTGCCGCATTCGGTGTTCGTGCTGGCCCTGGCCACCATCTACTTCAACGAGTTCACCAAGTCCTTCCAGGAGCAGCGCACCGAGGAGATCGGGCCGCTGCTGTCCAAGGGGCTGCGCACCTCCGCGGTGCCGGTGGTGTTCGCCACCGTCGCCTTCATCGTGCTGGCCGGCCCGCTGGGCCGGCTGTTCGCCGGTAGCTCCTCCACCGCGATGCTGCAGGGCGCGGCCATCGGTCAGCTGCTGCTGCTGACCGCGCTGGGCCTGCCGTTCAAGTCCGCGCACTTCTTCATGCTGCGCGTATTCTTCGCCGACGAGGACACCAAGACCCCGATGATCATCCAAAGCATCATCGCCGCCCTGGGCGTGGCGCTGGCCTTCACCGCCACCGTGACGCTGCCGGCCGTGCAGATCACCGCTGCGGTGGCCCTGATCTACGGGGTCACCAACATCATCTCGGCCATCATCGCCCACTTCCTGCTGGTGCGCCGTTATGGGGACTATGGGACCGTGCACGTGCTTGACACCTATATCCGCATCGGGGCGATGGCCGTGGTCTCCGGGGTGGTTGGCGCCGTGGTGCTGGGCATCATGGGCGGCTACAGCTGGGGCTTTGCCTGGTCCTCCATCCCGGCCGCGTTCCTGACCCTGGCCGTGGTGGGCGTGGTGATGCTGGTGGTCTACCTGCTGCTGCTGCGCATGATCCGCTCGGCCGAACTGGATAACTTCCTGGGCCCGCTGGCCCGCTTCGTGCCGAACCTGCGCCGCTAACCGCAGGTGCAAACCCGGGCCGGCGTTCACCCCCGAAGCCCGGAAACAGTGTGGCCTACCCGGCGTTCTGGGGGGCGCCGGGCTGCCGGGAATCGCGGGGCGTGCACGGTAAGCTGGGGCGTGTGAGCACGATAGATCTTCATCTGCGCCCGATTTCCACCGCCGAACACACCGCCTTCCTGGAGCGCACCAGCCAGGTCAGCTTCCTGCAGCGGCCCGAATGGGCCCAGGTGAAGGGCGAATGGCGGGGCGAGTCCCTGGGCTGGTTCGCCGCGGATGAGCTGGTGGGCGCCGCGCTGGTGCTGCACCGCGGGCTGCCGGTGGTGCGCAAGACCCTGGCCTACATTCCCGATGGCCCGGTCATCGACTTTTCCACCTACGCCCCGCGCCAGGTGCTGTCCCCGCTGGTGGACTACCTCAAGGCCCACGGGGCCTTCCAGCTGCGGCTGGGCCCCGGGCTGATGGTGCGTTCCTGGGCGCCGGGTGCCGTGCGCAAGGCGCTGGGCAAGGAGGGCATGCACACGCTGGCGGACCTGGAGCCCAAGCACACCTGCGCCACCGCCGATGCGGTTCTCAGCGAGCTGCAGGCCATGGGCTTCGCCAAGCAGGACACCGGCATGGACTTCGCCGCCGGGCAGCCCGAATACGTGGCCCGCATCGACCTGCATGATGAGCAGGACCAGCCGCTGGATGCGGACGGGGTGCGCGCCAAATACTCCTCCACCACCCGCAACGAGGCCCGCAAGGCCCTGCGCGGGCCGCTGGAGGTGGAGGTTGGCGGGCTGGAGGACATGGACCGCTTCCATGCCCTGTACCGGCATACCGCGGACCGCAACGAGTTCACCGGCCGTCCACTGTCCTACTTCAAGAACATGTACCTGGCGCTGAACCGGGCGGTGCCCGGCTCCTGCACGCTGTATCTGGCCAGCCACGAGGGCACCGACCTGGCCGCCTCCATCGTGATCCGCTCCACCAACCTGTCCTGGTACATCTACGGCGCCTCGTCCTCCGAACAGCGCAAGCTCTTTGCCCCCAAGGCCATCATGGAACGCATGATCGCCGATTCCATCGCCGCCGGCAGCCGCTACCTGGACCAGGGCGGGGTGAGCCCCACCCTGGAGGCCGGCCACCACCTGGCGGGGTTGACCAAGTTCAAGACGAACACCGGCTGTGACATCATCCAGACCACCGGGGAATGGGACCTGGCGCTGATCAAGCCGCTGGCCTGGGCCTTTGACAAGTACATGACCTGGCGCGCGAAGAAGTAGGCAAGGAAGCAGAGACTATGGCCAATCCATCCACCTCGATTGACCCCGCCCAGCCCTTCGCCCCGGTCATCCTCGGCGGGGACATCGGCACCTACACCCTGGCCCGGGAATTCCATGAGGTCTACGGGGTGCGTTCGGTGGTCATGCCCGCCGCCGGCAACGGGGTCATCGAGCATTCGGTGGCCATCGAGCTGCGTCCCATCGGCTCCATGGCGGATGAGGCCCGGGTGGTCCAGGCGCTGCGCGAGCTCGCGGAGGAACTGGCCGGCGAGGGCGAGCGGCCGCTGCTGCTCTTCGGGTCCCTGGACTACCACGTCATGCTGATCGCCCGGCACCGCGAGGAGCTCTCGGCCCACTACGTGATCCCGTATCCGGAACTTGAGGTCATTGAACAGGCGGCGCTGAAGGAGAACTTCTATGCACTGGCCGAACGGCTCGGCGTGCCGCACCCGCGCACCCGGGTCTACCGTCCGGGCAACGCGGTGGCCACCGTGGTGGAGGGCCTGAACTTCCCTTTGATCGGCAAGCCCTCCAGTTCCGGGGACTGGATTGCCGCGAAGTTCGCCGGCAAGCAGAAGATCCACACGCTCATGGACTTCCAGCAGCTCACCGACCTGCTCTCGCGCATCGATGCCAGCGGCTACGACTCGGGCTACATCCTGCAGGAGTACATTCCCGGCGGGGATGACGCCATGCGCCTGTGCACCTACTTCGCCGCTGAGTCGGACTCGGGCACCGAGGTCGTCTTTGCCGGGTACGGGGAAGTGGTGATCGAGGAGCACGCCCCGTTGGTGCTGGGCAACTCGGCGGCGATTGTCACCGGACGGCACCGTGAGGTCGCCGAGGCCGGGGCCCGGATGCTGCGGGAGATCGGCTGGCACGGGGTAGCGATGATCGACGCGAAATACGACCACCGTGACGGGCAGGTCAAGTTCTTCGAGATCAACCCGCGACTCGGTCGCAACCACTTCTACCTCACCGCCGCGGGCATTAACCCGGCCCGGTTCTATGTCAATGAGTTCCTCGGCCCCCAGTACGACGCTTTCGACGTGCGCCGGCAACCGGCGGTGGTGCTTCAGGACGGGATGGCCCAGCTGCGGGAGGAGCGCCTGTTCACGGTGTTGCCCCACGCCCTGCTGCGCCGCTACCTGGACACCCCGACCGGCCGGAAGGCCGCCGCGCTGCTAAAGGCCGGTAAGGTCTCCAATCCGCTGAAGTACCGGGCCGAGAAGAACCCGCGGCGCAAGCTCTACCTGCTGCTGAACGCCGTCAACCACGTGCGCAAATACCGCAAGTTCCCGCCGCGCACGGCCTAGTGGCCACCCCGCCGCGCACGGCCACCCCACCAGCCCAGGCGGCAAGTCGCGTCAGCAGCTGCGCGCACTGGGGGAACATGACAGTGCCCGGGGAATGATGAGTTCCCCGGGCACTGCCATGACCGGTTAGCGCCTTTTGGGCGGCCGGCTAGTGGTATTCGATGCGGTGCTGGCCGCGCGAGAGCACCAGGCCCAGGGCCACCATGCCCACGCCCAGCACCAGGTGCAGCCAGTTGTCCGCGTCGTTGAGCGGAATGAAGTTGGCGGTGCTGTCAAAGTCAATGATCAGACCGTAGATCCACAGCAGCAGGTAGATGATGCCGCCGCCGATCAGGTAGCCCTTGGCCGCCCCGATGCTGCGGGCCATCACCAGACCGGCGATGCCGAACAGCAGGTGGACCGCGTTGTGCAGGTAGGAGACCTGGAAGATGCCCAGCAGCTTCGCCTCCGAATGGTGGCCGGCGCCGGAGAGGGCATCATAGTTCGTGGTCACTCCCGGGATGAAGCCCAGGATGCCGACCAGCAGGAACACCACGCCGACCACCAGTGCGGCGACCTGCACGGCGGCGCGTGAGCGACTAGTTGTTGGATGATTCGTGGACATGGCTGATACTCCTTGAAGAGGGGTTCGGGTGAAACGGGCAGCACCGACTCAGGTGGCAGTTCTTTGGAAAAAGCACGCCTTTCTCCGACACGGATCGGCCAGAACCTCGTGGTGGCGGACTCCTCGGTGCGGGTCCGGCGTTCTCACCATGTGCCGTTGAGGCTACCGCCGCCGCCAGGGGACCAGAAGACGGGGGTGACAAGACACAGCGGACATCCAGCATGGCTCCCGCACCCGCTGAGCTTCCCGGCCGGCACCGGCTACGCCCCGGGGCGCGGCCCTTGATACGCTGAGCTTCTCAAGCCACCGGCCCGTCTGGGGCACCGGTTTCCTGCCCGCCCGTAATACTTTGCGGTTCCGGGCCGCGTCAACGAAGCCGGTGGGTTAACTTAGGGGCAGGGGTTCTGCCCGAGCCCGAACCTCGAACCCCGGTCTGGTCTGCAGCAAAGGAGCACAGTCATGGGACGCAAAATCGTGCGTCGGCGCGTCATCCGCGCCACCCTTGACGGTGCCCGAAAGGTACGCGAGGAGAAGCTGGCCGGGGAGGAACCCCTGGAAATCCGGTTCGGCGCCACCGCCTACACCACCTCCATGCGCACCCCGGGGGACGACTTCGACCTGGTGGCCGGGTTCCTGCTGGCCGAGGGCATCATCAGCGGCAGCGAACAGCTCAGCTCAATGCGCTACTGCGCCGGCACCGACGGCGAGGGCAACCAGACCTACAACGTCATCGAGGTGCAGCTCGGGCCCGGAGCGCGCCCGCCCGAACTGGCCGCCATGCGCAACGTGGTCACCAGTTCGGCGTGCGGGATCTGCGGCACCAACTCCATAGACGAGGTGCGCAAGAAGTCCGCGTTCCGCATTGGCCCACAGGACGGGAAGGTGCAGCTGGAGGTGCTGCTGGCCATGCCCGACACCCTGCGCGAATCCCAGAAGCTGTTCAGCCACACCGGGGGCGTGCACGCCGCCGGGCTGTTCTCCACCGACGGGCAGCTGCTGGTGCTGCGCGAGGACGTGGGGCGGCACAACGCGGTGGACAAGGTGCTGGGCGCCGCCCTGCGCGCCGGCAAGCTGGCCCTGCAGGACACCGTGCTGCAGGTCTCCGGGCGGGCCTCCTTCGAACTGGTGCAAAAGGCCGCCATGGCCGGCATCCCCACGCTCACCGCGGTCAGCGCCCCCTCCTCCCTGGCAGTGGGGCTGGCCGAGGACACCGGGCTGACCCTCGCCGCCTTCTCCCGGGGCAGCAGCGTCAACCTGTACACCCACCCCGAACGCGTCACCGGAAGCTGACCGGCACCCGCACCAGCAGTACCGCCCGCACCCAGATCATGGAGGAACCCCTTGCACCGTCCGGCCCCCACCCAGGACATCAATGAAGAGGAACTGAAGGTCAGCGAGCCCCAGCGCAGCGCCGCCGGGGCCAAGGCGGTGATGGTCTCCATGGAACGCGGCTTCGCCGAAGCCGGGGTGAGCCGCACGCTGCGCTCCATGGCCCGGGTGAATCAGCGCGGCGGCTTCGACTGCCCCGGCTGCGCCTGGCCCGAGTCGATCACCGGGCGGCGCAAGCCGGCCGAATTCTGTGAAAACGGGGCCAAGGCCATCGCCGAGGAAGCCAGTGCCCGGGTGGTCACCCCGCAGTGGTGGGCCGAACACCCGATCAGCGTGCTGCGGGAGAAAACCGAGTACTGGCTCGGCTCCCAGGGCCGGATCACCACCCCCATGATCATCCGGGCCGGGGAAACCCACTACACCCCGATCAGCTGGTCCCAGGCCTTTGCCACCGTCGCCGAGCACGTGAACGCCACCACGGCCGAACGCTGCGTCTTCTACACCTCGGGGCGCACCGCGAACGAGACCGCGTTCATGTACCAGCTGCTGGCCCGGTCGCTGGGCACCAACAACCTGCCGGACTGCTCGAACATGTGCCATGAATCCTCCGGTTCGGCACTGAACCCGACCATCGGCATCGGCAAGGGCACCGTGTCCCTTGAGGACTTCGAGCATGCCGAACTGATCTTTGTGGTGGGCCAGAACCCGGGCACCAACCACCCGCGGATGCTCTCCGCGCTGTCCGAGGCCCGCAAGCGCGGGGCCCGGGTGGTGGCGGTCAACCCGCTGCCGGAGGCCGGGTTCTTCGGCTTCAAGGACCCGCAGACCGTGGGCGGCATGCTGGGCAGGCCGCAGGAGGTCAGCAGCGACTTCCTGCAGATCAAGGTGGGCGGGGACCTGGCCCTGTTCCAGGCGTTCGGGCACCTGCTGCTGAAGGCCGAGGAACAGGATCCGGGCCGCGTCATTGACCGGGACTTCATCGACTCGTCCACCGACGGGTTTGAAGCCTACCGCCGGGCCCGCCAGCACATCGACTGGGACGCCACCGAGCGGGCCACGGGCCTGAGCCGGGCGCAGATCACCGAAATCGCCCAGCTGCTGGTCGCTTCCAAGGCCACCATCTTCTGCTGGGCGCTGGGCCTGACCCAGCAGCCGCACTCCGTGCCGACGCTGAAGGAGATCATCAACCTGCTGTTGATGCAGGGCAACTTCGGCAAGCCCGGGGCCGGGGCCTGCCCGGTGCGCGGGCACTCCAATGTCCAGGGCGACCGCACCATGGGCATCTGGGAGAAGCCCAGCGAAGCGCTGCTGAAGGCCATTGACACCGAGTTCGGGATTCACGCCCCGCGCCAGCACGGGTATGACTCCACCGAAACCCTGCACGCGTTCGAGAACGACGCAGTGGACGTGTTCGTCTCCATGGGCGGGAACTTCGCCCTGGCGAACTCGGAGACCGAGCTGTTGGAAGCCGGGATGCAGCGGGCCAAGCTCACCGTGCACATCTCCACCAAGCCGAACCGCTCCCACGTGGTGCACGGGCAGACCTCCCTGATCCTGCCCACCCTGGGCCGCACCGACAAGGACGACAAGCACCCCGGCGGCGCCCAGTTCCTGTCCGTGGAGGACTCCATGTCCGTCATCCACTCCACCCAGGGGCGGCTGAGCCCGGTCTCCGAGCACCTGCTGGCCGAACCGGTGATCGTGGCGCGCATGGCCACCGCCATCCTCGGTGAGGACCATCCGGTGAACTGGCGGGCCATGGCCGAGGACTATGACGTGATCCGCGAGCATATTTCCCGGGTGGTGCCCGGGTTTGAGGACTTCAACCGGAAGGTGCGGCAGAAGAACGGGTTCGTGCTGCCCAATCCGCCGCGCGATTCGCGCTCCTTCGCCACCGACATTGGGCGCGGGCGCTTCACCGTCAGCGGGTTCGAGGCCCTGCACGCCCCCGAAGGCCACCTGATCCTGCAGACCATGCGTTCCCACGACCAGTACAACACCACCTTCTACGGGGTGGATGACCGCTACCGGGGCATCAAGGACGGGCGCCGGGTGGTGCTGGTGCACCCGCAGGACCTGCAGGACCTGGGGTTCACCGACCGCCAGCTGGTGGATGTGATCTCCACGTTCCGCGGCACCGAACGCCGCGCCAACCGCTTCCGGCTGATCTCCTACCCCACCGCGAAGGGGTGCGCCGCAGCGTACTTCCCCGAGGCCAACGCCCTGGTGCACCGGGACCTGGTGGCCCGCGAATCCAACACGCCGGGATTCAAGGCCATGATGGTGCGCTTCGTGCCGCACACCGAACAGCCCGGCCCCACCCTGGACAGCTAAGCCGGCCAGCCCATGCCCCCGCCGCCACCACACCTGATATCGAGGCCCATGAAACCCACTGCCACCGCACCACCGCGCGGCTTCGCCGCCGTGCTGGTGATCGCCTTCATCCTGGCGGCGCTGAACCTGCGTCCGGCGGTGACCTCACTGGGCGCCCTGCTGGACCCGGTGATTGACGGGCTGGAAATGAACGGGTTCGTGGCCGGCATGCTCACCGGGGTGCCGCCACTGTGCTTTGCGCTGCTCGGGCCGTTGGCGCCGCGCCTGGCCGGGCGGCGCGGGCCGGAGCTGGTGGTGATCGGTGCCATGGCCGCCATCCTGCTGGGCATGGTGCTGCGTTCCATCGCCCCGAGCACCTGGCTGTTCCTGCTGTGCACGGCCCTGGCGCTGACCGGCATCGCACTGGGCAACATCCTGATGCCGGTGCTGGTCAAGCGCTGGTTCCCGCACCGAGTGGGAATGGTGACCGGGGCCTACACCACCGCGGTGGCGTTGGGCGCCTCGGCGGTGGCGGGGGTCGCGGTGCCGGTCAACGAGGCGCTGGGCGGGAACTGGCGGGTGGGGCTGGGCGTGTGGGCCACACTGGCCGCCCTGGCCCTGGGCGTCTGGCTGGTGGTGTACTTCGGGCTGCGCAACCAGATCGCGGCACGCCAACAGCAGGTCGGCGCGTTCAGTGAGGGCAACGGGATCGGGCCGATGTGGCGCAACGCGACCGCCTGGTGGGTGGCCATCTTCTTCGGCACCCAGGCCTCGGCCGCCTACATCTTCATGGGGTGGGCCCCGAAGATCTTTACCGGCTACGGGCTGGCGCCCGGGTACGCCGGGGCGCTGCTGGCCGTGATCCTGGGTGTGGGGGTCCCGCTCTCGTTCATCATGCCGGCCCTGGCCGGACGGTTCCGCAACCAGCGCCCCCTGGTGCTGGTGACCGGGACGGCCGGGGTGCTGGCGGTGGCCGGGCTGCTGACGTACCCGGCACAGGGCGCGATGCTGTGGGCGGTGCTGCTGGGGGTGGCCGGGGCGAACTTCCCGCTGGCGCTGACCATGATCGGGCTGAAGGCGCACACCGCCGCCGGGGTGGCCAAGCTGTCCGCCTTCGGGCAGAGCATCGGCTACCTGATCGCCTTCCCCGGCCCCTTCGCCGTCGGTGCCCTGCATGAGATGACCGATTCGTGGACGGCCCCGGTGCTGCTGCTCGGGGCGCTGATGGTGCTGCAGACCGTGTCCGGGATGATGGCCGGCAAACCGCGCTACGTGGAGGACAGCACGCTGGTGCGGGTGTAGCCGCCGGTTGTGGCGCGGCACCCTGCCCGGATTTGCGGTGCGTCATAGACTGGGGTTGTGGAAGGTTCAGGTAGCTCTCGCATCGCCAGCCTGCTGTGGTCTGCGGCCGTCTTCCTGGCCGTCCTGCTGCTGGCGCTGCTTGCCGATCCCGCCCGCTGGTGGGGTGCCGGACACCTGGGCTACCTGCTGGGCCTGGGCGGTTTCTCCCTGGGCTTCGCCCTGCTCACCGCGTTGGGCCAACGCGGCTCGCGGCTGACCCTGATCCTTGCCGCCGTGGGCATCTGCGGTTACCTGAGCGTGGGGTTTCCCGCGTTGGGGCTGGTGGTGCCGCTCCTGCTGTTCCCGGCCGCCGCGACGGCCGCCGGGCTGCGCTTCTTTACCCTGACCGTGATGTTGGGGCTGATCATCCTCTCCCTGGGCGTGCGGCTGGTGCGCGGGGAGCAGACCCAGGTGGTGCTGGGCTATGAACTGCTCGCCATCCTGGCGCTGAGCCTGCTCGGGGTCGCCCTGGGCGAAATGATCGCCACCCGGCGCCGGCTGGTCGACCGCGCCGACAAGCTGCAGGAGAGCCGGCACGAACTCAAGGGCCTGGCCACCCTGCGGGCCCGGGCCGAGGCCGGGCAACGGCACCTGGGGGAGCGGCTGCGGGTCTCCCGAAGGCTGCATGACAAGCTCGCCCACCATCTGGCGCTGGTCTCCCTGCACACCAACGCCGCCCTGGAGGAAGTGTCGGGGGATGAGGCGGCGACCGTCAACCTGGAACACGTCCGTGATTCCTCCGCCAAGGCGCTGCAGGAGCTGCGGCGCACCGTGGACTCCATGGACCAGGACGGGCTGGGGGACCGGGACGCAGGTACCCTGGGCGACATTGAGGAACTGGCCTCCACGCTGCGGGACGCCGGATTGCGGGTGGAAGTCAGCGCCCCCGGGGTGGACCTGGATGACCGGTTGCCGATCTTGCTGTTGCGCCTGGTGCGGGAAGCGGCCATCAACGCGGTGCGGCATGCCGACACCACGCACCTGGTGGTGTTCCTGCGCCTGGAAGAGTCCGAGGGCCAGGAGCATTGGTTGGTCTCCGTGCGCAATGATGGTGTGCGCCGCGGGGCCAAGGACGCCGTGGACGGTCTGGGGTTGGCCATGTTGCGTCAAAAGATCAGTGAAGCCGACGGAAGCGTGGAATGGGGCCGGCTGGGGCGCCACTTCCTGCTTTCCGCAGAAATTCGAGCCACGCAGACGGACAAGTCCTGAGCCCCCATTCCGGGCAAAGGCCGGTGGCTCTGGTTCCGCCGCAGTGCTCAGGCTAGAGTGAGCTCACCGCGCAAGGGCGGGAACAATTGGTCGGAAGGCCGGTACCGTCAGGAGGTCACGATGGGGGAATTTCGGGCGTACACCATGCAGGAGCGCTCCACGTATCTGGCGCCGTCATGCGAACGCTGCGGCCAACACCGGCACGTCATCTGGGAGCAGGTGGAGGGGACGGATAAATACATTCCACGCGATGCCGGCTGCTCAAATGAGGCCTGCACCGCCTAGCCCAGCTGAGAAGCAGCAATAGGGGCCAGCCGCGCTTCGGACCGCCGTCCAGAGTCCGTCCCGCAGGCGCTGGCCCCGCGGACTTGAGCCAAAAATGAGCTTTCGGGCATGGCGCGAGTCACCATAAACCCGTACGCTTGGAAACAAGCTCTGCTAGCCAACATCGAACAAGCCGCCAGCCACCTGGTGGTCCTTGTTCGTCAGGGACATGTTAGCCTGCGGCGCGACGAGAAGGGGGAGACCCCTATCGTCGCGACGACGAAAAGGCCTGATCATGTCCCCATTTTCTGGAAATTCGCCTGTTAACGCCCGTGTTCGGGAGCTGCTTGGGTCCCGTGAGGGCCGCCAGTACCTGGAATCCAATGAATGGATCCACGGGATGCCCATTCTTGTCACCCAACCCTTCCAGCCGCTGGAAGAGGCGCTGGCCCTCACCGCCCGCTACGACGGTTCGGTGCTGCTTGCGGTGCTGGGAAAGAACGATGACGCACTGCGGATGCTGCACATTTCCCGGTCCTGCGCCGACCTGCAGCCCGTGGAGGCATCACCCCAGGACATGGTGGTGTGGGACCTTGTCGAACAAGCCACCCGTTCCTGCCTGGTCACCTTTCGGATCAGCCATTGGAGTTCCAGCGCCGTTGCGCACGTCCTTCCGCCCTTTAGCGTTCAGGGCTGCGAACGGCGCGGCTTCTATCGGCACGAGCTGGTCTCAACACGGGTTGATCCCTGCGTGAATTAGCATCCGGCGGGCAGCGAAGCCTGCCGATCCGGGGCAACCGCTGGTGATGCTCCCTGCCTCCGCTGGGTAGATGCTCAAAACCCTTTCGCGTGTCCTGGAAATCCGTAACGTGGGCGGTGACCGAGGTTGCCAACTGTGAAGGAGAACCAGCATGTCCAATGACGATACGCGCAAGGTAGTTGAGATCCTGAAGGACATTCGCGTTGCCATGGTGACGACCCACGGACCGGACCGGCTCTACAGCCGCCCGCTGACCGTCATCGACGTCACCGAGGACGGGGACCTGTGGTTCTTCACGGTCACCGAAACCGAGCTGGTCCGCGAGATTGAAGCGCGCAGTGAAGTGAACGTGTCCTTTGCCGGGAACAAGAAGTGGGTTTCCGTGGCAGGCAACGCCCGCATCGTGCGGGACGTTGAAAAGAAGCGTGAACTGTGGAACTCCATGGTCGAGACGTTCGTGGGAGAGGACCCTGAGGCCTCCAACGTGGTGCTGGTGCACGTGGACTCCGACTCCGCGGAATACTGGGAGAACCCCGGCGGTGCAGCCAGCGTGGTGGCCAGCTGGGTCAAGGAGAAGTTCACCGACAAGAGCGCCCACCCGGGCGACTCGGGCACCGTGGACCTGTAGCCCCTACCGGCCCTGCCCACCGGATAAAAAGAGGCGTAGCCTCGACCAGATCCCCTAGGAGGAAGGTCGAGGCTACGCCTCTGTCGGTGCCCAGCCTGCTGTTCGGGCCACTGGCATCAGGGATGCCGTTTATTCGTCATGCCCCTGATCCTGGCTCATGGAGCCCTCGGCCGGTGGGGTCTCTCCGGGCGGTACGCCGCCGCCCGGTTCCAATCCGGTGATGTTGTCCTTGACCGGGTCAGGGTTCGAGGTGGCACCGGCCTGCTTCTTGTCGACCTGGTTTTCCTCGTCCTTGTCGCTTCCCGGACGGGATGAAGAATGCTTTGTCATCGGGACACTTCCTGTTCGTAGTCGGTTTCCCTGGCGGTGAGGCCTAGTAGTTGGCCGGCGGGTCGGAGGCCGGGAAGGATTCCTTCTCCCATTCCTTCACGATGCCCTCGTCTTCGCCCTTGCCGTTGCGCTTCTTGGCACCCTGGTCCTGCTGTTCGGTTGCCTTGTCCGGCTGGTCATTCTCGTCCAGATTCTGGTTCTGCTGATCATCCGAGGTTGGTTCCTGGGTCATTTCTCTTCCTTCGCTCGTGATCGGACATTGTGCGGCAGAAGGCCGGTCCAGAATGAACACCCTTGGCAGGGCGGTTCCTTCTGGTTGAAGCCAGCACCTACGTGGAGACTAACCAGCGCCGCACGGCGCAATCAATGGCTCGTGAAATCATGCATGTTTTTCTCAGGAAGAGTGGGTGGCGTTGCGCCAAGCACTTGGACCGCCGTTCACGTCATGGCCACCTCCGGCGTCACCGTTGGCGCTGTGCGCGATGAACTGCTGAGTGCCGGGCAAGCTTGCCGGTTGCATCTGGGAGGCCCTGGCCACCGGTGCGGAGGACTAGGACCTAGCCTTGACCGGTTGCGCACCAAGTCTGAACCAGCTCACCATCGACGGGTTGATCGTAGCCCAGGCGGCCTGGGTTCATATGCAATCAAAGCAACGGAGCCTCAGTGCTCTGTCCGGGCTCCTTGGCGCGATCATCCCAGTGCTCTTTCCTCTTGTGGGAAACCCAAAACGGTCGATCTTTGGTGTGTTGGACTAGCAACTTATTACAGTGCGCCGCCGGTTACTAGCGATGAGATTTCCCCCAAAGCAACTTGTTTTGCACTTGCTCCCTGAGTAATCGTCGAACCTGGATGTTTAGATGGATCATTATGGAATTGGATAAGCGTTCGTCAGTAGATCTACCTAGTCTTCAACTCGCTATGGAGCAGAACTTGGCTGAGCACGCGTGCCATCTGCACCGGTACTTGGACAGCGCAACTGTCACTGAAACAGATGATCTGGTGATTGCGGATAGCGGCCTCAGCGACGACACTTTCAATATCGTTGCGGCCGCCCGCTTCACCGCTACTACTGCACCTACTCGCGTTGCAGAGACGCTCCAGGTCCTGGGTGCCACCGAACGCCCATTCTCATGGTGGGTTGGCCCCGCCAGTGCTCCAGATGATCTGGCCCATTACCTCGAGAAATCCGGTTTAGAGGCTTCTGAAACTGAGTCTGGCATGTGGAAGGACTTGCGGGGCAATTTCCCGGAAGTGCAGGTTGACGGTCTCGAAATACGGTTAGTGAGGACGCCAGAAGAACTTGCTGATTATGCAACCGTGCTTTCCGCCAACTGGAATCCACCAGCGATTACGGTGAAGCGTTTCTATGCCGACGCTTCGGACGCGGCTTTAGCCGCTGATTCCCCGGCGCGCTACTTGGTTGGCTATGTTGATGGCCGGGCCGTTTGCTCGGCTGAAGTTTTCTTCAGCGATGGGGTCGCTGGTATTTACAACATCTCAACGCTCAAATCAGAACGCCGCCAAGGATACGGCGGAGCCATCACCCTGGCCACAATGCGTACTGCGCTCGGGGCCGGTTATGAGACCGCAGTGCTGCAGGCGTCTGCGGACGGGGAACCGGTCTATCGACGCCTCGGATTCACCACATGTGGTTACTTCACCGAGTACGCATTACCTGCTGACAAGCGTCTCGAGAACGCTCGTTTTTGAGACGTTCCGGCTGGAGCTCACTATTTCGAGTGGCAAGCCGGAGTAAAGCTGCCCGAAATTTGTATCCGGAACCAAAATCGCGGGAAAAGCTCTATGAACCGTTTTCGGGCGATTCGGCCAAATAGCATTAGGACCATTTTGGAAGGCAGTCAGCCGTGCCTGAGAAGTTCGAGGTTGAGCAACGCGGGCCAGAACTGTTTGCGCAGCAGTCACTTGCTGCAGCATGGCACGGAAGGACGGATCCCAAGCCGCGAAGACATCGAGGCCCTCACTGCCGCGGCCCGCGGCGTGATCGACGAAGTCGCGTACCTGCGCCGTGCGCGTGAGTGCGAGCCGCGCGTCGAATAGCTTATAGCCTGGCGATAAGATCGAGGCTGGCTCCGGCGGAGCTTCTCCTGTTACCGCGGACTGCCCGCGTGGAAAATTAGCGTTCCGCATTGAGCACAACTGTTGAAGGTGGTCTGCCTGGCCCCGTTCCTGATTTTCACCGCCGCATCCTTTGAAGGAACCGAAATCGAGTTCAGTTGGCGGGGGTTCGTCGCCTAGAGTTAAACCTGCGGCAATCGAAGGGAACACCATGTCTATACGTTCATTTTTCGCGCGGATCTTCAAGCTGGGCCAGGCCAACGCCAACGCAGCCCTGGACGCCGTTGAGGACCCGAAGAAGATGCTGGATCAGACGGTGCGTGACTACACGAACAACATTGCCGAAGCTGAATCCGCGGTGGCCCAGACCATCGGCAACCTGCGCATGCAGGAAGAAGACCACGCCAAGGCCCTGCGTGAGGCCAAGGACTGGGGAGCGAAGGCGCTGGCGGCCTCCAACAAGGCCGACGAGTTCAGCGCGGCCGGGGATGAGCAGAACGCACAGAAGTTCAACCAGCTGGCGACCGTGGCCATCCAACGCCAGATGTCCTGCGAGAAGCGGGCCGCCGGACTGGAACCCACCATCCAGACCCAGCGCGAGGTGGTGGCCCGGCTCAAGGACGGGCTGAACTCCATGAAGTCCAAGCGCCAGGAACTGGTGTCCAAACGCGATGAACTGGTGGCCCGCGCCCGCAACGCCAAGACCCAGGGGCAGATGCTGGATGCTCTCAAGTCCTTGGACATGAGCGACCCAACCTCCGAGGTGGGTCGGTTTGAGGCGCAGGTGCGCCAGGAGGAAGCCAAGGCCCGCGGCGCCGCCGAGTTGGCGGCTTCCTCGCTGGACGCGCAGTTCGCCGAACTGGACAATCTGGGCCAGGACGCGGAGGTGGAGGCCCGCTTGGCGGCTTTGAAGCCCAGTGCGGATATCGTGGACGAGG
Source organism: Glutamicibacter sp. V16R2B1 (assembly GCF_005774635.1). NCBI lineage: Bacteria > Bacillati > Actinomycetota > Actinomycetes > Micrococcales > Micrococcaceae > Glutamicibacter > Glutamicibacter sp. V16R2B1. The sequence goes on from NZ_VATX01000012.1 coordinate 17,407, forward strand.
CTCCGGCGCCCAGCGGCGAAATCGCCGCGGGTGCCCCGCAGCCTTCCGAGGTGGAGGCCCGGCTGGCCGCGCTGAAGAAGGACCGTTCCTAGCCCGTTGGCTTCCAGCGACGAGCACCACGACACAGGCCTCCGCCGCTAAACCCTGTGGTTTAGCGGCGGAGGCCTGTATCGTTGCGGTTTCGGATCCCCGGCATCCGGGCTTTCCGAGCCGGGGTGGTTGGACCCTACCGGCCGTCCCCGGTGGGCGGGGCGCCGGGGTGCAGCAGCACCGAGCCCGCCGATACCTGCAAGCCCACCTGATGGCTGGAATTGGAACTGACCTGCAAGCGGTTATCCACGCTTCCTGCGGAGACCTCGCTGGCCACGGAATAACTGGTGTCCGGCAGCGTCAGATCCAACAGTCCGGCGCTGACCTGTGCGTCAACCGTGGCCGGTGCCTTGCCGGTCAGTTCGCTGTTCAGCCGTCCGGCGGCGACGGCGTAGGTGGCGTCCGCGACATCGGCCAGGACCACGTCGGCCTGCCCGGCCCCCAGATCCACATCCAGGCTCGTGGCCGAGCCGTTGGCGCGCAGGTATCCGGCATCAACGTCGAGATCGAGCCGCGCGAAGTTTCCGTTCGCCAGCAGTTCACCGGCCTCCAGGTTCAGGGTGGCGTTCAGCTGTCCATTGTCCAGCTCCCGGGGCAGGGTGAGCTTCACGTCGTTGCGGGAGCGGTCGCAGCCCAGGAAGCACCAGCTCTGCCATCCGCCGGGCGGCTTCACCTCCAGCGTGTTGCCGCGGCGCTCCAGTGACCAGGAGCCGCGGGAGCTGCGCACATCGAGCACCGCCTCGGGGGTGTCGGCGAATTCGAGGGTGAACTGTCCGGCCTCCGCGTTGACCTTCAGGTCGGTGGTTCCCTTGGCATCGGCGGTCAGCACCGTGTGGCTGCGGGAGAGGGTGGCAACCGATTGGTTGACGGCTCCGGCGATCACGCCGAGCAGGATCAGCCCGCCCAGCACGGCCAGCACAATGCCCACGGGGCCCAGGGGCCGGCGTTGGCGGGTGTCCCCAACTGGCGGTGGGGTGGTGGGGGTGGTCATGGGGTGCTCCTATCGGTGTTGCCGGTGCCCGTGTCCTGGATATGCGCCAGGGCGGCGAGCACGCGCCGGTTGCCGGTGCCATCGGCTTCCAGGTCGAGTTTTTGGAAAATGGAGGTAATGTACTTCTCCACGCTGGCTTCGGATAAGTGCAGAAGCCTGGCGATCGCCTGGTTGGACTTGCCCTCGGCCAGGGCGGCCAGCACCGTGCGTTCGCGTTCGGTCAACCGCTGCATGCGGTCGTCATGGTTTCGTCGGGTCAACAGCTGTGCCACCACTTCCTGGTCAAGCACGGTTCCGCCGGAACGGATCTGTTCCAGGGATTCAATGAACTCGGCCACGTCCGCCACCCGGTCCTTGAGCAGGTAGCCCAGGGCCCCGGACTGCATGGCAATCAGTTCGGCGGCGTAGCGTTCCTCCACGTACTGCGAGAGCACCAGCAGCGGCAGCTGCGGATAGCTGCGCCGCAGCTGCAGTGCCGCGCGGATCCCCTCATCGGTGTAGCTCGGGGGCAGGCGCACATCCAGGATGCACAGTTCGGGGAACTGGGAGGGGTCCGCCTGCTGCATGAAACCGCTCAGCCCACCGGCGTCCGGCAGCGCGGCGACCACCTCGTGGCCGGAGTGTTCCAGCAGCCGCACCAGCCCTTCGCGCAGCAGCACCGAGTCCTCACAAATCAGTACGCGCATGGCACGTTCACCTCCAGTGCGGTGGGCCCGCCGTGCGGGCTGTCCAGGTGGACGGTGCCGCCGGCGGCCAGCACCCGGTTGGTCATCCCGTCCAGGCCGCCGCCGGGCAGGACCGAGGCCCCGCCCACCCCGTTGTCCTCCACCCTCGCCCAGAGCCGGGACTGGCCCTGTTCCGCACGCAACCGCACGGTAACCCGGCATTCGGAGGCCCGGGAGTGCTTGGCCGCATTGTTCAGGGCTTCGGCGATGGAGAAATAGACGGCCGCTTCCGAGGTCTTCTCGCAGCGCCCGGGCAGGTCCACATCCAATTTCACCGGGATGTGGGAACGTCCGGCCACGGCCGAGAGGGCCGCATCCAGTCCGCGGTCCTCCAACACGGAGGCATAGATGCCGCGGGTGAGCTGGCGCAGTTCGGTGATGGCCGCCTTCGTGGAGGTGTGCGCCTCGGCCACCAGTTCCTTTGCGGCCTGCGGGTTGGTGTCGATCTGCTGGTGGGCCAGGCCCAGGGCCATGCCCACCGACACCAGCCGGGGCTGTACCCCGTCATGCAGGTCCCGTTCAATGCGGGTGCGTTCCAGTTCCGCGGCCCGCAGCGCCCCGGCCCGTTGGGCGGAGCTGGTGTAGGCCCGGGCACTGAGGTCGGTTTCACGGGCCACCGAACCGATGATGGCGGTGGTGATGGCCCGGTGCAGGAATGCCAGGCCCACGAGCGCCGCGCATCCAACGAGGGTAATGATCAGCATCAGCGGGGCCTGGGAGGCCGGAAGCTGCCAGCCGAACGGGCCCGAAACCTCCTCGGCCCCGGTCAGCGGCGCGAAGGAGAGAACCAGGGACTCAATGGTCCACTGGGCCACGTTGAGGGTGGCGGCACCCAGCAATACGGCAAGGGCGAAGCTGCCAAAGGCCGCCCACATCCGCCCGCTGGACAGATTGCGGCCCAGGCTGCGCAGGTACTGCCCGAAGCCGGGACCCTGGCTGGGCTGCCAGCGCAGCTCGGCGACGGGCAGCTCGTACAGGTCGGTGACCCTGCGGGTCTCGAACCATGACAGGGCAAAGATCGCATAGACCAGCCCCACCAGCATCAGCAGGCCCAGGCCCAGCAGGACCACCAGGGCCAGGCTGGCCGGAAGCCAGACGGCCAACAGCGTGATCGCGGCGACCCCAAGGGTGCCCATCACGGCAAGCTGCAGCAGGGTCAGCCCCAACCGCAGCGGCGGGCGCCAGGTGCCCGGGGGAGAAGGTAACGGTGTCGAAGTCATACCTCAACCCTAGGTACTGGCCGGGCCGGGCAACACGGAGGGATCCAGAGAACTTCATTATGGAAAACCCGAAGGCACCCTGCCTGGGGCAGGGTGCCTTCGGTGCGAGCGATGGATCAGGCCTCGTCCTGCATGGCCTCCTGGCTCATCCACGCGATTTCCCACACGTGCCCGTCCGGGTCCTTGACGGCTGCCTGGTACATGCCCTCGAACGGTTCGCTGGCCTCCCGGTAGACCGCGCCGCCGCCGGCCACGGCCTTGGCCACGAAATCATCGACTTCGCTGCGTGAATCGGCGGACAGGGCGTTGAGCACTTCACGGGTGCCGCTGCCCACGGTGGGGGTGTCCCCATCGATGAGGAAGCTGGCGAAAAAGTCGCGGTGCAGCACCATCACGGTGATCGTGTCACTGATCATCCAGGAGGTGGCGTTGGAATCCGAGAACATCTCATTCTTGGTAAACCCCAGCCCCTCATAGAAGGCATCGGCCTTCGCCAGGTCGGCGGTGGGCAGGTTGACAAAGATCATGCGGCTCATGGGGACCTCGCAAGCTGGATGGATGTCCGGCACTGTTGTGCCCGGGCACCTACTACTGTGCTCGAGACCCGCGTGGTGCGGCAAGGGCTGGCAAGATTTTCTTCGCCGCGAGCAGTCCGGCGCGCCCGGGGGCATGAGAAAGGCGTGGTTTTGACGGTGGGTTACCGTCAAAACCACGCCGGGCAGCTGCTGGGAACCTGGCGGCTGAAGGGGCCGGGTAGGGCTTTCAGCGCGTGCTAGACGAGGGACTTGGTGATCTCCAGCGGGATGCGGTCCCGGGTGTAGGTGATGTGGTCGTAGCCGTGCGGTTCCGGGGTGCCATCCTCGCCAATGTTGACGAAGACCAGCTTGTCGATGGTCAGGATCTTGGCCTGGGTGAAGATGTTGCGCACCTCGGCGCGCAGCGTGATGGAGGTGCGCCCAAAGTCGGTGGCGGTCAGCCCCATCTCAATCAGGTCGCCTTCCTTCGCTGAGGCCACGAAGTTGATCTCGGACATGTACTTGGTCACCACGTGCTTGTTGCCCAACTGGATGATCGAGTAGATTGCCGCTTCCTCATCGATCCAGCGCAGCAGCGAACCGCCGAACAGCGTGCCGTTGGCGTTCAGGTCCTCGGGGCGGACCCACTTGCGGGTGTGAAAGGTAATTGCTTCAGCCATGTTTTAAACCTTAGGTGCCCGCGCCCCGGCGCGCAGTAACCTGCAAAACAGTGTAGGGGATTACACATTTCCCGCCACCGCCTGAGGCTTTGCCCTCCCGCCCGGTGGTGTGCTGGCCACCACCGGGCGGGAACGGTTTGATCTATGCCGGGGAGCCGACATGGGCCGGCACGGCGTCCCTGGACCGGTTGGACAGCTTTGCGGAGGGACGTTGCTCGCGGGCCGCGCGCAGGCGCTGCACCAGTTCGGGGTCATTGGCCACATCGGCCACGGTCAACGCCAGGGCGCGCGCCCCGTTCAGGGCCGCCTCATCACCGTCGGTGCTGGCCGCGTCCCTGGCGAAGCCGGAGGTGTGCATCACCGCGTCGCTGTTCCTGACCGCCAGCATCGGGTGGATGGCCGGCAGGTACTGGGAAATGTTGCCCATGTCGGTCGAGCCGCCGGTGGGCGGCTGTTCCCCGCTGATCTGGTAGCCCAGCCGCTCCAGGTTCTGATCCCAGTACTGGGCCAGCGCCGGGTCCTGGCGCATCGGCTCATAGGGCAGCTCGGGCTGCACCACCGAGAGCTGGCAGCCGGTGGCGATCGCCGCGCCCTCCAGGCAGGCGCGCACCCGTTGCCGGGCATCTTCCCAGTCCGAGCTTTGCGTCGCGCGGATCTCCACCTGCAGTTTCGCCTCCCCGGGGATCACATTGGTGGCGGTGCCGCCGCTGACCACGAAGGAGGAGACCACCACATTGGACTTCAGCTGCTGGCGCAGCAGGCCGAAGGCGACTTGGGCCAGCGTGACGGCCGAGCCGGCGTTGATTCCCTCGTGGGGTGCCGCCGCGGCGTGGGCGGTGCGCCCGGTGTAGGTGACATCCAGCAGCTCGTAGGCCTGGGTGCCCTGGCTGAGGCACCTGTACTGGGTCCCGGTGTTGCCGTGGACCATCAGGGAGAAGTCCACATCGTCCCAGGCGCCCTGCTGCAGCATCAGGATCTTGCCGCCGCCGATTTCCTCGGCCGGGGTGCCCAGGAACTTGATGCGCAGTCCCAGGCGGTCCGCCACGGGCTTCAAGGCCAAGGCGGCTCCGACACCGGCGGTGGCGATGATGTTGTGGCCGCAGCCGTGTCCGATTTCCGGCAGGGCATCGTATTCGCCCACCACCGCCACCGTGAATTCGCCCTGCCCGTAGACGGCCTCCAGGGCGGTGGGCAGGCCGTAGGCGGCGCGCTGGACCGCGAACCCGGCGTTCTCCAGCAGTTCGGCCACGGCGGAGGAGGCCCAATATTCCTCGAAGGCCAATTCGGGGTGGCTGCTGATGCCGTGGCTCAGTGACAACAGCTGCTGCTGGCGCTGTTCAATGGTGGCCAGGATCTGGTCGCGGATTTCTTCGGTGTTGCTCACGGGAACTCCTTGTTCAAAGATGTCGGCTGGTCGGGGATGTTCGAAAGGCTCGGGTGTCCAGGTGTGCCAGGTGGTGAACGACTGCGCCGGAATCAGCTGGCGACCGCGTCCGGGGCCGCAACACTGGCAGGTTCGGCTGGCGCGGCGGCACCCTTGCGCCCGATGAACAGGGAGGCGGCCGCGGCCACCACGTTCACGGCGGCGAAGCAGACCCACACCACCTGGAAGGCCGCCAGGGAGGGTGCCGGCGCCGCTTCGGCCCCGCCGCCGGGGTTGATCACCAGCATGGTGGTCACCGAGGCGACGAACGCGCCGGCCAGCGAACCGCCAATGGTGCGTCCGGTGTTGTAGACCCCGGCCACGGAGCCCGCGGCGGATTCGGGGGAACGTTCAATGACCACGCCGGGCAGGATGCCGACCACGATGCCGGTGCCCACCCCACAGATCGCCAGCCACAGGGCAAAGAGCAGCGTGGAGGAGGGGACGAAGGCCATGCACAACAGGGCGGCGGCCGCCGCCAGGCAGGACAGGGCCAGGGTGCTGGTGCGTCCCAGCTTCTTGGAGATCATGCTGGACAGGAACGATCCCAGGGTCAGGCTGCCGGCCGAGACGGCCACCACCAGTCCCACCCCGGAGGCCGGCATGGCGTTGCCGTAGCCCAGCTCGGCCGGATTGGCGGTGAGGAACATGACCGGAGGGGACTGGTTGCCGAACATGGTCAGCGCCACCAGGAAGCCGATGAAGATCGGATTGGCCAGCCCGGCCGCCCGCATCGCCGGGATGTCCACGATGGGGGAGAGCGCGCGGCGTTCGACCATCAGGAACAGCACCAGCGCGGCCACGCCCACCGCGATGGGCAGCACGGTGGCGGCTGCCAGCCAGCCGGACTGCGAACCTTCGGACAGGCCGTACATCAGGCCCACCAGGCCGATGCCCAGCAACAGGGCGCCCAGCCAGTCCACGCTGCGGGTGGCGTCGGCCTGGGATTCGGCAACGAAGAACAGCACCAGCGGGACGAAGACGGCCAGGGCGATCGCCGGGATCAGCTGCACCGTGTGCAGCTGGTCGATCGCGTCCATGGCGATGCCGCCAAAGATGCTGCCGGCGGCAACACCGAAGGTCAGCGTGCCCACGATCAGACCCACATCCCGGTTTGCGCTTTGCGGGCGGTGGGATTTCAGCAGCGCCATGGCCAGCGGAAGGAACGCGGCGACCGGGCCCTGGATCGCGGTGCCCACCAGCAGCCAGGCGAAGTTCGGGGCCAGGGCGATCAGGATGGAACCGGCTGCGGCCAGGCTCACCGCCACCACCAGCAGTCGGCGCGGGCCGAAGCGGTCGCCGAGGATGGAGATCAAGGGGACACTGACGGCCGAGGAGAGCAGGCCCACGGCCAGCACCCAGCTGGTCAGGCCCAGCGGAACACTGTAGACCCGGGAAATCTCCCCGAGCAGCGGGACAATCCATCCCTGCACGAGCCCGGAAAAGAACTCCAGGCCAATCAGGATGGGAACCAGTAGCCGATACGTTCCCACCGCCCGTGTGCCCAAGCGGTGTCCAGTGGTTTCCATGTCGTTCTCCTTCTGCGTGTGCGTCCTTCGGACGTGACCCGTATTACAATGACAGGCCGAGCAACGGTTGCGGTTAAAATGAAGGAAAATTCCCCAAGGGCGGGCAAGTATGAAGAATTTCGAGCTTCAGCAGATCGACCTGCAGATTATTAATGCGCTGCAGGTCGAGCCGCGCGTCCCGTGGACGGCGTTGTCTGGGATCCTCGGGCTGGACTCGGTGACCCTGGCCCGGCGTTGGGAACGCATCATCTCCAGCGGCTGCGCCTGGTCGGTGGCCATGGAGGACGCTGGACACCGCGGCAGCACCGCCATCGTGGAGGTGCAGTGCCATCCCGGCCAGGTGCTGCGCACCGCCGAGCAGGCGAGCCTTGACCGGGACATCATCTCCATCGACCTGACCAGCGGCAGCCGGGACATCGTGATGACGCTGACCGCACGCGACGATGACGAATTGGCCGAATACATCCTCACCCGGCTGGGAACCCTGCCCGGGGTGCGCTCCACCCGCACCTATATCCTGAACTCCATTCTCAAGCTCGGTGCGAACTGGACCGTGCAGGCCCTTTCCGCAGCCCAGGTCAACAGCATTCCGCGTTTCCGCCCGCCGCGGGCGGCCGCCGCCAAGGTGGTGCCCGAACAGCTGGCCACCGGCATCGTGCGGGTGCTGGAAAAGGACGTGCGCGCCAGCAACACCGAACTGTCCCGGGAGCTGGGCATCAGCGGGCAGCGGGCCAGTGACGCACTGGCCACGCTGCGCATGCAGCAGGCGCTGGATCTGCGCATCCACGTTGCCCAGCAGTACTCGAACTGGCCGGCGGTGACCTGGTACTTCCTGCAGGTACCGGTCGCCTCCCTGGTGGAGGGGGACGGTGCGTGGCTGGCCATGCCCGAGATCCAGTTCGCCGGGGTGGCCTTCGGGGAATTCAACCTCATCGTCGCGCTCACCAGCCGCAGCCGGGCCGACGCGCTGCGCCTGGAGGCGGTCCTGGAATCCAGGATTCCCGGCGCCCGGGTGGCGGATCGCTCCACGGTGATCAGGGTGCACAAGCACCTGGGGCACCTGCTGGCCCCCTCCGGGCGGGCCACCGGGCAGATCGTTTCCCTGGTCCGCGGCTAGGCGCGCGGCACACCGTGGTTTGTGGTGGTGCCGATCGGGCACGGATACTGGAAACACCGAACTCAACTCGGCGGCGGGGCAGGGCGCCTCGGTATAGCCTGTAGAGGCAGGAGCGGACCATGTACGGCAAGGGACAGGGGGCGTCAGTGATTCCAAATGACTACAGTGATGTCAAACAGCAAGTCTCCACCGGCTCCCTGCCGGAAAAGGCTCGCATCGAGGAGCTGCTGCAGGATGTGCACGCCCGCTACGCCGACATCGACGAAGGCATGCTGGCCTACTACATTCCCATCCTCGGTGAAGTGGACCCCTCCCTGTTTGCGGTGGCCCTGTCCAACGTCGGCGGCAACGTGCTGTGCGCCGGGGACGTGAACTACGAGTTTTCCATCCAGTCGATCTCCAAGATGTTCGTCTACGCGCTGGTCCTGCAGGAGCTGGGCCATGACGCGGTGCGCGACTACATCGGGGTGAACAACACCGGCATGTCCTTCAACTCGGTGATGGCCATTGAACTGAACGAGGGGCATCCCATGAACCCCATGGTCAATGCCGGGGCGCTGGCCACCGCGGCACTGGTTCCGGGGCAGACCGCGGCCGAGAAGTGGGAGAACATCCGCGAATGCCTCTCCGCCTTCGCCGGACGCCACCTGAAGATGGACGGCGAGGTCTACCGCTCCGAATCCCGCAGCAACGAGCGCAACAAGGCGCTGGGCCGGCTCCTAAAGGCCCACGGGCAGCTGGAGGGCGAACCGCTGGAAATTGTGGACATCTACACCCGCCAGTGCGCACTGAAGGTCACTGCCCACGATCTGGCGATCATGGGCTCCACGCTCGCCGACGGCGGGGTCAACCCGGTCACCGGGGAGCGGGTAATCTCCGCGGACGTATGCCGGGACGTGTTGGCCGTGGTGGCCACCAATGGCCTCTACGAGAAGTCCGGTGAATGGCTCTTTGAAATCGGCATCCCCGCCAAGTCCGGGGTATCCGGCGGCATTGTGGCCATGGCCCCGGGCAAGGGCGCGATCGGCGCGTTCTCGCCGCTGTTGGACAATGCTGGCAACTCGGTGCGCTCCCAGCTGGCCATCGGCCACCTCTCCCGCGCGCTGGGACTGAACCTCTTCGCCTCCGCGCCGCAGCGTCCGGCCACCAGCTGATCTGAACCCGGCGCGGAGCAGGGGCCCGCTACCCCCGCGCGGAAACCCGGGCTTCGAGCCCCGCCAGGATGATGTCCAGGCCCTGCCCGAAGGTCTGCTCGGCGCGTTCGGCGGACCCCAGCCCCTCTTCGAGGGCTTCGGTGAATGACGCTGAGGAATCGACATCGGCCGCCCAGACCTCATCGGGGGCGGCCGCATCCAGCGCCGAGCCCAGGACGAAGGAATCAATGATGGTGATCGCCGTCAACCGTGCCGCCGGGTCGAAGCCGGCACCGGCCAGGGTTTGGGCCAGGGCGTCATAGACGCGCAGCGTGGTGCGGTCCCGCACGGTGTGGCTGGTGAACAGGGGAATTAGCCGCGGGTGCCGGGAGTAGGACTCGAAGTAGGACACCGCGATCAAACGCAGGGTTTCCCGCCAGTGGCCGCCAGGCGCTTCGGGCAGCTGGACCCGGGACATGGCCTGACCGCGCATCAGCTCGATGATTTCATCTTTGCCGCCGACGTGGTTGTAGAGCGAGGAAGCGGACACCGACAGCGCCTTGGCCAGTTGCGGAATGGTGAATTCCCCGTTCTTGTCCACCAGCTTCAGCGCGGCGGCGGCAATGAGTTCGCTGCTGAGCTTGGGGGTTGAGGGGCGGGCCATGGGTGTCTACCTACCTATCTGAGGGCGATGAGCTGAGCCTATCAGAACTAAACGAATTTAATTCGTTAAAACTCTTGCTCTTGTGGTCTGGCTCACCCTATGCTGGAAAACGAATCGCATTCGTTATCGGATTTTCAAGGACGTGGATCCCATGAAGGAAATATTGGCACTGACCCCTCCAGCATCCCCGGCACGTGCCGCCGCACCGCAGCGCGGCACCGTGACGGTGGCCGCCGTCCAGCACCGCTGGCATGAGGATGAGGCGGTGACCCGCGCCGAACTGGCCGAAGGCATTGAAAAGGCGGCTGCCCACGGTGCGCGCATTGTCTTCCTTCCCGAACTGACCCTCAGCCGCTATCCGGCGTTCCAGAAGCCGCAGCCCGGGCAGGCCGACGCCCAGGCCGAAGACCTGCTGACCGGCCCCACCTACCGCTTCGCCGCCGAACAGGCCGCAAGGCACGGCCTGTATGTGCATATCTCACTGTTCCGCAAGGCCGAGGCGGCCGACGGCCTGGGACTGAATACGGCCATCATCATCTGCCCGGACGGTGAACTGGTGGCGGCCACCAACAAGCTGCACATCCCGCGCACGGCCGGCTACTACGAGCACACCTACTTCCGGGAAGGCCCCAACGAAGACCCCTACCCGGTGCACGAGCTCTCGGGCATCCCCGGGCTGCGGATGGGCCTGCCCACCTGCTGGGATGAATGGTTCAGCGAACCACCGCGCATCTATTCGCTGGCCGGCGCCGACCTGCTGGCCTATCCCACCGCCATTGGCTCCGAACCGGACCACCCGGACTTCGACACCGAACCGTTGTGGCGCCAGACGATCATCGGCAACGGCATCGCCAACGGCCTGTTCATGGTCGTCCCCAACCGCTGGGGCACCGAGAGCGGGCTGAACTTCTACGGGTCCTCCTTCATCTCCGACCCCTACGGACGCATCCTGGCCCGGGCACCGCGCGATGAGTCCGCGGTGCTGGTGGCCACGCTGGACCTGGATGCCCGCCGCGACTGGCTGAGCCTGTTCCCCTTCCTGCGCACCCGCCGCCCGGAAACCTACCAGGCCCTCACCGACCCGAAGACCGATTCACCCCTGGGAGAGCAGGTGAAGACCAATGCGTAGGCAGAGCACCGCCAGCCCGGCCACCGACCGGACCCAGCAACCCGTCCTGAGCATGCCGCCGGAAACCGCACCGCATGAACGGATCTTCATGGCGTTCCCCAGTGGCGGCTACACCCTGGGCGATACGCGCCAGCAGGCCGAGGCGGCCCGCACCGCCTGGGCCAACGTGGCCCGCGCCGTTTCCCGATTCACTCCGGTGACCATGATCGTGGATCCCGCGGCCGAAACCGATGCCCGGCGGCACCTGGGGCAGGACGTGCACTATGAACTACGCCCCCTGGATGACGCGTGGATGCGCGACATCGGCCCGACCTTCGTTGCCGACGCGCAGGGAAACCGGGTGGCCATTGACTGGAACTTCAACGGCTGGGGCGCCCAGTCGTGGGCCACCTGGGGCAAGGACTCAAGGATTGCGGCAGAGGTCGCCGCGCTCGCCGGCGCGCGGCGCATCCGCTCCGCAATCACCAATGAGGGCGGCGGCATCCACGTGGACGGTGAGGGCACCATCCTGGCCACCCGCAGCGTCCAACTGGACCCGGGACGCAACCCGGGACTGAGCGCGGAGCAGATCGAGGCGGAGTTCGCCCGCCAGCTGGGGACCTCCACGGTGATCTGGCTTGAGCGGGGATTGACGCGGGACAACCAGGAATTCGGCACCCGCGGGCATGTGGACATCACCGCCTGCTTCCCCGAGCCCGGGGTGGTGCTCTACCATGACCAGCGCGATCCGGCGCATCCGGACCACGTCATCTCCGAGGAGATCCGCCAGGTCCTGGCTGAGTCCACGGACGCGGCCGGGCGGAAGCTGAAGCTCATCCCGGTCCCCGCGCCGCGGGCCCTGCGGGATGCGCAAGGGTGGGTGGACTACTCCTACCTCAACCACCTGGTCACCAACGACGGGGTCATTGCCTGCACCTTTGATGATCCGAATGACGACCTGGCGCTGGGCATCCTGCGCCGGGCCTATCCGGGCCGTGAGGTCGTGGGCGTGGACGCCCGCGAGCTGTTCGCCCGCGGCGGCGGCATCCACTGCATCACCCAACAGCTGCCGGCGCGCCGTGCCGCAGCCGGCAGCCCGGAAGCAGGCGGTGGGGAACAATGAGCACCCTGACCAGAACCACGGGGCCGGCCGCGCCGGTGCGCGAGCAGCGCCCCCAGGGCAAGGGCCTGCGCGGTGGCCAGATTGGCCTGGCCACCGCCACTGTCATCGGGGTCTCCACCATCGCCCCGGCCTACGTCATCACCAGTACGCTCGGCCCCACAGCCGATGTGGTGGGCACCCACCTTCCGGCCATCTTCCTGGTCGGCTTCATCCCCATGTTCCTGGTGGCCCTGGGGTACCGGGAACTGAACCGGGCGCTGCCCGATAACGGCACCACCTTCACCTGGGTGTGGAAGGCGTTCGGCCCGAGGGCCGGATGGCTGGGCGGCTGGGGGCTGCTGGCGGCGAACATCATTGTGCTTTCCAACCTGGCCGGGGTGGCGGTGGACTTCTTCTACCTGTTCCTGGCCCAGCTGACTTCCCGCCCGGAACTGGCGGACCTGGCCGCGAACCCCTGGGTCAACGTGGCCACCTGCCTGGTGTTCATGCTCGCCGCAACCTGGGTGTCGGTGCGCGGGTTGCATGCCTCGGGCATCGTGCAGTACCTGCTGGTGGGCTTCCAGCTGGTGGTGCTGGGCTGGTTCATTCTCGCCGCCATGTCCACCTCCGCCCCGGCCGCCCACGTGAGCATGGAGTGGTTCAACCCGATGGGCATCGACTCGTTCTCCGCACTGGCGGTGGGGCTGAGCCTGTCCATCTTCGCCTTCTGGGGCTGGGATGTGTGCCTGACGATGAATGAGGAAACCAAGGCCGGGGAACGCACCAGCGGCCTGGCCGCCGGGATCACCGCGGTGGTGGTGTTGGGCCTGTATCTGCTCAGCGCGGTGGCGGCCACGGTGTTCGCCGGCATCGGTACGTCGGGGCTGGGGCTGGCAAACCCGGAACATGCCGGGAACATCTTCGCGGTGCTCGCCTCCCCGGTGATGGGGCCGGCCGCGATCCTGTTGTCGCTGGCCACCCTGTCCAGCTGTGCCGCCTCCCTGCAGTCCACCATGATTTCCCCGGCCCGCTCGCTGCTGGCCATGGGGCACTATGGGGCGCTGCCGCAGGCCTTCACCCGGGTGCACCCGCGTTTTGGCACTCCCGCGTTTGCCACGGTGATCGCCGCGGTGCTCTCCACCGGGTTCTACGCGCTGATGCGTTTTGTTTCCCTGAACGTCTTGAATGACACCATCCTGGCGTTGGGCATGATGATCTGCTTCTACTACGGGATCACCGCGTTCGCCTGCGTCTGGTACTTCCGCCGCACCCTGCGCGGGTCGGTGCGCAACCTGATGCTGCGCGGGCTCGCCCCGCTGCTGGGCGGGATCGCGCTGGCGGCGGTGTTCTTCCAGACCGTGATCGACTCCCTGGACCCGGCCTACGGCTCGGGAACGCAGCTGGGCGGGTTTGGGCTGGTGTTCCTGGTCGGGGCCGGGATCCTGGCTGCCGGGGCGCTGTTCCTGATCCGGGCGCGGCACCGCCGCCCCCGCTTCTACACCACGGTTGCCCAGTGTGCGCCGGCCGAACCGGGGCCGGGGAACTAGGCCCGGTCGCCCTGGCGGTCAATGAGGTAGCGTTGTCCGGGGCTGGTTTCAGTCCCGGACAATGTCTTTTGGGAGGGCGCGCTCGGTGGGTACGGTGACAATTGGTGCAATTCTCGCACTCAGCGCCGCCACCTTCGTGGGCGCCTCGACCCAGCGGGTGAGCGGGATGGGTTTCGCCCTGGTCTCCTCACCCTTCATCGTGATGGTGCTCGGCCCCTTCGAGGGGGTCATGCTGGTGAACTTCCTGGGCACCTGCAGCAGCTTCTTGATCCTGGCCCAGGTGTTCCGGGAGGTGGAATACCGCAAGGTCATGCTGCTGCTGGTCCCGGCGGTGATCATGACCGTCCCCGGCGCCTGGGTCGCCAGCCAGCTGGGCGGACCAAAACTTTCCATCGCCATCGCCTTGATGGTGATGCTGGCCCTGGGATCCAGCTTCCTGCTGCGGAACCTGAAATCCGCCGACAGCAAGGGACTGGCCATTGGGGCCGGGGCGGTGTCCGGGTTCATGTCGGTCACCGCGGCGGTCTCCGGTCCGGCGATTGCCGCCTACGCGGTGGCCAGCCGCTGGCCGCAGGCGAAGTTCGCGATCTCGGTGCAGCTGTACTTCTTTGTGCTCTCCATTGCCTCGCTGATCGCCAAGGGCGGGATGCCGCAGCTGCACTGGAGCCAGTGGGTGGGCTGCGCCATCGCCATGGTGTGCGGCATCCTGCTGGGCAACTGGCTGGCCCCAAAAATCCCGCACAAGGTCAGCCGCGCCTTCGTGGTGATCATCGCGTTCGCCGGGGCGCTGACCCTGCTGGCCAGCGGCGTGCGCGAGATGCTGGGCTAATCCCGTTCCAGGATCTGCCGCGCCTGGCGCAGCACCGGCTCGTCGACCATCTGGCCCTCAAAGCTGAAGACCCCACGCTCGTTCTGCGCGGCCTGCAGCACCCGCTGCGCCCACTGCCGCCGCTGCGTGCCGGCGAACGCCTCGCGCACCACCGGCACATGGGAGGGGTGGATCAGCACCTTGGCGGTGAACCCGCTGGCCTGCGCGTCCTCCGCCTCGGCCGCGAGCCCGGCCAGGTCCGGGATGTCCAGGTAGACCGAGTCCAGCGCCTGCTTGTCCCAGGCGCGGGCCGCCAGCAGGACGCGAGCGCGGGCGTGCACGGCAACCTGCCGGTAGGCGCCGTCGGCGCGCCGGGAGGAGGTCCCGCCCAGGGAGGCGACCAGGTCCTCGGCGCCCCACATCAGCCCGTGGACCGCCGGATGGGCGGCCAGGGCCTCGGCCGCCAAGACCCCGCGCGCGGTCTCAATCAGCGCGTACACCCTTAGCCCCTCCAGCTCGGTGAGCACCCGCGGGTCCTCGGCCTTGGGCAGCATCACCTTGGTGTAGCCGCTGGTGCGCACCATGGCCAGGTCCTCGGCGAAGTGCGGGGAGTCGGCGGCATTGACCCGCACCAGGGTGCGCGCCGGATCCAGTGCGGATTCGCCCACCCACTGCCGGGCCTGGTGTTTTGCGTCCTGCGCGACCGCGTCCTCCAGGTCCAGGATCACCACGTCGGCGCGTTCGGCCGCCTTGCCGTAGCGTTCGGGACGGTCTGCGGGACAGAAAAGCCATGCCGGGCCCATGCTGCTCATCCTTCCTCGGCCGCCTCGGCGTAGTGCATCTGCGCCACCGGCTGCCGGGCCGTGAGCTGGTCACCCAGGCCCACCAGCAGCTTCACGGTTCCGTCCGCCGGGGCGGTGATCTCGTGTTCCATCTTCATGGCCTCCACCGCCAACAGCACGTCTCCGGCCTGCACCTGCTGGCCGTCCTGCACGTTGAGCACGCACACCGCCCCGGGCATGGGGGAGAGCAGCTGGGCATCCAGTGGTGAGGCGGCACGCTGCAGCAGGGCCAGGGAGCGGGAGAGCTGCTCGGCGCGGTCCACCCGGCGCAGCGCGAACGTTGCCGCCCCGCGCTGCACCCACGCGGTGCCCTGGGGGTCCAGCTGGGCGCGCAGCGCCCGGCCGTCCACCAGCACCGGGCCCGCACCGGTGCTGACCTCGCACCGCTGGTCCTCGTGGCGCAGCTGCCAGCCGCCGGGCGTGGCCGTCACCTGCAGTTGGCATGAGTGCTCGTCGTGCTCAAGGAGCAGGGTGCGGCTGAGCGGCCCGGTGCTGCTGAACCCGGTGCTCGACCAGGGGCCGCGGCCCACCGGCTGGGCCGCCAGCCAGACGGCCGCCGCCTGGGCGTAGTCGGCGAAATCCGGGACGGCCGGCTGCCAGCGGTCAAGGAAGCGGGCGATCAGCTCGGTGTCCAGCTGCCCGGCGCGCACCTGCTGGTCATCGAGCAGGGCGGCCAGGAATTCGGTGTTGGTGTGCACCCCGGTGACCAGCAGTTCATCCAGCGCCATGCGCAGGCGCTGCAGGGCGGCGGCGCGGTCGCTGCCGGTGGCGATCAGCTTGGCCAGCATCGGGTCGTAATGCGCGGAGACGGTGGCCCCGGGGGCCAGCATCGAATCCAGGCGCAGCCCGGCGCCGGCGGGTTCCCGGTACCCGGTGATGGTGCCGGTGGAGGGCACGAAGTCGTGTTCCGGGCGTTCGGCGTACAGCCTCGCCTCAATGGAGTGCCCGTGCAGGCTGACCGCCTCCTGTCCGAAGTCCAGCGGCGCCCCGGCGGCGATGCGCACCTGCTGTTCCACCAGGTCCAGTTGGCGCCCCCGAACCCGCACCACCTGTTCGGTGACCGGGTGCTCCACCTGCAGGCGGGTGTTCATTTCCATGAAGAAGAACTCCTCCGGGCGCTGGGCGGAGACCAGGAACTCCACGGTGCCGGCCCCCACGTAGTCCACCGCCCGGGCCGCCTGGACTGCTGCGGCCCCCAGTTCGGCGCGCAGCGCCTCACCGTTGGGCAGGTCGCCGAGCAGCGCGGAGGGGGCCTCTTCGATGACCTTCTGGTGGCGCCGCTGCAGTGAGCATTCGCGTTCACCCAGGTGCACGATGTTCCCGTGCGTGTCCCCGAGCACCTGCACCTCGATGTGGCGTGGGGTTTCGATTAGCCGCTCCAGCAGCAGCGTGTCATCCCCGAACGCGGTGGCCGCCACCCGGCGGGCCGCGGCCAGCGCCCCGGACAGCTGCTCGGCCCGGTGGACCTGGACCATGCCCTTGCCCCCGCCGCCGGCGGAGGGCTTGATCAGCAACGGGAAGCCCACCTCAATGGCGCGGGCGGTGATCTGCTCATCATCCAGCCCGGCGGCGGAAAACCCGGCGGCCAGCGGCACGCCGCGGCTGGCCACCAGCTCCTTGGCCTTGATCTTGTCCGCCATGGCCTCCAGCGCGGAGACCTGCGGGCCAATCAGGGTGATGCCCGCGGCCTGCAGGGCCCGGGCGAACACCGGGTTTTCGGAGAGGAACCCGTAGCCGGGGTGCACGGCCGCCGCCCCGCTGTCCCGGGCGGCCTGCACCACCTTGTCGATGTCAAGGTAGCTGTCGGTGGCCGGGGCCGGGCCCAGGTAGAGCGCGCTGTCGGCCTCCTGCACGTGCCGGGCGGCGGCGTCCGCGGCCGAGTAGACGGCGACCGCGTGGATGCCCAGGGCCTTGAGGGTACGAATCACGCGAACGGCGATCTCACCGCGGTTCGCCACAAGAACTTTGTCAAACAGGTCCACGGCTACATCCTGAAGATTCCGAAGTTGGTGTCCGGCAGCTGTTCACCGTCGGACAGGGACAGGGCCATGCCCAGCACCCGGCGGGTGTCCACCGGGTCGATCACCCCGTCATCCCACAACCGGGCGGTGGAGTAGTAGGGGCTGCCCATCCGGTCGTAGTCGGCCAGCACCGGGGCCGCGTAGTCATCCTGTTCGGCCTGGCTCATCGGGTCCCCGGCCGCGGCGCGGGCCTCGGCGCGGATGGTGGTCAGCACCCCGGCGGCCTGGGACCCGCCCATCACCGAGATCCGGGCGTTGGGCCACATCCACAGGAAGCGGGGGGAGTAGGCCCGCCCGCACATGGCGTAGTTCCCGGCCCCGAAGGAGCCGCCGATGATGATCGTGTACTTCGCAACCCGGCAGGTGGCCACCGCGGTGACCAGCTTCGCCCCGTGCTTGGCGATGCCCCCGGCCTCCGCGTCCCGCCCGACCATGAACCCGGAAATGTTCTGCAGGAACACCAGCGGGATGCCGCGCTGGTCGCACAGCTCGATGAAGTGCGCGCCCTTCATCGCCGATTCGGAGAACAGCACCCCGTTGTTGGCCAGGATTCCGACCTTCATCCCGTAGATGGTGGCGAACGCGGTCACCATCGTGATGCCGTACTCCGGCTTGAATTCACTGACCGACCCGCCGTCCACGATGCGTTCGATGACCTCGTGCACGTCGTAGGAGGCGTTCACGTCCACCGGGACCGCCTCCAGCAGCCCGGCCGGGTCCTTGGCCGGTTCGTTCCAGTCGCGTTCGGGCACCGGCGTCGGTTCGGGCAGGGTGCGCACCATGTCGCGGATCATCGACAGGGCGTGTTCATCGTTCTCGGCCAGGTGGTCCACCACCCCGGAGACCTCGGCGTGCAGTTGGCCGCCGCCCAGCTCCTCCGCGCTGACTTCCTCGCCGATGGCGGCCTTCACCAGGGGCGGGCCGCCCAGGAATATGGTGCCCTGCTCGCGCACGATCACGGTTTCATCGCTCATCGCCGGCACGTAGGCCCCGCCGGCGGTGCAGGAGCCGAGCACCGCGGAGAGCTGGGGGATGCCGCGCGAGGAGAGTTGGGCCTGATTGTAGAAGATCCGCCCGAAGTGCTCGCGGTCCGGGAACACCTCATCCTGCATGGGCAGGAAGGCCCCGCCCGAATCCACCAGGTAGATGCACGGCAGGCGGTGCTCCAGGGCAATCTGCTGGGCCCGCAGGTGCTTCTTCACGGTCATCGGGAAGTAGGTTCCGCCCTTGACCGTGGCGTCATTGCACACCACCATCACCGCGCGCCCGGCGACCTGGCCAATGCCGGTGATCATCCCGGCGCCGGGACTCGCATCGTCGTAGAGCCCGTGGGCCGCCAGCGGGGCGACCTCCAGGAAATCCGAGCCTTCATCCAGCAGCCGGCTGATCCGTTCGCGCGGCAGCAGCTTGCCGCGGGACACGTGGCGTGCCCGGGACTTTTCACTGCCGCCCAGGGCGCTGCGCGCCAGTTTTTCGCGCAGCTCATCGACCAGGGCTCTCATGCTCGGTGCGGTGTCCGGAGTTGGTGTGCTCATCAGTCACTTCCCATCGGGTGGAGGTAAGAAGCGACCCGCTTTTCAGTTAAGGGTCATTTACTCTTCTAGCCAACAGTGTGATCCGCGCCATGTCAATGCCGCCACCGTGTTTTGCCCGCATTCCCCGGCGGGCAGGGCACCGAGGCGGGCCGGGAGGGGCCCGGGCGCTAACCGTGGCGGCCCGGGTTGGACCCAAAAATGAAAACGCGGCGGCAAAAAGCCACAATAGAGGGGTGTCTACCCTCAGCCCTTCGGATACCCGCCATTCGCCTGCCGTTGAACTGGACATTGAGCGCCAGGCACTCTGGGCCGGACTGATTTGCTCGCTGCTGGGCACGGCCGTGGGCCTGCTGCTCTTCGCCGGTGGTCGGCCCACCCTCTACGGCGGGCTGTCCGTGGGGGCGTTGGGCGCCATTTCCGGGGGCATTGCCGCGGCCGGCAGCAGCGTCTGGGGGTTCCGGCACCTGCTGGTGCAGCGGGAGCGCTGGCTGTGCGAACTGCCGCGCTGGCGGGAGCTGAACGCCATGTTCGCCCTGCTGCTGGTGCACGCCGCGATTGCCGTGATGGCCCTGAACGTCTTCTTCTACCTGATCCAGCGTTCCTTCTTCGGGCTGACCGTGGACATGTTCGCCGGCAGTGTCATGGTGGGGCTCGGGACGGGGCTGAGCGCCTACATCTCCCTGGAGGCCACCGCCCGCACCAGCTCGCACACGCTGTCGGTGGTGCTGGGCGGGTTCATGGTCTCCGGGGTCATGCTCAGCATGTTGGTGGCCGAAAACCCGATCTGGTGGAAAACCATGTTCTCCACCCTGGGCACCTTCGACAGTGGGGTGCGCTCCTTCTGGGCGTTTAACACCACCTTGTTCGTCACCGGCCTGGTGCTGGCGACCTTCAGCGAATTCCTGCTGCGGGACCTCAGCCGGCTGGCCCAGGCCTATGACCGGCGGGCCCGGGTGCGCGGGCAGCGGCTCTCACGGGTCTTCCGGCCCCGGCCGAAGGTGGTGCGCTGGTGCCTGCTGATCGTGGCCGGCGGGGTGATGCTCGCCGCCGTGGTGCCGGTGAACACCCTCGGGGACCTGCACGCCAGCGGGGTGTGGGCGGCCAGCGCCGCCCTGGTGGTGCTGTTGGCCGGCTCCGTCTTCCTGTTCCCCGGCTTTCCGGCGATCTTCCACCTGCTTTCCCTGGCCGCCCTGGGCGGGCTGGTGCTGTCCATGATGCTCTGGGCCCGTTGGGACTACTTCAACCTCACCGGCTTTGAACTGGCGGCGGTGGCCGTGCTGTTCGGCTGGATCAGTGCGTTCATCCGCACCACGGCGGCGCTGCTGGAGGTGACCATGCAGAAGCTGCAGGCCGAGGAAGAGGCAGCGGACGCGGGCCGGTGAGAGCCCGGTTGACAGCCGGTGCCCGAGGCGGGCCGAGATGCGCCCAACCGGCAAGGTCAGCTGCGGTGGCCAAGCTGCCGAGGTCGACGCCCTGGGGGGGGTGGACAGCACGGGAACCGTCGGCAACGGCAACGGCAACGGCAACGGCAACAGGGCGAGGCAGGGGCCCGGCGCTGCAAGGTGTGTGGGGTGAAGGTTCGGATCCACTGGGAATTGCTGAACGTCCTTTACCGCCCCGAAGCCACCGCATAGGCTCGGCCCATGTCGGTCATGCTTAGAACCATTCAGACGGCCGTGCCGTCCACTGTCCTGCACCAGCCCGAGGTTCGTGACGTCTTTGCCGCCCAGCCCGGGCTGACCCGGCTGGGACAGCGGCTGATCTCCACCTCCTTTGACTCCGCGGCCATTGACACCCGCTACACCGTGGTGGAGGAGTTTGACCGGGATAAGCCGGTGGAGGGTGAAGCGGTGTTCTACGACGGGCAAACCAATGAGCTGCGCCGCCCCAGCACCCGCACCCGCAACGAGGTGTACGCCGCCAAGGCGCCGGCGCTGTACATTGAGGCGGCGCGCAAGGCCTTGGAAGCCTGCCCTGACGTGGATCCCTCCCAGGTCACGGACCTGATCACCGTGTCCTGCACCGGCTTCTACAACCCGGGCCCGGACTACCAGATTGTGCGGGCGCTCGGATTGAACCCGGCCACCCGCCGCTACCACCTGGGGTTCATGGGCTGCTACGCGGCCTTCCCGGGCCTGCGGGCGGCGGCCGACTACTGCAAGGCGAACCCGGACGCGGTGGCGCTGGTGGTGTGCGCGGAACTGTGCACGTTGCACGTGCATTCCTCCAACGACCCGGACACCATCATGGGTTCGGCGCTCTTCGCGGACGGCGCCGCGGCCGCGCTGATCACCGGCCGGGACACCGGCGCCCCGGGGCTGCGGCTGGATGCCTTTGAAACCGTGCTGACCCCGGTGGGGGAGGAATCCATGGCCTGGAACATCGGCGATGAGGGTTTCGAAATGGTGTTGGGCACCTATGTCCCGCACATCATCGACGAGCACATCACCGGGGCGCTGGCCCCGCTGCTGGCCCACGACCCGCAGATCGACTCCGCGGCCACCGACATTGAACACTGGGCCATCCATCCCGGTGGACGCTCCATCCTGGACAAGGTCCAAAAACGGCTGGGTCTGGATGACCGGCAACTGGCCCCGGCGCGCGACGTGCTGCGTGATTACGGGAACATGTCCAGTTCCACCGTGCTGTTCGTCCTAAAGGACATCATGGACCGGCACCTGTCCCAGGCGGATCCCGCGGGGGAGAAGCTGTGCTCCATGGCCTTCGGCCCGGGGCTGACCGTGGAAAGCGCGTTGATGACCCTGCTGCCCGAGCGGGAAATCGAGGTGGAATGAGACGCCAACCCGACGCCGTGGAACAAATGGACCTTCCCGACTGCGACCCCCAGCTGCTGGAGCGCACCTACCGGCAATTCTGGCTGGTGAACCGGGTGGTCTCCGGGTGGCGCTCCCTCTACCTGCAGCGGATCCGCCCACTTCTTCCGGTCAGCGGGCCGGCGAGCATCCTGGACATCGGGTGCGGCGGCGGGGACATCACCACCGCCCTGGCCCGCTGGGCCCACGCCGACGGGCTGCAGATCCGGGTGCTGGGCATTGACGCGGATGAACGGGCCTACCGCTACGCGGCGCAGCATGCCGGGCACCGGGATCTGCCCGCGGGCTCCCTGGAATTCCGCCAGGCCTACAGCCATGAACTGCTGGCTGAACCGGGCCGTTTTGACGTGGTGGTTTCCAACCACCTGCTGCACCACCTGGATGGCCAGCAGCTGCAGGGCCTGTGGCAGGACTCGGCCAGCCTGGCCAGGCACTTGGCCCTGCACGCCGACATCCGCCGCAGCCGGCTGGCCCTGGCCCTGTTCGGTGCCGGCACCCTGCCGCTGGCCGGCAGCTCCTTCATCCGCCGGGACGGGCTCGCCTCGATCCGCCGCAGCTTCAGCCATGTGGAACTGGCGCGGCAGCTGCCTGCGGGCTGGCGCGCCGAGACGGCCGCGCCGTTCAGGAACCTGGCCGTCTACCAGCCCGAAGCGCCCCATGAAGCTTGATGCGCTGATCGTGGGGGCCGGGCCCACCGGCCTGGCCGCCGCCATCCTGCTCACCGAGGCCGGATGGCGGGTGCGGGTGCTCGATGAGCGCCGCGGGGTGGGAGAGCACTCCCGGGCGATCGGCATCCACCCACCGGGGCTGGCCGTGCTGGACCGGCTGGGGGTCGGGGAGGCCGCCCGCCACCAGGGCGTGAAAATCCGTGATGGGGCCGGGCTGTCCCGCAACCGGGTCATCGGGGCCCTGGATTTCTCGGTCATCGGCGGAGCGCACCGCTACGTCCTGTCGCTGCCGCAAAACCAGACGGTCACCCTGCTGCGCCAGCGCCTGCACGAACTGGACCGGCACGCCCTGCAGGAGGGGACCGGCTACCTGGGGCATAGTCAGGTCGGCCAGGGAGACCTGAGCATCACGGTACGCCAGGAGAACGCGCCCGGTGCGCCGGGCGCCGCGCAGCAGCTGCGGTCCCGCTGGCTGATCGGCGCGGACGGCACCAATTCTGCGGTGCGCCGTGCCCTGAACCTACAGGTGTCCGGCAGGGCACTGCCGGACACCTACACCATGGGCGATTACCCGGACACCACCGGCTATGGGCCCACCGCCGCCCTCTTCCTGCATCCGCATGGCATCATCGAATCGTTCCCGCTGCCCCAGCGCCGCCGCCGCTGGGTGGCGCACGTGGGCCGCCACGCCGCCCTGGAGGGGCCGTGGGACCTGCCCCGGATTGTCCACGAGCGCACCGGCTGGCGGCTGGAGGAACACACCTGCACCATGCGCAGCACCTTTTGCACCGCCAACCGGCGGGTTCCCGGCATGGTGCACGGCCGCACCGTGCTGATCGGGGACGCCGCCCATGAAGTCAGCCCGATCGGCGGGCAGGGCATGACCCTGGGGCTGGGGGACGCGCAGCAGCTGGCCCGGCTGCTGACCACCGGCGCCACGACGCAGCAGCTAAACCACTTCAGCAGCATGAGGCTGCGCGCCGCCCGTCGGGCCGGATACCAGGCCCACCTGAACATGCTGCTTGGCCGTCCGCTGCCCGCCGCCCTGGTCCCGGTCCGGGACCGGCTCTTTACGGTGCTGGCCGCCAACGACCGCTTCCGCACCGCGGTGGCCCGCACCTTCACCATGCGCTGGGCGCAGGGCACCGGGACACCCGGGCGCTGAGCGCCCGCCGCCGGCGTGCGGCAACTCACCGCCCATTGCCAGGCAAGACATGAAACAATGGAAACGATGACTTCTATCGACTCTTCCACACTTTCCGCGGCTGAACGCAAGGCCCTGCGCCAGGAGCAGGCCGCGGCCCAGCGCGCCCAGCAGCTGCGCATCTCGCAGTCCCGCGCCAAGGCCGAGGGCCGCACCCAGGTGGTGCCCACCCCCGAAGGCTGGAAGCAGGAGATGGGCGCCGATGGCCGCCCGCAGCTGCAGTTCGCCGCCAAGCGCCGCGTCTCCCAGCCGCCGACCCACCTGGCGGACCTCACCCTGGCCGAACGCCAGGAGAAGCTGAAGGAACTGGGGCTGCCGGCGTTCCGCGCCAAGCAGCTTTCGGTGCACTACTTCCAGCACTACACCACCGACCCGGCCAAGATGAGCGACCTGCCCAAGAACGGGCGCGAGGAACTGGCCGAGGCGATGTTCCCGACCCTGCTCACCGAGGTGAAGCGGCTGACCACCGATGACGGGAAGACCATCAAGTTCCTGTGGCGTTTGTTTGACGGTTCGCTGGTTGAGTCCGTGCTGATGCGCTACCCGAACCGCATCACCCTGTGCATCTCCTCGCAGTGCGGTTGCGGCATGAACTGCCCGTTCTGCGCCACCGGCCAGGCGGGGCTGACCCGCAACATGTCCACCGCGGAAATCCTGGACCAGATTGTCCAGGCCAACCGCGTCATCGCCGAAGGCGGGCTGGGCGGCCAGAAGCACCCGGACGAACGGGTGGGCAACATCGTGTTCATGGGCATGGGTGAGCCGCTGGCCAACTACAAGCGCGTCATGAACGCGGTGCACCGCATGGTGGCCGACGCGCCGGAGGGCCTGGGCATGAGCGCACGCGGCATCACCGTTTCCACCGTCGGGCTGGTCCCGGCGATCCGCAAGCTCGCCGATGAAAACATCCCGGTCACCTTCGCCCTGTCCCTGCACGCCCCGGACGACGAGCTGCGTGACGAGCTGATCCCGGTGAACTCGCGTTGGAAGGTCGACGAGGCGCTGGACGCCGCGCACGACTACTACGTGAAGACCGGACGGCGGGTCTCCATTGAATACGCGCTAATCAAGGACATGAACGACCACGAGTGGCGTGCCGAGCTGCTGGCCAAGAAGCTCAACGCCCGCGGCCGCGGTTGGGTGCATGTGAACCCGATCCCGCTGAACCCGGTGCCCGGATCCATCTGGACCCGCTCCGAACCGGACATCACCTCCAAGTTCGTGCACCGCCTGGACGAGCTGGGCGTGCCCACCACCCTGCGCGATACCCGCGGCCTTCTGTGTGCGCTGACGGATCCTCCGCTACCGGGTGGCCAGCGGGGATTCGCGGATCAGCATGGAGAGCAGCAGCGCGGCCCCGGCCAGGAACATCCCGATCAGGAAGATCTGCGGCATGGATCCGGCCACCGCCTGGGCCACCAGCTCCTGGCTGCGCTGCGGCAGCCCTGCGATCAGCTCGGGGGTCAGTGAACCCACTCCGCCGCCGGCGGCATCCAGCTGCACCCCGGAGGCGTTCAGGTTGCCGGTGAAGGTGGAGACGAACACCGAACCGAATACGGCGATGCCGGTCGAGGCGCCAATCATGCGGAAGTAGTTGGTCGCACTGGTGGCCACCCCCAGCTGCTGATGCGGCACCTGCGCCTGGACAATCACCACCAGGTTCTGCATCATCACCCCGATTCCGAAGCCCACCAGCAGCATGCCGGTGGCGGCGAACAGGTAGCCGGTGTCCACGCCCATGGTGCCCAGGAACGCGAGCCCGCCCAGCATCAGCACCGGCCCGGAGACCAGGAAGACCTTGTAGCGTCCGGTGCGGGAGACCAGCCAGCCGCTGCCCATCGAACCGACCACGTTGCCCAGGGTCATGGGGATCAGCATCAGCCCGGACATCACCGCGCTGGCGCCGTTGACCAGCTGGAAGTAGGTGGGCAGGTAGGAAATCGTGGCGAACATGACCACGCCCACCAGCACGCCGATGGTGGTGGCCAGCAGCACCTGCCCGTTGCGGAACAGGCTGCCGGGCATCACCGGGGCCGCGGCGCGGCGCTCCACCAGCACGAAGGCGATGATCGTCAGCGCCAGGCCCGCGCCCAACCCCAGCACCAGCGCGGAGCCCCAGCCCTGCTCGCCGCCGAAGCTGGTCAGCAGGACCACCAGCACCGAGGCGATGCTCAGCAGCACCATGCCGGCGTAGTCCAGGGTTCCGGTGCGCCGCGGGGTGCCGGGCACGTGCAGGTACTTGAGGATGAAGCCCAACGCGATCGCGCCCAACGGCAGGTTGATGTAGAAGATCCAGCGCCAGCCCCACGCCTCGGTGATGATTCCACCCAGCAGCGGCCCGCTGATCGAGGCGACCGCGAACGCGGCCCCCAGCAGGCCCATGTACTTGCCGCGGTCCCGCGGCGGGACCAGGTCCGCGATGATGCCCTGCGCGCCGATCATCAGCCCGCCGCCGCCCAGGCCCTGCAGGGCGCGGAAGGCGATCAGCAGCGGCATGGATCCGGCCATCCCGCTGAGCACCGAGCCGGCCAGGAAGACCGCGATCGCGAAGACGAACACCGGCTTGCGCCCGAACTGGTCGCCGAGCTTGCCGTAGATCGGCAGCCCAATGGTGGAGGCCAGCACGTAGGCGGTGATCACCCAGGCCAGCTGGTCGAATCCATGCAGTTCACCGACCATGGTCGGCAGCGCGGTGGCCACGATCGTCTGGTCCAGTGCGTTGAGCAGCACGGCCAGGATGAGTCCGGCGAAGACGAGCTTGAAGCCGCCGGTGCGAGTGGTCTCGCGGTTCTCCAGAAGTTTTTTAGTCATTGCCTGCCATCTGTTCCCTGCCAAGGGGTGTGGATACGGGGCGGCGCACAGCAGCGGGCACCGCATTGCCATTAACGATACTGAGCAGTTTCGTTAATGGCAATGCGGTGGCGGGGTGAGCTCCGGCACCGCCGGCAGCCAGGCGGCGGGGCTACTTCTGGTGATGCATCGCCGGCAGGATCACCTCGTCCACCACGCTTTCCACATAGGCGCGGTCCACCGGGCGGCGTTCGACCACCAGGCGGTGGAAGACCATGGCCGGCAGGATGCCCCGCGTGGACTGGGTGCTGGACTGCGCGCTCAGCTCCCCGCGGGCCCGTGCCTGCTCCACCACGGTCTGCACCAGGTGCGCCCGCGGGGTGGCGATATTGGCCATGTACAGCTCGTGCAGCTGCTCGTCGCTGGGCAGGGCCGCCAACAGGTTCACGAAGATCGCATCGCGCATCGGATCCTGGGCGAACCAGATGGCGGTGAGCTGGATCAGGTCCTCGCGCAGCGACCCGGTGTCCGGGGCCGCGGTGTTCCATTCCAGGGAGCTGATCGCCGCGGCCAGCAGCTCGGTGCGCGAGGACCAGCGGCGGTACACGGTGGCCTTCGAGGCGCCGATGCGCGCGGCCACCTCATCCATGGTGAATTGGGCAAACCCCTGCTCGGCCAGCACCTGCTGGGCGCACGTGAGGATCTGCTGATCGCGCGCGGCATCCCGGGGACGCCCGCGACGCGGGGGCGGGGAGGAGGCGGCGGGGGGATTGGCGGGTTCTGCTTGATCACTCACCCTGCCAGTGTAGCCAGCGGGCGGCGCGAGGCCGGCGGGGCGCTCGGGCGTTGGGCAGCCCTCCGCGTGTTGCCGGTCACGGGGACGGCAACCGGGGACCAGGCGGCAGTGGCCGGGGTCTGGCGCAGGACACCGGCCACCGCCGCTTGCGCCTCGAATCGCGGGGGACCGGCTCCCTGCCCGGGTTGCCGCCGGGGCGCTTGAAGCCGGTGGGGGCGAGGCTGCTAGCGCTGCCCGGCCGTGGCCGGCTCCCGCTGCGGGGCCCGGCCTGCCGAACCGGCCAGCTTCTGCGGGTCCAGCTCCACGCGGCGCAGCAGCTGGGCGTTCAGCGCCACCACAATGGTGGACAGCGACATCAGCACCGCACCCACCGCGGGGGAGAGCACGAAGCCAATCGGGGCCAACACGCCGGCGGCCAGCGGCACCGCCAACACGTTGTAGCCGGTCGCCCAGGCCAGGTTCTGCAGCATCTTGCGGTAGCTGGCGCGGGAGAGCTCAATCATCGAGACCACGGCGCGCGGGTCGTTGCCGGCCAGCACCACCCCGGCCGATTCCATGGCCACGTCGGTGCCGGCGCCAATGGCGATGCCCACCTCGGCGCGGGCCAGGGCCGGGGCGTCGTTCACCCCGTCACCGACCATCGCCACCGACTTGCCGCGGCGCTGCAGCTCAACCACCTTGCTGTCCTTGTCCTCCGGCAACACGTTGGCAAACACCTCATCGATCTGCAGTTCGGCCGCGACCGCGTCCGCCACCTGCTGGGCGTCCCCGGTGATCATGGCCACCTGGACCCCGCGCTGGTGCAGGGCCGCCACCGCGTCGCGGGAGGCCTCGCGCACCTGATCCTCCAGGGCCAATGCCCCAATCACCTTTCCCTCGCGCAGCACGTGCAGGATGCTGGCGCCGCGCTGCGTCCAGGTGCTGATCTCCTGGGCAATTTCCGCCGGGGATTCCACGCCCAGCTCGCGCAGCAGGTTCGGTCCGCCCACGCGCACCTCTGCGCCGTCCACCGTGGCGCGCACGCCCCGGCCGGTCTGCGAGGAGAAGTCACTGCCGTGCAGCTGGTGGGCCGAGGCCTGCGGGTGCTGCTTGGCGGCCGCGACGATGGCGCGGGCCACCGGGTGCTCACTGTCGGCTTCCGCCGCGGCGGCCACGGAAAGCAGCTCGCCCTCGGAAACCGGGGAAACCGCCGCGATGCTGGTCACCGCGTGGGCGCCCTCGGTCAGGGTGCCGGTCTTGTCAAAGAGCACCACGTCAATGTTGCGCATGCGCTCCAGTGCGATGCGGTTCTTCACCAGCACCCCGGAGCGCGCGGCGCGTTCGGTGGAGATGGCAATCACCAGCGGAATGGCCAGGCCCAGCGCGTGCGGGCAGGCAATGACCAGCACCGTCACGGTGCGCACCACCGCGTCATCGGGTTGGCCGATGAGCATCCAGATGATGAAGGTCAGGATGCCGGCGCCCAGGGCAAACCAGAACAGCCAGGCGGCCGCCCGGTCGGCCAGCGCCTGGGCGCGGGAGGAGGACTGCTGGGCCTCGGAGACCAGGCGCTGGATTCCGGCCAGCGCGGTGTCCTCGCCGGTGGCCTGCACCTCAACGCGCACCGAGTTGTCCGTGGCCACCGTTCCGGCCACCACGTTCTGCCCGGCGTCGCGGTAGACGGTCTTGGACTCGCCGGTGATCATCGACTCGTCGAACTCCGCGCCGCCATCCACAATCCGTCCGTCGGCCGGAACGCGGGCGCCGGAGCGGACCAGGACGGTATCGCCAGCCTGCAACTGGTCCAGGGTCACGGTTTCGGTGCCGTTCTCGGTCACCTTCTCCGCCTCATCGGGCAGCAATTCGGCCAGCGCGTCCAACGCGCCGGAGGCCGCGCCCAGCGCGCGCATCTCCATCCAGTGTCCCAAGAGCATGATGACCACCAGCAGCGCCAGCTCCCACCAGAAGTCCAGCATCAGCCCGCCAATGCCCAGGCTCGTGGCCCAGGAGGCGACCAGGGCCACGGTGATGGCCATGGCAATCAGCAGCATCATTCCCGGCTGGCGGGACTTCAGTTCAGAAACACCGCCGGAGAGGAAGGGCCAGCCGCCGTAGAAGTAGATGACGGTGCCCAGGATCGGGGCAATCCACTGGACCCCGGGAAATTGGGGAATCTGGTAGCCGAGCAGGTCGGCGAACATCGGGCTGAAGTAGACCACGGGAATGGAGAGCACCAGGCTGATCCAGAACATCTTGCGGAATACGGCGGCGTGATCGCCGTGGCCACCATGTCCACCATGTCCGCCGTGTCCGCCCTGGCTGGCGTGTGCCGAATGGTCTTCGTGCCCGGCGTGATCCTGGTGATCCGCCGGATGCTGGTGCTCCAAGTGCTCCGCGTGCTGGGCGGAATGCCCTGCTTCGGCATGCAGGGCATGTTCCTGGCGCCCTTGGCGGTGTTCCGCGTGCGCTGGAGATTGCGGTTGTCTTGAGTGGCCGTGGCGGCCTTGGTGCTCTTCGTTCTCGGAGGTACTCATGATGCCCCTTTCGCGTTCGCTGTGGAAACCATGGGTTGTGGTTGCCCGTCCTGGTTAGAGCTGCCGGTGGCGGCTTGAGTGATCTTCATTTCCTCCACCACACCCGAGACTATACCCCCTAGGGGTATTAAATCCAGTGAGGGTGAGCGAATCATCAGGAACAGACAAGGCCCCTGTCAGCCCGCGCGCCAGCGTGAAGATGGAACTTCACTGCTTAGGGGGCTCACAGTCCGTGTGGCTAGAATCTGCAGATATGAACATCCCACCCGTCCTGCGGCAGCCGCCGGCGCCTTCGGTGCCCGGCACCCTGCCTGGCATGTTGCGTGGGATTCTGCTGGCCGCGGCCGTCGTGGTGGGTTTGCTGCTGATGCATGGACTGAACCTGCACGGCACCGCACCTGCCCATGAGGCCCATCCCTTCACCGCCGCCGGGCAGCTGGCACAGACGCCGGCGGCCACCGACAACCAGCATCTGCTGGCCGATACCTCTGCCGTGGGATGCGCCGAATGCCAGAAAAGCGGTGACCAGCAGGTGGTGAGCGCCGCCTGTGTCGCCGCGCTGCTGCTGCTTTTCCTCACCCTCGGCGTGCTGCCAGCCTTCTGGGCCCGCCGCATCGGGTTCTGCCGGGCAGGACCCGGGTACCGCCTCCGGGCACGGCGCTTCCGGCCAAGCCCATCGCTGCACGCGCTGTGTATTAGCCGCACCTGATCGGCAGGCTCCCGCGCGCCTTCCTGCGCTTCCGGCGGGAGTCGAAAACCCATGCCCCGGCACGCGGACTTTCGATCCGTTCGTGCCCTCAGCGATGCGAAATCACGGAGAAAACCCACATGAAGAAGCCAATTGCCGTTCTTGCTGCCCTGAGCCTGGGCCTTGCCCCAGTGCTGGTCGGGTGCGCCACCCAGGATCAGGACCCGGGGGCCACCCCGGAGCAGACCGCCACCTCCGCCCCGGCAGCAAGCGTTAACGACGCGGACAAGTCCTTTGCCGCGATGATGAGCGTTCACCACGAGCAGGCCATCGAAATGAGCGACATCATCCTGGCCAAGCAGGGCATCGACACGCAGGTGACCAACCTGGCCGAGCAGATCAAGGAAGCCCAGGGCCCGGAAATCGAGAAACTGCAGTCCTGGCAGCAGGAGTGGGGCGTGGAAGAGTCCCACAACATGCACGACATGGGCCCCGGGGACGGGATGATGAGCGAGGAAGACCTGCAGGCCCTGCAGAAAGCCGAAGGGGTGGACGCCTCCAAGCTGTTCCTTGAGCAGATGATTGCCCACCACGAGGGGGCCGTGACCATGGCCGAGGACCAGATTCGCGACGGGTCCTACCAACCGGCCATCGATATGGCCGAACAGGTCGTCAACGATCAGCAGACCGAAATTCAGCAGATGAAGGACATGCTGGCCGGCCTGTAACCGACCCCCAAAAAACCACTCCACTCCACGCGCGGTGGGCCCCTGGCCCACCGCGCACCCCAGCACGAGGAACCACCATGGCAAAGCCGACAACAACCAAGCACAACCGCCACCGCACCGCCACCGGACACACAGCCCGTGTCCTTGGAGTGCTCGCCGTGGGGGCGCTGGCCCTGACCGGGTGCAGCAGCACCCCGGAACCGGCCCCCACCACCAGCGTGCAGGCCGCCGACTCCACGCAGCAGTTCCTGACGACCCAGGGACTCGACGGATTGAACACCACCCAGATCATCGACCGGCTGGATGCCCTGCCGGTGAGCGAACGCAGCCAAACCCTGATCGCCTCGGTGCGGCCCGCGGGACTGGTTCTCATGGATGACCAGCAGGAAGTCACCCTGCCGATGCCGGAGGACAAGTTCTACCTGTCCTTCGCCCCCTACCAGCAGCAGACCCACGACTGCCACTTCCACAGCCTGACCACCTGCCTGGGGGAGATGCAGAACTCCGACGTGAAGGTCACCGTCACCGACAACAAGACCGGGCAGAAGCTCGTGGACGAATCCATGCAAACCTTCGACAACGGATTTGTGGGGCTCTGGCTGCCACGCGGCATGGAGGGGACCCTGACGGTCGAGGCACAGGGCAAGAGCGGAACGACCAACATTTCCACGGTCTCCGATGAGGACGCGACCTGCCTGACCACCTTGCAGCTGACCTAGCCCCTCGGGCCCGGGCAGTCGCGCGCTGACCGGGAGCGAAAGGAAATCGGGGACTCGCGCCGGCGGGCCGTGCCGGAACCGGCACGGCCCGCCGGCGTCCGCTGGCTCGGGGAGCGGGGGCGCATACTAGACTCGGCTTATGGCTGTTTCTGATCCGCTGTTCCTGGACAAGTCCAATCCCGAGCTGTGGCGCTCCATCGTCGCCTTCTCCGAGCAGCTGGGGGAGTCGTACCGCAAGGCCGGCATTGACGCCCGCTTGGCAGAACTGGTGAACCTGC
The DNA here is from genome assembly GCF_005774635.1 of Glutamicibacter sp. V16R2B1. Taxonomy (NCBI): domain Bacteria; kingdom Bacillati; phylum Actinomycetota; class Actinomycetes; order Micrococcales; family Micrococcaceae; genus Glutamicibacter; species Glutamicibacter sp. V16R2B1. The sequence goes on from NZ_VATX01000012.1 coordinate 49,675, forward strand.
GGGTTTCACAGATCAACGGGTGTTCCTACTGCCTGGACCTGCACACCCGCCGCGCCCTGGAGGCCGGGGAGAGCATGCAGCGCATCGCCCTGCTGGGGGTGTGGGAGGACGCGGATCTTTTTGACGAGCGCGAACGCGCCGCCCTGGTCATCGCCGAAGCCGCGACGGAGCTGCCGTGCCATGACGAGCGGGTCGCCGCACTGGCCAGCGCCCGAATGGTGCTCAGCGACGAGGAGTTCTCCGTCATCCAGTGGCTGGCCATCTCCATGAATGCGTTCAACCGCATCTCCATCCTCTCTCGCCATCCGGTGCGCCCGCGCGAATTCAAGGTGCAGGCCAAGAAATGAAGGTTTCCCGCCGCGCCCAGGTTCCGGGCTTTGAAGTCATGAAGATTGTCGAGCAGGTGGCGGTGTTGCGCGCCCACGGCCAGGACGTGATCTCCCTGTGCGTTGGCGAACCCGGCGGCGGCGCCCCCGGGGCCGTGAACGACCGGGCCGCCGCATTGCACGGCGAACACCAGGAATTTGGCTATACCCCCGCCCGCGGCCTGACCTCCACCCGCCAAGCGGTGGCCGGGCACTACCACCGCCAGTACGCGGTGCCGGTGCCGGTGGAGAACGTGGTGATGACCACCGGCTCCTCCGGAGCCTTCCAGCTGGCGTTCCTGGCCGCCTTTGACCAGGGAGACGTGGTCGCGCTGGCGCGGCCCGGATATCCGGCCTACGCCAACATCCTGCAGGCGTTGGGGTTAACAGTCGTGGATCTGCCCACCGGGCCGGCCGAACGCTTCCAACCCAGTGTCGAACTGTTGGAAAAGGCCCGGGCCGAACACGGACGACTGGACGGGCTGATCATCGCCTCACCGAACAACCCGACCGGCACCATGTTCTCCGAAGTCGAATTGGGCCAGCTTGCCAGCTGGTGCCACGAGCAGGGGGTGAGGCTGGTCAGCGACGAGATCTACCACGGCATCGAGTTTGACCCCGAGCGTCGTTCGCAGACCGCCTGGAAGTATTCGGACAGCGCCATCGTTGTTTCTTCCTTCTCCAAATACTGGGGCATGACCGGCTGGCGGCTGGGCTGGATGCTGGTGCCCGACGACCTGGTCGAGGCCGTGGATGCGCTGGCCTCAAACCTGGCGCTGTGCGCCCCGGCCCCGGCACAACAGGCGGTGCTCGCGGCATTCGAGGAATCCAGCTACCGGGAGGCCGAGGAACGGGTGACGGAGTTCGCCCGGACCCGCGCCCTGGTCCTGGAGGGGCTGCACAAGCTCGGCATTAGCCAGGCGGCCCCTGCCGACGGAGCGTTCTACCTTTACGGGAAGCTCGCCCAGGGGGTGTTGGCCGAATTTGAAACGGCCTCGGACTACTGCACCGCCCTCTTGCAGGAGGCGGGAGTGGCCCTGACCCCGGGCGGCGATTTTGATCCCTTTGCAGGACATCAGTACATCAGGCTGTCCTTTGCCGCCGGGTACGAGCGCGTGGCCGAAGCGTTGGACCGCGTCGAAGCATTCCTTGCAAGGCATGTAGGTTAGTCAACCGGGCTTTGTAGGCAAGAGACCCAATGCGGGTGGTTGTCCACAAACCGGCGGCGACTGGCCGCGGCGCGGGTGTGAAGCGGTGAAGCTGGCAGGGACCTCATCCCTCCAGCAGTAAAGGAGCCGACATGTCGGATCTGCCCGAACCCGTGGACCACGAATGTCTGATCTGCTTTTTGTACCGAATGGCCCGGGACTTTGACTGCGATTGCACGCTGCGGTTCCTCATCCACTACCGGAATACCGCGGCACCACGCGCCACTGCCCTGGAACGCAAGATCAATCTGCTTGGTGCGTACTGTGACTGCGAGGTGTTGATGAACGCTGTACGCCCGGCCAGTGCGGCCACGGCCCGGCTGTTGGATGATGCCGCCGACATTGTCTGCCACGGAGTACGCCGCGGCTGCATCCAACCCTGTGACCAGTGGTTGATGCGCCGCGGCGTGCAATGGGGCGGCGGACAGTTCCGCCGCCGTTCTGCCTAGCCCTCCCTGCGCCGGGAGACCCGAAGGCGGTTCCCCGGACGCAGGATGCCCGGCAGCCGTGGTGATCTAGTTGTTGGTGGAGTTCGAGCGGGATTCCTGAGCCGGAGCATCCTGGCTCTCGGCCTTGGCGTTCTTCCGCGCGGTCATCGATGCCTTGATCAACTCGAAAACGATCGGGATGATCGAGATGAAAACGATAAGGATGAAGATCAGGTCGATGTTCTGCTCGATCCACTCGATCTGTCCCAGCCAGTAGCCCAGCATGGTCACCCCGACGCCCCAGAGCAGGGCACCGAGAAGGTTGAACCACACAAAGGTGCTGTGCTTCATCTTCGCCACACCGGCGATGACCGGGACGAAGGTGCGCACCACCGGCACGAAACGGGCCAGGACCACAGCACGGCCGCCAAAGCGCTCAAAGAAGTCGTGGGCACGCCGGACATTGGACTGCGAGAAGAAGCGGGAGTCCTCGCGTTTGAAGATCGCCGGCCCGGTCTTCTTACCGATCATGTAACCGGTCTGGTCACCGGCGAAGGCACACACGAAAATCGCCAGGCAGAACAGCCACAGCGGGATGTGAATGGTTCCGGTGGCAATGAGCATGCCCACCGTGAACAGCATGGAGTCCCCGGGCAGGAAGAAGCCGACCAAAAGGCCGGTTTCGGCGAATACGATGCCGCACACCAGCAGCAGCACCCAGGGGCCGAGGGCAGGGTCGTTCAGGAATACGGCAGGGTTCAGCCAGTCAGGCAGAAACGCGGCACCCAGCGGCAGTACGCCGCCCTGGGATGCAAAAGAAGCTAGGGAAGAAAGATCAGGCACGGTAAGAAGATTACGGGATTATTCTGAGAGTTTCCCAGCCAATTGAGCGAAATCACCGCCCCGCCAGCGCTAGACGCGGTGCCGCCCCATGACATTCGTCATGCCCAGCTCATGACTTTTGGCTCTTCGCGTTGCCGCCCGCCCAAACCAGACTGGGAAACATGCAAACACTGACGAAAGCCGACGCCGTCACCCTGCAGGGGTTGGGCAAGACCTTCAGCGCCGGCGGCACCCGCGTCGAGGCGGTCAGGGACCTGGATTTGGTGATCCCCACCGGGCAGATCGTCGCGCTGCTGGGCCCCAACGGCGCGGGCAAGACCACCACGGTGGACATGATCCTCGGGCTCACCCCGCCAACCAGCGGCACCGCCCGCGTGCTGGGACTGGACCCGCACCGCGCGGTCAAGAGCGGACGGGTCTCGGCGGTCATGCAGACCGGAGGGCTGCTGCGGGACATGACGGTACGCGAAACGATCACGGTCATCGCCTCCATGCACCGGATGCCCGAACGGGTTGAAGCGGTCATGCAGCGCACTGGCCTGGACGCCATCGGCAAGCGGCGGGTCGGCAAATGCTCCGGCGGTGAACAGCAGCGCATCAAGTTCGCCCTGGCCCTGCTGCCCGACCCGGATGTGCTGATCCTGGACGAGCCGACCGCCGGCATGGATGTGCGGGCCCGGCGTGACTTCTGGCAAACCATGCGGGCCGAGGCCACCGAGGGGCGCACCATCATCTTTGCCACGCACTATCTGGAAGAGGCGCAAAACTTCGCCGAACGCACGGTGCTGATGGCCCACGGCCAGGTGGTTGCCGACGGCGCCACCGAACAGCTGCGCCAGATGATCTCCGGGCGCAAGGTCGTGGCGACCCTGCCCACCGCCGCATCGATTGACCACGCACTAAACGGTGCGGGCCAGGTGCGGCTGGAGGAGCGCAACGGCCTGCGCGCCACCTTCCGCTGCCAGGACTCGGACGCCTTTGCCCGCCTTCTGCTGACCGAGTGCGGGGCCTACGACCTGGAGATCACCGCGCCCAGCCTGGAGGAAGCCTTCATTCACCTCACGGAGGACGCATCATGAACGCCACCTACATCCGGGTCGAGTTCGCCCGGCACCTGCGCGACGGCTACAACCTGGTCTTCTCCCTGCTGATGCCCAGCGCCATGTACGTGCTCTTTGGCAACATCCCCTCCTACACGGATCAGGAACTGGGCTTCGGCAACGTGAAGTTTTACGTCATGGTGTCCATGGCCGCCTACGGTGCGGCCGTCTCCACGGTGGCGATTGCCGGCACCGTGGCCACCGAAACCATGCAGGGCTGGGGCCGCCAGGTGGCGTTGACCCGCATGCCGCCGGCGACATTTGTCTCCTCAAAGATGCTCGTGGCCACCGCGGTGGCCGCGATCTCCTCGGCCCTGGTCTTTGCCCTGGGTGCGGCGACCGGGGCGCAGGTGAGCGAGAACTGGATCTGGGCGGCCAGCTACCTGATCACCATCGGCGGTTCACTGATCTTTGCCTGCTACGGAATCGGGGTGGGCATGGTCTTCAAATCCGAGTCCGCACTGGGTCTGGCCGGTGGGCTGATGGTCTTCTTCGCCTTCTTCGGCAACGTGTTCATGCCGCTGGAGAGCATGATGCTGGACATTGCCCGGTTCACCCCGATGTACGGCTACGTGGCGCTGATCCGCTACCTGCAGTTGCGCGAGGTGGCCCCGGAAACCGGGTTCGCCCCCGATCCATTGTGGATGCCAGCGACTAATCTGGTGCTATGGGCAGTGATCTTCGCGGTGTTCGCGGTCGTTGCGACCCGCAAGGCGCGGGCGCGGCAGTGACGGGATTAGAGGCCTCGCAACGCGAGGCCGATGAGTTCTGGGCCCGTTTTGGCTGGTGGATCTCCGGGGTTTGGATCCTGTTTCTGATTTTCCCGGTCCTGCAGCTGATCCAGGGGGAGTACCCCGCCGCCATCCGGGTCATCGGGTTGGGTCTGACCGCGGTGTTCGCCGCCGTGTACCTGCGCGGCTATGCCCGGTTTTCCTGGGCGGTGGGTTTTGGCGGTGCTCGCCAGGCGGAGGCGTTGTGGTACTTCGGCGCGCTGGTGGGCATTGTGCTGCTGGGCATCCCGGTGCTGCGCAGCGGCAGCCTGGGCCTGCTTCCGTTCATCACTTCCTATGCCGCTTTCCTGCTGCCGCGCAGGGTCCTGTACCCCACCTACGCGGTGGCCACGTTGCTCTGCTTTGCGTTGCCGGTCATTTTTGGCGATTTCCTGGACATGTTGTTTTTGATCGGCCTGAACCTGGTGCTGATGGTCATTTACTACGTCACCTCCAGCGCGATCGAGCATTCGGTGGCGGCCGAACAGTTGCGGGCGGACTACCTGGTGCTCAGCGAACAGGAACGGATGGCCCGCGACGTGCATGACGGGGTGGGGCATTCGCTGACTGCCTTGAACCTCAAGGCCCAGCTGGCGTTGCAGCTGATGGACGCGGGGCAGTACGAGCGGGCCCGCGGCGAGGTGGAGCAGCTGTCCAGCCTGGCGGTCTCCGCCCTGGATTCGGTGCGCACCACGGTGCACGGGATCAACCGGGAGGATCTGGGTGCGGAGCTGGAGGAGCTGCGTCGGGCGTGCGCCGATAGCGGGATTACCTTCAACCTGGTGGGCAACGCCGAGCACATTCCCTCCGCGCTGCGCTCCCATGTGGCCTGGGTGGTGCGCGAGGCCATGACCAATGTGCTGCGCCATGCCCACGCCTCCGCGGTGTGGGTGCGCCTGGAGCAGGACAGGGTCAGCGTTGATGATGACGGGGACGGGCTGGGCGCCGCCGCCGAAGGCCACGGCATCCGCGGCATGCGCGAACGGGCCCGGCTGTTTGGGGCCAGCTGTACGGTGGGGGAGTCGGCGCTGGGCGGCACCAGCGTGCACATTGATTTTGGGCGGACGGGGAGCAATACATGATTAGGGTGTTGATCGCCGATGACCAGCACCTGGTGCGCGGGGCACTGGCCGCGCTGCTGAACCTGGAGGCGGACATTGAGGTGGTCGCCGAATGCTCCGACGGGGACGAGGTGGCCGCGGCCCTGGCCGAACACTCGGTGGACGTGGCCCTGCTGGACATCCAGATGCCCCGGCAGGACGGGTTGAGCACCGCGGTGCAGGTGCGGGCGGAGCATCCGGGGGTGAAGATCCTGATTGTCACCACCTTTGACCGTCCGGGATATTTCCGCCAGGCGTTCGACGCCGGGGCCCACGGCTTCCTGGTCAAGGACGCCTCCCCGGCCGAGCTGGCCGCCGCGGTCCGCCAGGTGCACGCCGGGGGCCGGGTGGTTGACCCGAAGCTGGCGATGATCAGTGTCCAGTCGGCGGTGAACCCATTGACGGAGCGGGAACGTGAAGTGCTGGTCCTGGCGTCCAGCGGCCAGCCGGTGTCCGCGATCGCCACCCAGATCCACCTCTCCGTGGGCACCGTGCGCAACCACCTATCCAGTGCGATTGGCAAGACCAGTGCGGCGAACCGGATCGAAGCGGCGCGGGTGGCGCAGGACAACGGCTGGATCTAGGACGGTTTTCCGTTCCGCATCAGCGGGTGGCGAAGTGGGTGATCATGCCGATGACCCAAATGGAGCTGGCCAACAGCACGCACCCAAATTCAACCAGGATGCCCCAGCCCATCGCCTTCAGCGCCGCCCAGGACGAGTCAAAGGCGGTGCCCAGATCCCGGTGGCGGCGGGCTTCGCCGGCGAACAGGCCCACCGCGAAGCCGACGAACAGTCCGAGCACCGGGATGACGAAGGCGCCGATCACCGCGCCCAGCAGGGCCCAGAAGATGGAGCCGCGCGGCACCCGGTGTTGCTTGAGCTTGCGCCCGGTGAGCACCGCGGAGGCGGACCACCCCAGGGCGGCGATCAGGATGCCCAGGCTGGCCGCCCACCAGGAGGCGGCGCTGCCCAGCAGCCAACCCCACCCCAGCAGGGTCAGGATCGCCAGCAGGGAGCCGGGCAGCACCGGGAAGATGGTGCCCAGGGCGGAAACCACCAGCAGCACGCCGGCAAGGATGGTGTAAATGATCTGTGCGTCCACGGTTACAGTGTGACACGCCATCCCCGGTGGAACCCCCATTGGCCTTGCCGCCGATCACCCCGGGGCAGGGCAAGCCAGGGCTGGGACGCTCGGGCTGGGAACGGGCCACGCAACACCCCGGTTGCCCCCGCCCAGCGGTGCCCGGTGCGCTGGTTGTCCGGCGGTTAGGGACCTAGGCTTCCACGCGCTCGGTGACCGCCGGGGTTGGCGATTCCGGAGCCTGCCATCCGCGGGCCTGCACGAGCCGGGGACGGCTGGCGGCGATGCCGGCCACCAGCTGGGCCACCAGCAGCACGCCCAGGACGCCGATCGGCACGACCCATTCACCGGTGAGCCCGTGCAGCGCGCCGATGCCGATGGGCCCCAGGCCCGCCAGCAGGTATCCAAAGCCCTGCGCCATGGTGGAGAGGTGGCCGGTGAAATGGGTGTTGGGTGAGCGCCAGACAATGTAGGACAGCGACAGGCTGATCGAGGCGCCCTGCCCCAACCCGAGCAGCGTCATCCACACCAGCGCGCCGGTGGCGGGGAGGAACGCCAGACCGAGGTAGGCGGCGCCGGTCAGGGCCACGGCCAACACCACCGGCAGCCAGGTGGCCCGCACCCGCACGGCCAGGGCCGGGGTGAACAGTGAGGCCACGATGCCGGGGAAGGCGGAGTAGGCAAGCATCCACCCAGCGGTGCTGGCATCCATGCCGGCATCCTGCAGCATCGTGGGAACCCAGGTCAGCGCGACGTAGTAGCTGACGCTTTGCAGGCCCATGAGAACCGTGACCTGGTCTACCCGCGGCGCGGCATTGAGCGCCTGCGCGACCGCGTCGGCCAGAGCCGAGCCCGCTACCTGCTGTTCAGCGCCGCGTCCATCAGCGCGGCGAAGGCCGTGGACTGGAATCTCTTCACCGACCTGGTGCCGGCCGACGGCATGGAGCGGGCGCTGGAGGACCTGACCGGGCGGCTGGTGGCCAATTCACCGTTCTCCATCCGGCAGACCAAGCAGGTCATGGGGATGGGTCCTGCAAACGGGCAGGTGACGGAGCACTGGCGGCGGTTGTGGGCGCAGAACGCGGCCAGCACGGACCTGGCCGAGGGGCGCCGGGCGTTCCTTGAACACCGCCGACCCGATTTTTCCACCCACCGACCCGAGGGCGGGGCGGGCCAGGATTCCTGAAGGTCCACACTGCTTCACGCCACGCTCCGGCCGGGACAGTCCGCAGGGTGCGAACCGTCCCGGCCGGCAGGCGGGCTTAAACCGTGGCGCTGTCCTGCCCGGCCAGCGTGCCCCGGCCCGGCGCGTCCTCCTGGCCGTGGCGTGCCACCAGCTCGCGCTTGAGGATTTTGCCGCTGGGACCCAGCGGGAACTCGGAAATGACCTCAATGTGGCGGGGGTACTTGTAGGCGGCGACCCGTTCGCTGATCCACGTGCCGATGCTCCGGGCGTCCAGGGTTGAACCGGCTTCCAGCGTCACCGAAGCGGCCACCTCCTGGCCATGGGTGGGGTGCGGCACCCCGTAGACGGCCGCGTTGGAGATCTCGGGATGGCTGATGAGCACCTCCTCCACCTCTCGCGGATAGACGTTGTAGCCGTTGCGCAGGATCATGTCCTTGGTGCGGTCCATGATGCGCAGGTAGTCATCCTCGTCCTTCGTTCCCAGGTCCCCGGTGCGGAACCACCCGTCCACCATGGCCTCGGCCGTCGCCTCGGGCCGGTTCAGGTAGCCGGAGAACAGGTTGTGGCCGCGGACCACCAGTTCGCCCAGTTCCCCGCGCGGCAGCAGCTTGATCGAATCGCGAACCAGCGGGTCGGCGATCTCCACATCCACACCCCACACCGGGGTGCCGATGGTGCCCGGACGCGGTTCGCGGCCCACATGGTTGAAGGTGGCGGCCGGGGAGGTTTCGGTCAGCCCGTAGGCCTCGTGGATGCGCGCCCCGAAGCGGGCCTCGAACGCCTCGAGCACCGCCACCGGCAGCGACGCGCCGCCGGAGACCCCGTAGCGCAGCTTGGTCGGCTTGTCGGTGCGCTGCCGTCCAGCCTCCAAAAGCGCCACATACATGGTGGGCACCCCGATGAACACGTCGATTTCCTCATCCAGCAGCAGGTCCAGGGCACCCTGCGCGGTGAACTTGGGCAGCAGCATGAGTTCGCTGCCGGCCCGCAGCCCGGTGTTCAGCACCGCGGTCTGCCCGAAGATGTGGAACAGCGGCAGCCCGCCGAAGATCTTGTCTCCGGCGCGCATGTCAATGGTGTTCACCAGCAGGGTGTTGGTCTGCTCCACCAGGGCCAGGTGTGAACCCATGGCCCCCTTGGGCTTGCCCGTGGTGCCGGAGGTGTACAAGATGGTGGCCATGTTCTCCGGGTGCTGCGGAACATAGGTGGTGATCGCTTCCGCGCGCTGGGCCCGGTCCTCCAACCGGTCCGAGCCCAGCTCTTCGGGGGCCATGACGCTGAAGACCTGCACCCCGGCGGCCTGGGCGCCGGCGCTGCCCTCGCCCAGCAGCGGGGCGGCGCAGATCATGAGGGTGGCCTGCGAATCTTCCAGCACGTAGGCAATCTCGTGCCGCTTAAGCAACGCGTGGATCGGTACTACGACGGCCCCCAAGGACAACACCGCATAGTAGACCCGCGCGAAGTCGGTGACGTTGGGGATCAGCACCGCGACGCGGTCCCCTTCGGTGATGCCGTGTTCCCGCAGGGCCCCGGCATATGCCCGGGTCTCATCCCACAGCTGCGCGTAGGTGGTGCTCACCCCGCTCATGGTGATGGCATGGCGCTCGCCGAAGCGGGTAGCTGATTCGGCGAGGATCGCGGCAACGGACATGGTGAGGTTTGATGCTGGGCGAGTCATCGGTACTCCTTGCGGGATGAAAGTGTGAGTCCAGTCACAAACTGTGATTACTCCATAGTAGTGAAACTGGGTATCAATTCAAGGCATGAAGTGTCATGTTGGGTCATCGGGGGCGTCAAACCGCGCCAGCAGAGGTGTTCGGTGAACCTGAAAAGTTCCCGGTGGTCGTGGCCAGCGCGACGCGCGCCTGCGTAGCGTGGCGCCTATGGGCACCGCGACTGTCATCGCACACGCCCCGGTGCCCGCGGCAAACACCGATGAGTACTAGGAGGGAACATGGCTTCCGAATCGAAGACCACCGTGGACCACGATGAGATTCGTCAGTGGGTGGAGAAGAACGAGGGCAGCCCTGCCTGCGTGCGTTCCACCGGGGACGCGGATGACCCGGGCATCCTGCGCTTCGACTTCCCCGGGGGCGCCGGGGAGGACGCCCTGCAGCACATTTCCTGGGAGGACTGGTTCGACAAGTTCGACGCCGAACGCCTGGCCCTGCTCTACCAGGAGCACAAGGCCGACGGGGAGGCGAGCACCTTCTTCAAGATCGTCAAGCGCTGACCGGCAGCCAGGTCAGCTGGCAAGGACCCGGCCGACGGCAGCAGTGCCGTCGGCCGGGTCTTTGCCTGTGCCGCGGTTCTAGCCCTTCACGGGCCGCGGGGAATCCAGGACCACATCGGCCGCTTCGGTGGAGCGGTCGGTCACCGTGGTCTCCGACTCCAGGTGCACCGCGGGGGAGGGGATGAGCCCGGCCCCGCCGAAGCGCTCCATGACGCGCAGCTGGGCCACCATGTCCTCACCGGCGTGCGCCGCCGGCAGCTGGCGCCAGAATTCGAACCCGCCGCATTCCTCGAGCTTCGCCCGGTCAAAGAGCACGCAGCCGCCCACCCAGGCGACCTTGTACAGCCGCCACTGCTGTGGCCCGATCCCCAGCTGCTGGGCAATGTGGGACAGGTTCGCGGCGTTGTGCAGCGTCCAGCGCTCAAAGTTCGCATCCCCCGGACGCAGCCTTTCCGGCCGCGGCGGCTGCTCCCACAGCTCGAACGGCTCCTGCTCCTGGGGCCGGCGGTCCTTCAGGTAGGACAGCCCCTGCACGGCGGCCCCGATGAAACCGCAACCGGCCCAGTCCATGGCCTGCTGCAGCTGGCTGATCCCCTGCGGGGAGAGCCAGATGTCATTGTCCAGGAACAGGACCCGTTCCGCGGTGGCCCGGCGCAGCAGGAAGTCGCGCTGCTGGGCCATGCCGCGGAGCGGCAGGTTGCGTTCCAGGGCGACCGTTCGGCCCTGGGTGCGCAGCACCCGGACCATCGCCTCCACCGCAGGGTGCTCCCACCCGGGTGTCGCGTCGTTCTGGTCGGCGATGATCACGCCGAACTCACAGTCCTGCTGGCCGGCCAATCCGGCCAGGGTGACCGCCAGTTCCGCTTCCCGCGCGAAGCTGGGAATCAACACCTGCAGACTTGGGGTTGTGCCGGCCATCTCAGCCTCCCGCTTCCGGGGACTGTTCGGCGACCTTGGCCGCCGCGCCGTTGCCAGCCGCCCCCTGCTGGGACATGCGGCGCAGCAGCCCGGTGGTGGAATGATCCGAGACGTAGTCCAGGATCCGCACCTGACCGCCGTACTCGCGCACGCTGGCGCTCTCGGCGAGCATCTGCTCGGTGTAGTCCCCGCCCTTGGCGTAGATCTCCGGCTGCAGCGATTGGATCAACGGGACCGGGGTGTCCGAGTCGAAGACCGTGACATAGTCCACGCAGCTGAGCGCCTCAATCACCGCGGCCCGGTCGGCGACCGGATTCACCGGCCGCCCCTCGCCCTTGAGCCGGCGCACCGACTCATCCGAGTTCAGGGCCACCACCAGCACATCACCCAGCTCCTTGGCCTGCTCCAGGTAGCTGGTGTGCCCCCGGTGCAGCACATCAAAGCAGCCGTTGGTCAGCACCACGCTCTGCCCGTCCTCACGGTGCCGGGCAATGGCCTGCGCCAGATCCCCCGAATCGAAGTGCACCCGTGACGCGCCGCCCAGGTGGGCCCGCAGGTCCGCGGTGCTGCACACCGAGGTGCCCGGACGGTGCACCACCACGGTGGCCGCGGCCTGCGCCAGCTCCAGCGCGACGTTGCGCGGCAGCCCGGCCGCGCAGCCCAGCGACAGGGCGGCCACGAACGTGTCCCCGGCCCCCGAGGCCTGCTTCTCGGTCACCGGCCGCGCCCACGTGCGGTGTTCGCGGCCGCTGGCGGTGAAGTAGATGGTGCCCTCCTGGTCCAGGGTGACCACCACCGCCCGGGACCCGGTCTGCGCCAGCAGCTCGATGTGCCGCTCACGCAGCAGCGCCACCCGGTCCTGCGGGCGCTGGCCCTCCCATCCCAGCAGGCCCAGGGCCTCCTGGGCGTTGGGGGTGGCCAGGTCCGGGACCAGCGCGGCCCACGGGCGCGGGTCATGGGCGTCAATGATCACCAGCTGGTCCGGGTCGCGGTCGGCCAGCTCGGCCACCAGCGCGTCATGCACCTGGCCGCGCAGCATCCCCGAATCGTAGTCGCACACCACCACCACGTCCGCCCCCTTCACGGCCGCGGCCACCCGGTCGGCGACCGCCTGCAGCGCCTCGGCGGGCACGGTGCGGGACTGCTCGTCGAGGCGGAAGAGGATCTGGTCCCCGCCGATGATCCGGTCCTTGGTGGTGGTGGCCGCCTGCTCGTGCTCCACCAGGGCGCTGGTGTCGATGCCCTCCTGCTCCAGCAGCTGGCGCAGCCGGATGCCGGCCCGGTCCCGGCCCACCAGCCCCAGCATCCGCACCGCCCCGCCCAGCCGGGCGGCGTTCATGGCGGTGTTCGCCGCGCCACCGGGCGCGTAGGAGCGTTCACGGACCTCCACCACCGGGGCCGGGGCCTCACGGCAGAAGCGTTCGATGTCCCCGTGCCACCAGCCGTCAAGCATGACATCGCCGACCACGGCCACCACCGGGGCGGCCTCGGCCAGCAGCTGGGGGACCTGTTCGGTCAGGGCGTGCAGTTGGTCTAGTGGCGACTTCATGGGGTCCTCCGTTCCGGGGCGCTCACGTGGACGACCTTGGTGAGCGTGAATTCATCCAACAGCTCCGGCCCGTAGCCGAAGCCGGCGCCGCTGTCCCCGCGGGGTTCGGCCGCTCCGCCCGGAGCCCCGCCGAAGACCGCGTTGACCTTCACGGTGCCCACCGGCAGCCCGGCGACCGCCTGCTGCAGGTGGGCGATGTCGGCGGTGAGCACGCTGGCGGCCAGTCCATAGCGTCCGGCGCGGGCCTTGGCCAGTCCCTGTTCGAAGTCGTCCACGACTTCCACCGGGGCGATCGGCCCGAAGGTTTCCTCGTCCATGACGCGCATGCCCGAGGCGCACTGCAGCAGCACCGTGGCCGGGTAGTGGGCGCCGGGTCCCTCGGGCAGCATCCCGCCCTCGGCGGCGACCGCGCCGCTCGCCAGTGCCTGGCGCACCTGTTCGTGCACGCCCTCGCGGTGGGCGGCGTCCACCAGCGGCTGGAAGTCGCCCGAGGCGTTGCGCTGGCGGGCCTGCTCGGTCAGGGCCCGGCAGAATTCGGCGGCGATGTCCCGGTGCACGTAAATGCGTTCCACGCTGGTGCAGATCTGTCCGGCGTTGGCGAAGCAGCCCAGCGCGGCCTGCTCGGCCGCCCACTGGGGGTCCACCCCGGCATCCACCAGCAGCGGGTCGTTGCCACCGTTTTCACGGATCAGATGCGCCGAGGTGGCGGCGGCGACCTCGGCCAACCGGGCGCCGGTGGCGCTGGAGCCCACGTGGGCGATCACCTGCGCCTGCCCGGCCTCGCTCAGCACCCGCCCGGTGGCGGCATCCCCGAGCACGGTGCTGAACACCCCGGGGGCGAAGATCGGTTCGAGCAGCTCACCCAGCCGCGCGCCCACCTGTGGGCAGCGTTCGCTCGGCTTGTGCACCACGGTGTTGCCGGTGACCAGTGCGGCCCCGATCAGTCCGGCCGCCACCGCGACCGGGTCGTTCCAGGGGGTGAGCAGCAGTGCCACGCCGCGCGGTTCGCTGACCGTGTAGTTGGTGGCCAGCTGGTCACCGCACAGGGAGTGCCCGCGGTGCACCGGGCCCAGCTCGGCGTACTGGCGCAGCGTCGCGGCCCCGGCCTGCACCCCGCCCAGGGAATCCTGCAGCGGCTTGCCGGTTTCCCGGCGGTTCAGCTCGGCCAGTTCCTCGGCGGCGTCCTCCAGGGCCTGCGCGGCCCGGTGCAGCAGCTGGCCGCGCTCGGCAGGACTGGTGGCGGCCCAGTCGGCGGCTGCCGTGCGGGCGGCGGCCAGGGCCCGGTGGGCTTCCTCGGGGCCGGCGATGGGGAGGGAGCCGACCTGCTCGCCCGTGGCCGGATCCATGATCACCATTTGCCCGGTGTCGCGGTCTGCTTGCGTGCTTGGTGCCGGAGCGGTGGACATCGCGTTCCTCCTTCAGTCAGAAAATCAGCTCTCAAAGCTCTGGTTCAGCGGCCCTGGGCACCCAAGGTGTCCACAAGGCCCTGCTACCGCTGAGGTACCCGCTTGGCGGCATTTCAGTCACCGCGGACCCAAGTTCCCGGCAAGTGCTCAGGATCACGTTGCCAACCTCCGCCCGGCGGTAGGGTATGCCCTCAGAAGCCCATCTGACGGCGCGAATGCGCCCCGGGAGCACGTGTGGCAGGAAAGGCAAGGAGATAATGAACGAGACCGCCGTCGGGCCCGTGGCCCCACCTTTCGAATCCATTGGGAGCATCGCCGTGCTGCGTGGCGGCGGGTTGGGAGACCTGCTGTTTGCCATGCCGGCCATCCATGCGCTGGCCGCGGCCTATCCGCAGGCTCGGATCACGCTGCTGGGCACTCCGCTGCATGCCGAACTGCTGGCCGGCAGGCCCGGACCGGTGGATGAGGTGGCGGTGCTGCCCTTCGCCGAAGGTGTGCGCCCGGGCGGCAGCGGGGACACGGCCGCGGATGCGCAGCAGGTGCAGGACTTTCTGGGCAGGATGCGTGAACGCGAGTTCGACCTGGCCGTGCAGGTACACGGCGGGGGGCGGTTCTCCAACCCCTTCCTGCTGGAACTGGGCGCGAAGCACACGGTGGGCACCCGCACCGAGGACGCGGCGGAACTTGAACGCAGCATCCCGTACCACTACTACCAGCACGAGGTGCTTCGGGCCCTGGAGGTGGCCGGGATGGCCGGGGCCACCACCACCGCGTTGAGTCCGCGCATCGAGGTGACCGAACACGATCGGGACGAGGCACGCACGGCGTTGGAGGCACTGGCCCGCAGCCTGCCGGACGCCGCCGGGCGCCGGGCACCGCGCCTGGTGATCCACCCCGGAGCCTCCGACGCACGCCGGCAGTGGCCGGTCGAGTCGTTCGCCGCCCTGGCCACCCGGGCCGTGACCGACGGCTACCAGGTGCTGCTGGTCGGTGCCGGGGCGGAGGCCGAACTGTGCCGGCGGATCTGGGAGCAGGTGCCCGCCGAGCAGCGCGAGGCCGTGCACGTGCTGGCCGGGAAGCTCAGCCTCCCGGGCCTGGTCGGGGTGCTGGAGTCCGCGGACGTCATGCTGGGCAATGACAGCGGGCCGCGTCACCTGGCCCAGGCGGTGGGGACCCCCACCGTGGGGATCTTCTGGGCCGGGAACATGATCATGGCCGCCCCGCTGGAGCGCAGCCGCCACCGGGTGCACCTGGGCTGGGTGACGCACTGCCCGGAATGCGGCATCGACGTGACCCAGGTGGGATGGAATGCCCCGCGCTGCGACCACACCTTCCCGCTGACCGCTGCGGTGAGCGTGGATGAGGTTTATGCGAACATCACCGACCTGACCGCCAGCGGCGAGCTGCTCTCGGCAGGACGCCAGCTGCAGAGCGCGACCGAGTAGCCAACGCCCGCAGCCGGAAACGCAGAGGAGAACACCGCGGGGCGAAGCGAACCGTTTACCGGTCCGCTTCGCCCCGCGTCATTAAGTGCCGCTAGCGGAACGACGCCGCTACCGGGCGGTGTTCTTCCGGGCCAGGCGCAGGAACACGCCGCCAAGAAGGATCACCAGCAGACCGGCACCGGCGGCGAGCACGCCGCCAAACCCGGTGTCGGCCAGCGCGGCATCACTTGCCGGGGCCTTGGCCTGAGCGGCGGCGTCTTCGGTGTCGACCTTGTGCGCAACGGCTGCGCCGACGATCGTGGCCTCCGGAGTCTTGGCGGCTTGTGGTGACGCAGTGCTGGAGGGCTTCACCTCACCCTTGCCCTTGTCGTTGCCGTCCTCGGTCTGATCGCCGAAGTACCAGGCGAGGAAGTCCTCAAACCAGGCAGCGTCCTCGCCCTCCAAGAGCTCCCGGTAGCTTTCGATCAGTTCCTTCAGCTCGGCCTCGCTTTGGACCATATCGAACTCGACGCCGAGGAAGATCCCGAGCAGTTCCCTGCCTTGATCGGTGCTGAAGAACTGCTCCCACTGTGCTTCGTCCCAGCTTTCGCTGCCTTCCGGCAGCAGGGGCAGCACCTCATCGAGCCAGGCCTGTTCTTCATCGGAGAGGTCCGGGTCCTCGATGCTGGACTGTTCCAGGTATTCATCGACGAGACGGTCCCATTCCCGGCCCTGAGCAGTCTTGAAGAAGGCCTCCCATTGTTCTTCCGTCCAATTTTCATCGACCTGGGGGAAGCGTTCATCAAGGTAATCCCAGAACGCGTCCTCGTCGGCGAAGGTCATGCCATTGACGTTGGCCGCGAAGAGGGATGCAAGATTCCTTGTGTCATCCCCACGGGTTTCCGCGGCCGGTTCCGGTGCTTCGTTCAGCTTTTCCTGCTTCTTCGGCACCGGCCCACCCTCCGGTTGGGCGGCGGGGACATTCTTCTCCGCGGACCCGGGAACCTCGGTGACCAGCGTGTTGTCCTCATCTGTCGTCCCGGAGCCGTTTGCCGGGGCCTGGTCCGTGGTGGGCTGATCCGCAGCGGTGGGCGCGACGGATTCTGCCGGTCCCGGTTCGGTGCGCTCTGTCTCGGTGCCGTTCTCGGCTGGTGCCGCGGTTTCCTCAGGCGAAGCGGCCGGGTCGGTTGCCGCTTCAGCCGGCGCGTTCTCCGGCGGGGCCTGCTCGCTGGCAGCCGCTGTCACCGGTTCAGCCACGTCGACCGCGCTCAGTTGTACCGGTTCCGACGGCACCGGAAGGGCGGCCGGTGCATTGGCCGCCGGTTCCTGGAGGGCGCTTGATTCGGCCGCAATTGCGGTGGGGGACTGCACGGTTTCGTCGGCCTGCGCCGCAGCGGGCGACAGCAGTAGGCCCGAAACGACGGCGGTGGAGAGGAGCGCTCCGGAGACGCGAGAGGTCATGGTTTTCCTGTTCTATACGGAAAGACAGCGGCTGGGACTGCGACCCTTGAAAGGTGGAAGAAAAGGCCCCGGCCGATCGCGTGCTCTTGAAGTGAACGCGTGACAAAGATCAACCTAGCGTACTTATTACCCGGCACAAAGCAGACGCAAAGAATGACTTGAGCCGCCGGTCTGTTTCAGTTAAGGACGCAGCCCCGCACCAACGGGTGCGGGGCTGCGTCCTTGCCTTCAATGAGCGTGGTTGGGGCCGCTCTTTACGGCCAGGAATCCTCACCTTCGTGGCAGATCAGCAGTTCGCGCACCTCGCAGCCCCGCGGCTGGGAGAGCGCGAACAGGATGGCGCCGGCCACCCGCGAGGGGTCATTGAGCCGGGAGTTGTCCGCCGGGCGGTACTGCTCGGTGCGGTCATCGAAGAAGTGGGTGTCCATGCCGCCGGGGATGATCGTGGTGACCCCCAGCCGCCCGGCCGTTTCGGCGGCCAGCGCCTTGCTGAACCCGAGCACCCCGAACTTCGAAGCGCAGTAGGCGGTCGCATCCGAAACCCCGCGCAGCGCCAGGGTCGAGGCGATGGTCACCAGACGCCCATGGCTTTTCTCCAGGTGCGGCAGCGCGGCCCGCGCCGTGGAGACCGTGCCGAGCAGGTTGACCCCCAGCACCAGCTCCCACTGGTCCGCCGGGACCTCATCCAGTTTGCCGCAGCGGTCAATGCCGGCGGCGGTCACCACCGCGTCCAGCCCGCCGTCCGCGGCCGCCTGCTCGACGGCGTGCTCCACCGCTGAACGGTCGGTGACATCCACTTCGTAGTACTGCGCCTGGGCCTCGGCCGGCGCCTGGATGTCCAGCACCACCGGGGTGCCGCCGGCCTCGGCGACCGCCTTGGCAACGGCGGCGCCCAGCCCGGAGCTGCCGCCGGTGATCAGTACGCGTCCGGGATTATGCTTCTGGTTGTCCTGGGACAAAACTAACTCCTTGCGGTAGTGGTTGTTCGGTATTCGTGTGCCGCTGATCCTGGGTCGGGGCTAGCCGACCCGGGCCAGCGCGGCTGCCAGCGACGTGGTGGAGCGCGCCACCCGGTAGGGGACGGTCACGCTGCGCCCGCCCCAGGATTCAATCAGCGGGGTTTCCGGCAGCGTCTGCGCGTCGTAGTCCCCGCCCTTGACCCAGATATCCGGCCGGATCTGTTCCAGCACCGCGTGCGGGGTGTCCTCGTCAAAGATCACCACCGCGTCCACGCAGTCCAGGGCCAGCAGCAGTTCGGCCCGGTCGTCTCCGGCAATGATCGGTCGGGTGCTGCCCTTGAGCCGACGCACCGACTCATCCGAGTTCAGCAGCACGATCAGGCAGTCACCCATCGCCCGGGCCTGCTGCAGGGTCCGGGTGTGCCCGGCGTGCAGCAGGTCAAAGCAGCCGCCGGTGGCGACCACCGTCCCCTCTGCACCGCGCACCTGTTCAATGACCCGCCACGGGTCCGGTTCCCCGGCCACCGTGCCCACGGCCATCGGCTGCGCCGTGGCGGCCGGCAGCTCGCCCAGCGCCGCGACCCCGCCCGAACCGAGGAACCCGGCGGCGGCATCCACCGCGGTGGCCACCGCCTCGGGCAGCTCCTGGCCCTCGGCCAGGGCCACCGCGAGCGCGGAGGCGAACCGGTCCCCGGCGCCGCACGGGTCGTGGGCGCCGACCTGCGGGGCGGGAAGCCGCACCGGCTGCCCGTCCTGGTGCTGCAGCAGGGCGCCGTGCTCACCCAGGGTGGCCACGACCGGGCACCCCCACTCGGTGTGCAGCGCAGCGGCCGCCGCGGCCGGTTCCTGGGCCGGTTCGGTGCCCAGGGCGCCGGCGAACTTCAGGGCCTCTGAGTGGTTCGGGGTGATCGCACTGCAGCCGGGCACGGGCCGGGCCCCGGCCGGGTGCGGGTCCCAGACCACCGGGTGGGTTTCGGCTTTGGCCTGCAGGGCGGCGCGGATGCGCGGGTTCTCCACCACCCGGCGCCCGTAGTCGGCCACCACCACGGCGTCCGCCCCGGCGATGGCCCCGAGCATGGTGCTGGTGGCCTGCGGCACCGGCGGCAGGGCGCAGCCCTCGTCAAAGCGCACCACGCCCTGGCCGTTGGCGCGCACCCGGCTCTTGACCGGGGTCGGTGCCCCCGAGGGCCCGCAGGCCAGTTCCAGGCCCGCCAGCGCCCCGCGCAGCCGGTGCGCGGCGGCGTCATCCCCGAGCACGGAGACCAGCACCACCTGGTGCCCGTCCCCGGCCAGCATCCTGGCCACCAGTCCGGCGCCGCCGGCCCGGTAGCTGTCATCCTGCACATCGACCACCGGCACCGGGGCGTCGGGGCTGAGCCGGGTGGCCTGCCCGGACAGGTCGCGGTCCAGCAGCAGGTCACCGACGACGGCGATACGCATCACTGCCACGCTCCCTTCGAGGCCTCACGCTCATGCGCGGCGATGGCCGCGTCGAAGACCCGGCAGATCGCGTGGATGGCCACCAGGTGGCATTCCTGCACGTTGGCCGAGGGGCCCTGGATTTCCACGCTCTCATCGCACAGGTCGGAGAGCCGGGTGGGGCCCTGGCCGACCAGCGCCCAGGTGGCCAGGCCCGCCTGGCGGGCGGCCTGGGCGGCCTGCAGCAGGTTGGGGCTGCGTCCGCTGGTGCTCAGCAGCAGCAGCACGTCCCCTTCCCGTCCGTGGGCCCGCACCTGACGGGCGAAGGACTGATCGTAGCCGTAGTCGTTGGAGATTGCCGAGAACGCGGAGGTCTCGGCGTGCAGCGAGATCGCCGAGTAGGCCCCGCGCTCCCCGTCGAAGCGGCCCACCAGTTCGGCGGTCAGGTGCTGGGCCTCGGCGGCCGAACCGCCGTTGCCGGCGACCAGCAGCCGCTGCCCGGCCGCCAGCTTCTGGGCCAGCACGGTGCCCCAGCGGGCCAGGGTGCCAGCCGAGCCGCGCAGTGAGCTGACCGCCGGGGCCAGCGCGTCCAGGTGGCCGGTGACCAGCCGCGCCGCCTGCGGGGCGCGCACCGTGTCCAGGTTGATTGCCGCGTTGACTGCCTGTTCCATTACTGTGCCCTTCCCATCATCCGTTCATCGCGTGCCGCCGAGGGGCGGGAGACCAGCTGGCCGTACACCCGTTCGGTGTCGGCGGCGATGCGCTGCCAGCTGTAGCGGGTGACCGCCCGTTCCCGGCCGGCCGCGCCCATCCGGGCCGCGAACTGCTCGTCGTTCAGCAGCCGCTGCAGCGTCTGGGCCAGGGCGGCCTCATCCCGCGGCGGGATGTGCAGCCCGGTGACCGAATCCACCACGGTGTCCACCAGCCCGCCCACGGTGCTGGCGATCACCGGCACCCCGCAGGCCATCGCTTCCAGCGGCACAATGCCGAAGGGCTCGTACCAGGGGTCGCAGACCACGGCGTTGCAGCTGCGGATCAGCTGCGGCATCTGCTCGCGCGGCAGCTGGCCGCGGAAGATCACCTGAGCGCCCACGCCCAGCTCGTTGGCCAGGTCCCGCAGCCGGGCGGCCTCCGGGTCGGATTCCAGGGATCCGGCTCCGCCGGCCCCGCCGATGATCACCAGTTCAATGTCGGTGATGCCCAGCTTGGCCAGTTCGGCCAGGGAGGCGATGACGGTGGCCACGCCCTTGCGCGGCACCAGCCGGCCAATGCTGGCGATCCGGTAGCGCCGGCCGCGGGCCTCGGCCGGGCCCTGGGCGGTGAACAGGTCGGTGTCCACCCCGCACGGCACGATCGAGATGCGCTGGCCCTCGGCGCCCATGGCGCGCAGCTCGAACACCTCGTCGGAGCAGGTGGCCACGATGCAGTCCACATCCTGGGCCACGGCCGGCTCCATCCAGGAGCGTTCCTCCGGGCTGGTGTCCGCCGCCCCCTGGTGGCGGCGCTTGACGGTGCCCAGCGCGTGGAAGGTCTGGGCCACCGCCACCGGCGCCTCGGCCAGCCGGGCGGCCTGCAGCGCGGCCAGCCCGGACATCCAGAAGTGCCCGTGCACTACCGCCGGGGGCGTGGTGCCCCAGTCGGCGGCCACCGCACGGGCCAGTTCCCCCATGTAGGGCAGGATCAGGTCCTTGGAGATCGGCTCGGGCGGCCCGGCATCCACGTGCACCACCTCGAAGCCCTGGCACACCTGTACCCGTTCGGGCAGCTGCGGATCATCGCGGCGGGTGTACACGCTCACCTGGTGCCCGCGTTCGGCCAGCGCCGTGGACAGCGCCGCAACATGCACGTTCTGCCCTCCGGCGTCCACGCCGCCGATGGCGGCCAGGGGGCTGGCATGCTCGGAAATCATTGCGATTTTCATGGGGTTGATCCTTCCGTCAATTCTTCGGCAAGCTGCGTGGAACGCACATCGCCCACCTCGGCCAGCACGGTGTCCCAGCGGGTCAGGAACCGCTGCAGGCCGTAGTGCTTCAGCGCGAATTCGCGCGCCGCCCGGCCGCGGGCCACCGCCTCCTGCGGGTCGTTGAGCAGCACCCGCGCGGTGCGCTGCAGTTCTGCCACGTCGCTGCTGACCATCCCGGCCTCGGGCGGTACCGCCCGGAACGCCTCGGTGGCCCCCAGCGCCAGCACCGGCATGCCCAGGTGCATCGCCTCCAGCAGCGCCAGGCCCAGCGAGGTCCAGCGGAAGGGGTGCAGGTAGGCGCGGGCCTGGCCGAGCATCCCGTGCAGCTGGGCCGGGTTCACGTCCCCGCGGATGATCAGCTGCCCCTCGGGCAGCTGCAGGGCCTCGGGCAGCTTCTTGGTGCCGATCCCGTACACCTCCAGCGGGGCGATCTGCGCGAAGCCGGGCAGCAGGTCGGTGCCGGTGACCCGCCAGCGGCGCACCGGTTCGTTGATCGCCACCCCCAGGGTCTGGTTCGTGCCGGTGTACTGGTAGCCCGGGTCCACGATGCCGTGCTCAATGACCAGGGTGCGGGCCCGCCCGCAGTCCCAGAACAGCCGGTTGAAGTGGGTGACGTGCACGATCGGGATGTCGCTGCGTTCGGCCAGCGGGTGCACCGAGTTCGGCACGTTCCCGCTCTTGGGGGTGTTGTGCTCCAGGAAGACCGCCGGCAGCTCGCTGCCCGGCGCCCGGCCGGTGAGCCGGTGCACCTCGGCCAGCTCCTCGGGCCGCTGCAGCACCACCACGTCAATGCGTTCCTCGGCCAGCTGCTCCTGGCTGACTTCCCTTACCGAGGCCGGCCAGTCCCGGCCCCCGGTGCCCAGCCCCCAGGCGTCACGCTGCGCGTTGACCGGGACCAGGTATTCATGCGGTCCGTGCACGAAGGAGTCCATCCATCCGCCGTGCACATGCCAGATCAGGATTTTCACGATCTCTTCCTTTCGTTCTCAACGACCTCGTTGCTGCGGCGCAGCTGGCGGCGCGTGGTGAAGGACGCGACGCCGGAAACCAGCCGCTGCACCGCGGCGAACACCTCTTCGGGGGTGACCTGTGTCAGGCAGGGGTGGCCCGGGACCGGGCATTCGCGGGCCCGGCTCAGCGCGCAGGGCGCCTGCTGGTCCCCGAGCAGCTCCACCGCCACCTTGTACGGCGCCCAGCGGATCGCCGGGACCACCGGGGAGAACAGGCTGGCCACCGGGGTGCCCACGGCCGCGGCCAGGTGCGCGGGCCCGGTGTTGCCGGTGACCACCACCTCGGCCCCGGCCAGCACGCCGCCCAGGGTGTGGAAGTCGGTGGCCCCGCCCAAGTCCAGTCCGGCGGTGCCGGCCACGGTGGCGGTCAACTGGCGTTCGGAGGGGCCGCCGGTGACCACCGGCAGCCAGCCGGCCGCGTCCAGCAGCTCCACCAGCGCCGCGTGGTGCAGGGCCGGCCAGGTGCGCGCCGGTACGGCGGCACCCGGGTGGATGACCACATAGGGTTTGGTTCCGGTCAGGTGCCGGGTATCGGGGATGTCCCGCACCGCCAGCGCCCCGTCATCCCCGGCAGGCAGCCGGTAGCCGGCGGCCTCGGCGATCCCCAGGGCGCGCAAAGCCTCGGGCTGGTCCTCGGCAAAGTCCTCGCCGGGGCGCAACCGCACATCCAGCAGCGAGCCGGGATAGTCGACCGAGGCCCCGGTGATGCGCGGCACCCCGGCCAGGCGCAGCAGCAGCGCCAGTGGCAGCGGGGACTGGTGGAAGGAGGTGAGGATGAGCGCCTCGTCGAATTGCCGTTCGGCCAGGAAGTCACGCAACGGCTGCAGGTGCTCGTCGGTGGCCGCCGGTGCCGGGGCGGTGATCCAGGGGCTGTTGAAGGTGAAGACCTCATCCACTCCCGGCAGGGAGCGGGCCGCGGCCTGGCCCTGCGGGCCGCACAGGTAGCTGACCCGGGTGTCGGCGGCGGCGACGGCGCGCACCGCAGGTCCGCTGAGCAGCACGTCCCCGGCCGAGTCCAGCCGGGCCACCAGTACCCGCCTCATGCCCGGCCTCCCGCGTCCTGGTCGGCCGGGGCCGGGATCCCGCCCAGCAGCCGCATGGCCTCGGCGAGGCTGCCGGCCACCAGGTCGGCGTCGCGTACCTCCTCGGGCCGGGTGACTGCGGTGGGCACCAGCACCCCGCGTGCCCCGGCGGCCTTGGCCGCCGCCACGTCCGCGCCGATGTCCCCGACCACGGCCACCTCCCAGGGCTCCAGCCCCAGTTCCTCGCACGCCCGGTGCACCATCCCGGGGGCGGGCTTGCGGCACCGGCAGCGGTCCTCGGGGCCGTGCGGACAGAACTGGAACGTGTCAAAAGGGCCGAGCAGTTCACTGACCCGGGCGTTGACCGCGGCCACCTGCTCTGCGCTGATCAGCCCGCGTGCGATGCCCGACTGGTTGCTGATGACCCCGCAGCGCACCCCGGCGGCGCGCAGCGCCTGCAGCACCTGCCCGGCGCCGGGCACCGGCCGCACCAGATCGGGGTCGCCGTTGTACGGCACGTCCACGACCAGCGTGTCATCGCGGTCGAAGAGCACCGCCCGGGGAAAAACTGTTTCATTGCCCATACGACCTGAGGTACCCGTCACACCGGGGGATAATCAGCCGAGAAGAACTTCTTTGGGTTCTCCCAGCTTCTGTGAATTTTTAGGAAATGTGTGCTTCCCTTGGGATTTGCCTGAAACCGTATGGCACAAACCGGTGCCGATCAGCGGCGGATCGTCGGGAAATGCCGCACGGATTGGGCTGTACTCAAGCGTCGTGGAAGGAGCATCCGGTGGGTGAGAAGAAGGATGAAGTGCTGGTGTTGCGGGCACTGAAGCTGGGCGACCTGCTGGTCGCGGTCCCGGCCCTGCGGGCGCTGCGCCGCGCCTTCCCCGAACACCGGATCACCTATGCCGCCCAGTCCTGGCTGCGCCCCATCGTGGACCTGGTGGGCGGCATCGAGCTGCTGGACACCCACGGCCTGGACGTGCCCATCGACCGGGCACCGGGCAGCGTGGATGTGGCGGTGAACCTGCACGGCAACGGCCTGGAGAGCCGTTCGCGCATCGCCGCCCTGGAGGCCAACCGGGTGATAGGTCACCGGGCCGACGGCCAGCAGGGCCCGGAATGGGACCCGGACGCCCACGAACGGGTGCGCTGGAGCCAGCTGGTGCAGTGGCATGGCATCCCATCCGACCCGGCCGACTATTTGCTGCTGCGCCCCGCCGCGCCCAGCCTGGCCCCCGGGGCCGTGGTCATCCACCCGGGCGCCGCCTACGGCAGCCGGCACTGGCCGGTGGAGCGCTTCGCTGCGGTCGCCGGCACCCTGCACGAGGCCGGGCACCAGGTGGTGTTCACCGGCAGCTCCTCCGAACGTCCGCGCGCGTTGGCCGTGGCGGAGGCCTGCGGGCTGGGGGAACAGGCGGTGCTGGCCGGCACGCTGGGGCTGGACGAGTTTGCCGCCCTGGTGGCCGAGGCTGCCTGCGTGGTCTCGGCCGACACCGGGGCCGCCCACCTGGCCTCCGCCTACCAGGTGCCCTCCGTGGTGCTCTTTGGCCCGGCCCCGGTCTCCTCCTGGGGCCCGCCCCCGGGCCCGCACGTGGTGCTCACCGATGAGAGCCTGCGCCGCGGGGAAACCTTCGCCACCGACCCCGACCCGGCCCTGCTGGCGGTGCAGAGCGAAGATGTCATCCACGCGCTGCGGGGGCTGGGGATCCTGCAGGACGCCGGGCGCGCGCAGATACTGCCGGGCAGCTAAGCGCCGTCCGGGGCCCGGACCTAGCGCTGCTCCGGCTCCTGGCCCTTGTTCCGCTCGGCCGCTTCCTCGCTGCGCAGGAAAAACGCGCCCAGCGACCCGGCCAGGGTGGCGAACACCGCGACCGAATACACGGCCAGCACCACTTGCAGGATCCGGGAGAAGGGGTCATCGGCGCTGATGCCTGAACCGGTGATGGTGGCCATGGCGGTCTCAAACAATGCCGTGGAGTACTGGGTACGGGAGCCCATTGCGTAGAGCAGCTGGCTGGCGGCCAGGATGACAATCGCGGTGAACGCGGCCAGCCAGGCGATCCGGCTGCTCAGCAGCCTTCCGGCCGACCTGGAGCCGCGCACCCCGGCGGATACGATCCCGCCCAGCCGGGCCACCCGCAGGGTGCGCACCGCCTGCAGGGCCCTGACAAAACGCAGGAACGGCACCAGCAGGAACAACACCTGCCACCAGTTGTGCCGCCAGAACGTTGCCTGGAAGCGGGCGATATAGGCGCGCAACAGGAACTCCAGGACGAACACGACCCAGCAGATCCAGCCGGTAACAGCCAACGCCTGGGCCCAGTGCGGTTCGGTGACCACCAGCTGCCCGAGCACCACAAAGAGGAAGAACACCCCCAACAAGCCCATGGGCTTATCCAGCCGGTCGGCCAGGTGCTCGGCGGCCCGGATCCGGGCTGCGCCCCGGTCCGGGAGGGCCGGATGCAATTCCCGGCGGTGCTCACGTGGTGCCACGGTGGTGCGGCGCCGCCCTTAGGCGACCCGGGGCCGGTGCTGGCGTGCCGGGGTGCCGCGCTCGCCGGCGGTGTGCGGAAATTGGGCAAGGATGTGGCGCTGCAGCTTTTGCAGGATCCGGGCCAGCGCCCGGGAGACCTGCACCTGGCTCATCCGCATCCGTTCACCGATGAGCTGCTGGCTTTCGTCCTCGAAATAGCGCAGGCGCAGCATCAGCTTCTCATCCGGGTCCAGCTGACGCAGGGCCCCGGAAAGCATCAGTGAATCATCCAGTGCCGCGAACTCGTCATTGCAGGCATCGGGCAGCTGTTCTTCCAAGGTGCGCCCGTTGTGCACCACATCCAGCGAATCCGGGTGCCGGCCCGATTGGGACACCACCGCCTCGGCCACCCGGGGGATCGGCTGGCCCAGGTGAGCCGCCAGTTCATCCAGACGCGGCTCACGGCCCAGCACCTGGCACAGCAGCGGATGTTCACGCCGAATTTCTATCTGCAGCTCCTGGACTTCGCGCGGCGGCTGGATCACCCAGGAGTGGTCGCGCAGGTAGCGCTTGAGCTCCCCGGTGATGGTGGGGCGGGCGAAGGCCACGAAATTGGAGTTCAGACGCGGGTCGAAGCGGCGGGCCGCCTTGACCAGGGCCAGTCGGGCCACCTGGATCAGGTCCTCCAGGTCCGGGCCGTGCTGGCCCATCTGCCGGGCAATGCCGTCGGCCAGCGGCAGGTATTCGTGCACCGCCTGCTCCTCGGTCGCAGTGCGCAGCGCGCCCTTGGGGACGGTGGCGGTGCCCACCTCTGCGCTCCGGTGCTGTGTCACTGGCTTCCTTCCCTTCCTGCTGCTGGCGCCTGCTGTTGCGGCCGGACCGTACCGATTACTGGTCTCGGTCCCCGATGGCCGATGGATTTTTCGGGATGCTCCGCGGCTTCCGTTTCATCCCGCCAACAAGCTAGCCCCCTGCGCCAATCGGCGGGGAGCGCTTTAGGAGAGTTCTAAGGTCACCGTCCTGCGGGGAGCGCGAGGCGGGCCGGCGCGGTGCCGGGGCGGGCGGGGAGGGACACTGCTGCTTCCCCGCAAACAAGCGCTTCGACGCTGGAAGAGAGTGCGGCTTTGAAGAGCTAGCGCATTTGCGCCGTTTTGCCAAGGGCGCCCGGCCGGTTCTGTGTCGGGCCCGTGGCCAGGCGAGCGGCAACAGCGGTCAAAGGCACAGCCATGCCCTGTCCCCAAGGGGAACAGGGCATGGCTGTGTGGGCAGTGGGTACGTTCCCTTGGTCCGGCCCATCGCCGGCGGCGGGGAACCTGACTCCTAGGGGCTTAGTCGTCGCCGGGAACCAGCTTTCCGCTGATGGCATCGACCTTGATCTCGCGGTCCTCGTTCGCGCCGTCCGGGGTGATGTCGAATTCGTAGCGCGGCCCGGCGGACGTGCCCTCCAGCTTCCACTTGTTCACCGCCCCGGCCTGTTCCTGCTGTGCGGTCTTCATCGCATCGTCCAGGGAGACGACCTTGTCCAGGTCCAGGCGCTTCTTGTCCTTCTCGGTGCCGCGCTCATCATCATCCAGGTCATCGGTTTCCTCATTGATCACTTCCCCGGAGTTCGCATCAATGTGGGTCTCGTACTTCTGGGTGTCGTTGATGATCTCGACCTTGTAGGCATACCGTCCGGCGTCATTGGCCTCCAGCTCAATCTTCGAGACCTCGCCGGAGAACTTCTTCTTCGCGCTGTCCACCGCATCCTGCCAGGACGTGTCGAAACTGGTTTGGGACAGGTCGCTCTTCTGCGAACCCGGACTCTGCGATTCCGGGCTCTGCGTGGCCGAATCGGTCGGGGAGGCGGAGGACTGCGAGGCATCTTCGGTGGGGGACGCGCTGGTGCTGGGTGCCGCCTCCTGGCTGCTGGTGGCCGTCGTTGGTTCGGGGCTGTCACCGGTGTTGCCGGAGCATCCGGAGGCCAGCAAGGCAGTGGCGAACGCGAACGTGAGCACTGTCGTGGTCTTCTTCGTGGCACTGGTTTTCATGATTCGCTCCCTAATTCCCTGGGAAGGCCCAACATTAAGAATGCGGGACTTCATGTCTCGGATCGGTTTGTTGCCGGATCGCCGCGGGAAGCCCGCCGCCGGGTCATCCCCGGCCGGTTCACCGGCCTGGTCGCGCGGTGCCGCCTTTAGCGGGCACCCAAGGCCATGTTTTCCACTGGGTGCACGACAGGTCAAGCACCGGCGGGACTCTGGCAGTCAGCGTCCATCTGGCGTTCATCCGCTGGCCGTGCCGGTGCCATGCGCCCGGGTGTGCACCGGTACGACGAAGCGAGGGAACGACACAATATGGCTTGGCTCACAGTGGACTGCTACCCTCGGATCATGGCTACGGCGGGCCTCGGATCAGGGGCTATCTACCGGGCATGCTGTTGAACCTACCGAGTTGGTGGGCTGAGTTGCTGTCCGTTTCCGGCGGCATGTCGGCCTGCCGTACGAGCCGCGAGGAGCCCCAGATGAGTGCGACCATTGCCGACCAGAAGTACCTGTCAATGGCCATTGACATCGCCAGCAACAATGTCAAAAACAGCGGCGGCCCCTTTGGTGCGCTGATCCTGGCGCCCGACGGGCGCACCTTTGAAGGCGTCAACCGGGTCACCGCGAACAACGACCCCACCGCCCATGCCGAAGTGGTCGCCATCCGCACCGCGGCCGAGCAAATGGGCACCTTCACCCTGGCTGGCTGCATCCTCTACACCAGCTGCGAGCCCTGCCCGATGTGCCTGGCCTCCGCGCTCTGGGCCCGCGTCGACCGGGTCGTATTCGCCGCGGACCGCCATGACGCTGAACGCTCCGGCTTCGATGACGCGGTGTTCTATGACTACTTTGGCCCCGATTCGGATCGCTCCCTGATGCCGGTGGAACGCCAGCTGTTCGAGGCCGAAGAGCACCTGCAACCGTTCGAGATCTGGGATGGCCTGGAAGTGCGCACGGAATACTAAGCCGTCGCTGCCGGCAGGCCGCTGGCGTCACGAACGCCTCCGGAAGCAGCGAACCATGGTGCACCAAAGCCTGCTGTGATATGCTTCACAACAATCGTTTGAAATCGATTTCTCGCGATCCGAAATTTCTTGGAGGACCGTCATGGGTGGATCCGTTGTCTGGGCGAAGGGACAGATTGCCCACGGAGCTTAACGGCGCCAGCGCGCCGCCAGCCAGTTTTCCGTTGAGTCATTGAACTCCGGCCACCCAACTGGTGCCCAGGCCGCTGCCTGCCCCTTCGCCGAACGCGTTGCCCCGGCGAAGATGACCACCAGCTCACTTTCACCCACTGTGCTTCCCTCTCTGGGGAAGTAGGAGGCAAGCGGCATGACCGCCGAGATCACTGAACAAACCCGGTGCCAGGTCACCGTTAATGGAACCGCCCGCGAATTCACCGGCCCACCGCACACCAACGCGCTGAACTTCCTGCGCGGCGAGGGGCTGACCGGAGCCAAGGAAGGCTGCGCCGAAGGCGAATGCGGCGCCTGCGCCATCCTGGTCGCCCGCCCCGACGGGCAGGGCACCCGCTGGACCGCACTGAACTCCTGCCTGCTGCCGGCCGCGGCGCTGGACGGACAGGAAGTGCTCACCGCGGAAGGCCTGGGTGGACCGGGCGACCTGCACCCGGTCCAGGAACAGCTGGCCGAACGCGGCGGCTCCCAGTGCGGCTACTGCACGCCCGGATTCGTATGCAGCATGGCCGCCGAATACTACCGCCCCGAACGCGCCGAACCGTCCCGGAACGCCGAACACGACGGCCAGCTGGCCGAGCACGAATGCGGGCCCAACGGGTTTGACCTGCATGCCCTGTCCGGCAACCTGTGCCGCTGCACCGGCTACCGTCCGATCCGGGACGCCGCCTACGCGCTGGGGCAGCCGGAGGCCGGGGACGAACTGGCCCTGCGCCGTCAGCAGGCCGCACCGGCACCGGCCGTCACCGACCTTTATAGGGCCGACACCCCCACCGGTGAACCCGGACGCTATCGCCGGCCGGCCAGCCTGGAGCAGGCGCTGCAGATCCTGGCCGAGGAACCCGACGTGCTGCCCATTGCCGGTGGCACCGACTGGGGTGTGGAGGTCAACCTGAAGGGAGCCCGGGCCCGCTCGCTGCTGGCCATCGACCGGCTGGCCGAACTGCGCCAGATCCAGGTGCGCCAGGACCGAATCGTGATCGGCGCGGCCTGCACGCTGAGCGAACTGGAACGCGGGCTGGCCGGGCGCGTCCCGCTGCTGGGCCAGCTGTTCGGGCAGTTCGCCTCCAGGCTGATCCGCAACGGGGCCACCATCGGCGGCAACCTGGGCACCGGCTCACCCATCGGGGACACCCCGCCGGCGCTGCTGGCCCTGGAGGCCGAACTGGTGCTCAGCTCCACCGCCGGGCAGCGGATGGTGCCGCTGTCCCAGTACTTCACCGGGTACCGACAAACTGTCAAGGCCCCCGAGGAACTGATCACCGCCATCAGCATCCCGTCGCCGCTGGCGCCGCTGACCTCCTTCCAGAAGATCGCCAAGCGCCGCTTCGACGACATCTCCAGCGTCGCCATCGGCTATGCCGTGGACGTCCAGGACGGGGTCATCACCAAGGCCCGCATCGGGCTGGGCGGGGTGGCCGCCACCCCGCTGCGCGCCACCGCCACCGAGGCCATGCTCGAAGGCCGCGCCTGGCAGCTGGAGACCCTGCACGCCGCGGCCGAGGTCATGGCGCAGGAGGGAACCCCCATGGATGATCACCGCGCCAGCTCAAACTACCGCAAGGCCATGCTCGGCTCCTCCCTGGAGCGCTTCTTTGCCCAGCAGCTTGGCCGCACCCCAGCTTCGAAGGGAGAGCACCACTCATGAGCCAGCTATCGCAGCGCCCCACCGGGGCCATTGTCGGCGAAAGCCACCCGCACGAATCCGCTCTCGCGCACGTGACCGGCACCGCCCTGTACACCGATGACCTGTACCAGCGGATGGTCGGCGTGCTGCACGCCTACCCGGTGCAGTCCACCCACGCCCACGCCCGAATCCTGAGCCTGGACCCCACCCCGGCCCTGAAGGTCCCGGGTGTGGTCAGGGTCATCACCGCCGCGGACATCCCCGGGGTGAACGACCAGGGCACGAAGCATGACGAGCCGATGATCCCACCCGAAGAAGTCATGTTCTACGGTCAGGCGGTGGCCTGGGTTCTCGGTGAAGACCTGGAGGCCGCCAAGGCCGGGGCCGCCGCCGTTGCGGTGGACTACGAGCCGCTGCCCTCGCTGATCACGTTGTCCGAGGCGATTGCCGCCGAAAGTTTCCATGGCATCCAGCCGGTGATCAACAAGGGTGAGCCCGGGGCCGCGCTGGCGGAGGCGGCACACGTGTTCGAGGGGGACTTTGAGTTCTCCGGGCAGGAACACTTCTACCTGGAAACCCAGAACTCGCTGGCCTACGTGGATGAGGGCGGGCAGCTGATGATCCAGTCCTCCACCCAGCACCCCACCGAAACCCAGGACATCGTCTCGCACGTGCTGGATCTGCCGGCCCACCAGATCACCGTTCAGGTGCTGCGCATGGGCGGGGCATTTGGCGGGAAGGAAATGCAGTCCCACGGCTATGCGGCCCTGGCCGGGCTGGGGGCGCTGCTCACCGGTCGGCCGGTGCGGGTGCGCCTGGACCGCACCCTGGACATGACCATGACCGGCAAACGCCACGGCTTCTACGCCAGCTGGAAGATCGGGTTCGACCAGGACGGCCGGATCCTGGGGCTGGATGCCACGCTGACCTCCGATGGCGGGTGGAGCCTGGACATGTCTGAACCGGTGCTCACCCGCGCGCTGTGCCACATCGACAACGCCTACTGGATCCCGAACATCCGGGTGCACGGGCGGGTGGCCAAATGCCACAAGACCTCCCAAACCGCGTTCCGCGGCTTCGGCGGGCCGCAGGGCATGCTCATCATGGAAGACATCCTGGGCCGGGTGGCACCGCAGCTGGGGATCCCGGCGCGTGAGCTGCGCCGGCGAAACTTCTACACCCAGGGGCAGGACACCCCCTACTACCAGCCGGTGCGCCACGCCGAGCGCATCGACGCCGTGTGGCAGCAGGTACTCGACGAGGCAGATATCGTCCGCCGGGAAAAGGAAATCGCCGAATTCAATGCCGGCACTGAGCACACCAAGCGTGCGCTGGCGCTGACCCCGGTCAAGTTCGGGATCTCCTTCAACCTCACCGCCTTCAACCAGGGCGGGGCCCTGGTGCTGGTCTACAAGGACGGTACCGTGCTGGTGAACCACGGCGGCACCGAGATGGGCCAGGGCCTGCACCAAAAGATCCTGCAGGTCGCCGCGACCAGCCTGGGGGTGCCGCTGTCCACGGTGCGCATCGCCGCGACCCGCACCGACAAGGTGCCCAACACCTCGGCTACCGCAGCCAGCTCCGGCAGCGACCTGAACGGCGGGGCGGTGAAGGACGCCTGTGAACAAATCCAGGCCCGGCTGGCGCAGGTTGCCGCCGTGCAGTTGGGCGTGCCGGCCCATGAGGTCCGCTTCCAGGGAGGGATCATCACCGGCCTGAGCACCAAGAAAACCCTGGAATGGGCCGAACTGGTGCGCACCGCCTACTTCCAGCGCATCCAGCTCTCCGCCGCCGGCTTCTACCGAACGGAGGGGCTGCACTGGGACCTGGGCGCGATGCGCGGGGAGCCATTCAAGTACTTCGCCTGCGGGGCCGCCGCCACCGAGGTGGAGGTCAGCCGCTTCGACGGCTCCTACACGGTGCGCCGCGTGGACATCGTGCACGACGTGGGGGACTCGCTCTCCCCGATGATCGACGTGGGACAGATTGAGGGCGGGTTCGTGCAGGGCCTGGGTTGGCTCACCCTGGAGGACCTGCGCTGGGACACCAGCGACCGGCCCACCCGGGGCCGGCTGGCCACCCAGGCGGCCAGCACCTACAAGATCCCCAGCTTCTCCGAAATGCCCGAGACCTTTAATGTGGCCCTGCTGGACAAGTCCCACGAGGACGGGGCGGTCTACGGCTCCAAGGCGGTGGGTGAACCGCCGTTCATGCTTGCCTTCTCCGTGCGGGAGGCGCTGCGCCAGGCGGTCGCGGCCTTCGCCGCTGCCGGAACCGGGGTGCAGCTGGCCTCCCCGGCCACCCCGGAAGCCGTCTACTGGGCCATTGACGCGGTCCGCCAGCGCGCCGCATCCCCGGCGGTGAGCCTGACGCCATGACCTGGATCCAGGATCTGTCCCGGCTGCGTGAGCAGCGCACCCCGGCCGTGCTGGTGACCGTCGCAGCCGTGCGCGGTCACGCCCCGCGCGAGGCCGGGGCCAAGATGGTGGTCACCGCCGAGGCGATCTTCCAGACCATCGGCGGCGGCAACCTGGAGATGAGCATGATCACCCGGGCCCGGCAGCTGCTGGCGGAGGGGAGCAGCGAACCGCAGATGTTCACGCTGCGGCTAAACGACAAGGCCCCGGCCACCTACGGCCGGCAGTGCTGCGGAGGAGAGGTGACCATCTTGCTTGAACCCCAGGCGGTGCCCACCGCGGTGGCGATCTTCGGGGTCGGGAACGTGGGCATGGAACTGGCCCGGATCCTGGCCCGCCACGACATGGAACTGTACCTGAGCGACTCCCGGCCCGAACAGCTGGAGCAGTTGGCGGCCCTGGAACCCCCGGTGGCCCGCCTCCACGCCCAGCCGGCGCTGCTGGGGGAGGAGGTCCTGACCCGCTTGCCGGCCGGAACCCACGTTTTGATCATGACCCACGACCACGCCGAGGACTTCCACCTGTGCGATGCGGCCCTGCGCCGCACGGACCTCGGCTCGGTGGGGCTGATCGGCTCCAATGCCAAATGGCAGCGATTCCGCAAAAACCTTGCGGCCAGCGGCCATGAAGAGCACGACATCCAAAGAATCGACTGCCCCATCGGGCTGCCGCAGGTGGCCGGGAAAACCCCGGCCACCATCGCGGTCAGTGTCGCCGCCGACCTGCTGGCCCGGCTCAGCCGGGCGGCAGCACCGACCAACGCCACAGAACCAACGTCCCACACGGACAGCCACCCAAGGGCCGAACAACCAGCGGCCTGCTGAAAACCCAATAACCCGTCTTCAACGCCCGGCCTTGAGGAGCCGTGCGCTCTTTGGCGATGCCAAAAACACCGGCAACACCCCTTCTACCGTCTTCACCATTCACCGTCATCACCAACCACACCACCATCACTAGGAGGTCATAGTGGGTGCACTACAAGGCAAGGACATCAAGGGCAGACGCCCGGAAGATGAGAAGCTGCCGCTGGGCCGCAGCTTCGCCTATGGTCTGCAGCATGTGCTGACCATGTACGGCGGGATCATCGCCCCGCCGCTGATCGTTGGCGGGGCCGCCGGCCTGAGCAGCGCCGAAATCGGTGTGCTGGTGGCCAGCTGCCTGTTCATCGGCGGGCTGGCCACCATCCTGCAGACCATTGGCATCCCGTTCTTCGGGGCCCAGCTGCCCCTGGTGCAGGGGGTCTCCTTCGCCTCGGTCGCCACCCTGGTGGCCATCGTCAACGGCGGTGGGGGCATGCCCGCGGTCTTCGGCGCGGTGCTGGTCGCCTCGCTCATCGGGTTCATCATCGCCCCGTTCTTCGCCCGGATCATCCGGTTCTTCCCGCCGGTGGTCACCGGCGTGGTGATCACGATGATCGGGCTGTCGCTGACCCCGGTGGCGGCGAACTGGGCCATGGGCGGGGACGCGAGTGCGCCGGAATACGGCAGCCTGGCCAACATTGGGCTGGCCGCGCTGACCCTGGCCATCGTCCTGCTGCTGTCCAAGATCGGTTCCCCGGGCATCTCCCGGCTCTCGATCCTGCTGGCCATCGTCATCGGCACCATCATCGCGGCACTGACCGGGATGGCGGACTTCTCCAAGGTCGGCGAGGGCGCGTTCTTCGCCTTCCCGCAGCCGCTGGCCTTCGGCTGGCCGGTGTTTGAAATCGGCGGGATCATCTCGATGACCATCGTGGTGCTGGTGACCCTGACCGAAACCACTGCCGACATCCTGGCGGTGGGTGAGATTGCCAAGACCAAGGTGAACTCAAAGCGCATCGCCGACGGGCTGCGCGCGGACATGGCCTCCTCGGTGCTGGCCCCGATCTTCAACACCTTCACCCAGACGGCGTTCGCGCAGAACGTGGGCCTGGTGGCCATCACCGGTGTCACCAGCCGGTTCGTGGTGGCCGCCGGCGGCGGCATCCTGGTGGTCCTGGGCCTGCTGCCGGTGCTGGGCCGGGTGGTGGCCGCGGTGCCGGCACCGGTGTTGGGTGGCGCAGGCATCGTCCTGTTCGGCACGGTGGCCGCCTCGGGCATCCGCACCCTGTCCAGCGTGAAGTATGACGGGCTGAACCTGGTGGTGGTCGCCGCATCCATCGCGTTTGGCTGCCTGCCCATCGTCAGTCCCGGCATCTACCAGAACTTCCCGGAATGGTTCGCCACCATCTTCGACTCGGGGATCTCCTCGGCCGCCCTGATGGCCGTGCTGCTGAACCTGTTGTTCAACGAGATGAAATTCGGGACCCCGGCCAAGGACGCCTCCGTGTTTGCCGCCGCCCCACCGCGCATGGTGCGGGAGGAAGAAGTGTGCGGCCTGCTGGACGGGGACTACTTCGCCTCCGGAAAGCTGGTCGACAAGGACGGGTACGAGGTACCGGTGGTCACCGAGGAGGAACTCCAGCAAATCCAGACCGGGGCGCTGCCGTTGCCGGAGCCGCGCAGGTTCCAGGCCGAGGTCGAGGAACGGTAAGCGGCGCGGGTCCGGCCCGTGAGAACTCCGAGACCCGGAGGAAACCCGTGGGCCGGGCGCCTGAGAACAGGCGCCCGGCCCACGGGTCTTAACGGCTGCTGCCGGGTTTACTTCAGGTGATCCACCAGCTGGGCGGCGATCCCGTTGTAGGTCCCCGGGGTCAGCGCCTGCAGACGCTGTTCGGCCTCTGCCGAGAGCCCCAGCTCGCCGACGAATTCCTTCAGGCGGGCGGCATCCACGCGGTGTCCGCGGGTCAGGTCCTTCAGCCGCTCGTACGGGTTGTCCATGCCCTGGACCCCGGCGATGGCCTCGGCACGCATCACCATCTGGATGGCCTCGGCCAGCACCTCCCAGTTGTGGTCCAGGTCCTCGGCCAGCACGGTCTCGGCAACATCCAGACGATCCAGGCCCTTGGCGACATTGGAGATGGCCAGCAGCGAGTGCCCCACCCCGGTGCCGATGTTGCGCTGCGAGGAGGAATCGGTCAGGTCGCGCTGCCAGCGGCTGGTGACCAGGGTGGCCGCCAGGGTGTCGAGCACACCGTTGGAGATCTCCAGGTTCGCCTCGGCGTTCTCGAAGCGGATCGGGTTGACCTTGTGCGGCATGGTGGAGGAACCGGTGGCCCCGGCCACCGGGATCTGCACGAAGTAGCCGATGGAGATGTAGCTCCAGATGTCGGTGCACAGGTTGTGCAGGATCCGGTTGAAGCGGGCGATGTCCGCGTACAGTTCCGCCTGCCAGTCGTGCGACTCGATCTGGGTGGTCAGCGGGTTCCAGGTCAGGCCCAGGTGTTCGACGAAGGACTTGGACACCTGCTGCCAGTCGGCGCCGGGCACCGAGGCGTAGTGGGCGGCGTAGGTGCCGGTGGCGCCGTTGATCTTGCCCAGGAACTCGGTCTTGGCGATGCGCTGAAGCTGACGGGTCAGGCGCCAGGCCAACACGGCCAGTTCCTTGCCCAGGGTGGTCGGGGTGGCCGGCTGGCCGTGGGTGCGCGAAAGCATCGGCACCTCGCGGGACTCCTCGGCCATCTTGGTCAGCTGGGCGACCAGGTCGCGGGCCGCGGGCAGCCAGACGTTTTCGATCCCGCCCTTGATGCCCACCGCGTAGGAGAGGTTGTTGATGTCTTCGCTGGTGCAGCCAAAGTGCACCAGGGGCTTGAGCTGAGCAATGCCGATGCCCTCCAGACGGTTGGCAATGTAGTACTCTACGGCCT
Organism: Glutamicibacter sp. V16R2B1; assembly: GCF_005774635.1. Lineage (NCBI taxonomy): Bacteria > Bacillati > Actinomycetota > Actinomycetes > Micrococcales > Micrococcaceae > Glutamicibacter > Glutamicibacter sp. V16R2B1. The sequence continues at coordinate 86,592 of NZ_VATX01000012.1, forward strand.
TCACATCATGCACGGTCACGGCCTCGATCTCGGCCAGTTCCTTGACCGAGTCGGCGTTGAAGTCGGTGACGATCTTGCGCAGCGCGGTCTTCTGCTCATCGCTCAGCGGCGAGGTCCCGGGCAACACCGAATGATCGGTGAGGTGGATCAGCCATTCAATCTCAACATGGACCCGGTCGCGGTTCAGGGCCGCTTCGGAGAGGTAGTCGACCAGCGGGGCGACCGCCGAACGGTAGCGGCCGTCGAGAGCACCAAGTGCCAACGGTTCATTTGCAAGGGAAGTGCGCGCATTCTCAGACATGCCCATATTCTTTCATCACTTGTGGCCAAGCACATCTTTTACGCCGCCCCAGACCCTCCACAACCCGCGGGATGGGACCGCCCGCAACGGCGGGCAGCACCCATGCTGGGTCAGAACGGGAGGTGAGGCCCGCAGAACTTTCATACTGGAGGTGCACGGCAATGTTCAACGCAACATTGGATTCGGTGGGGGCCGCCCTGGCCGAGGCCCGGGAAGCCGCTGATTTGGCGATCCGCGAATTAACGGCAATCCATGCCCTGACATGGCACACCGAGACCGGGCAGGCTTTCATCCGGCGCAGCGGCGAGCTTGCGGCGGAGATCAACCGGCTTTGCGGACACATCACCCAAACCCAGGACGAGCTCCTTGCGGCCCGCCGCGAACTTGATGAACTGGAGACCCGGATCCTGCGGCTGCAGCTGGCGGCGTAGCCATGGGCTATGAGATCAATTACAGCGAAAAGGATTACGCGGCCGCCGCACACGGCTGTGCCCGCGCCGCCGAGGCGCTGCACCGGGTGCAGCAGCTGCTGGGCTCCACCCAGGGCAGGATCCTGCTCAGCGCCGCCGAGGCCAGGCTCACTGCGGCCCAGGCCGGACTGGTCCCACCGCTGGTGCATCTGACCCAGCTGGCCGAGCTGGTGCAGCAGGGCACGGCTGCCGCCAACGACGCCCAGGGCAATGCCGGGGAATTGGGGACAAGGGTGGGGCAGGCGATGGACAACGCCCGGGCCGCGGAGCACCGGGTTGTCACCCTGCTGGCGCTGCTGAGTTCACCGCGCACCATCACCGAATTCGTCGGCGAGTGGTGGAGCACCCGGGGCAGCCCGCCGCGGGACAGCACCGAGCGGATGCTGGAACTGCTCGGAGTGCTGCTGCGGGCCCCGCTTGACCCGTTCAATCAACCCGACCCGCACCAGCGCCAAGTGGATGAATTCCTGGAAGACCTCACCCGCGTCTTGGATGGGAATCAGCAGCTGCCAGTGCAGTCCATCCGGATCCGGCACAGCGAAGCATTGCCTCCCCTGGAATTGGACGGGGGCCTGGAGGGCTACTACCGGCTGCAGGCCGAGGTGCTGCGCCAGGAGTCACGGATCCTCGTCGGCAAGACCTTGCAGGATGGTGAGGAAACCTTCGTGGTGATCCTTCCGGGCACCCACGGCGAGCTTGGGGAGCAGAACCCTTTTGACGCCCGGGGAATCCTGGATTCGCTGGGCCAGGATTCCGGGAACTATATTCCTCCGGTCCTGCAGGCGCTGCGGCAAAGCGGTGCACGGGAGGGCAGCCGGATCATCTTCAGCGGCCACTCCCAGGGCGGGGTGCACGCGGTGAACCTTGCCAAGAACCCGCTGATTGGTCAGAAGTTCAAAGTCCAAGCGGTGCTCACCCTCGGAGCACCGATCGGCAACGTGCAGTTGCCGCAGCAGATTATGGCGCTGCACGTGGAGGACGCCTCCGACCCGGTCCCCGGGCTGGACGGGCGCGCCAACCGGCGCCGGCCCCGGCAGCTGACGGTGACCTTTCGTGGGCCGGAGAACCCCGGGGCGTTGCCCAAGGGCACCTTCGGGCCCGGGCATACACTGCAAAACTACGGGAACCATTTGCGGCAGCTACAGCGGCAACCGGCCCGGGATCTATCCCCGGTGCTGCGCGGATTGCGCTTTGAACCGGGTCCGATGCAGCTGCGCGGGTTCACCTTGCGACGCATCCCACCGGAACGTCCCAAGACGCCCACTCGTAGGGACGAGAATTACCGCAAGCTCGGGCAGATCGCCCCACCGCGTTAGGGCCGCTGGCTACCGTTCAATCAGGGCGAAACGCCCCAGGATCGCCGAGACGATGGAGACGATGATCGTGCCCCAAATCGCGTCCCACCAGAAGGCGTTGACGCTGAGCCCCACCGGTAGGAACTGGGTCAGCCAGGCGGTGAGCATTAACATGCCGGCGTTGATGATGATCGTGAAGATCCCCAGCGTCAAGCAGGTCAGCGGCAGCGACAGGAAGGCGATCACCGGGCGGATCAGCGCATTAACCAGCCCGAAGACCAGCGCGACAACCAGGTAGGCGATGACCCGCGAGAACGTGGTGTCCTCGGCGGGAATGACGTTGATGCCCGGAACCACCCAGACGGCGGCGGCCAAGGCCAAGGCGTTGACGATGACTCGTAGCAGGAAGCTCATGGCACTAGCTTTTCACATTCACCGGGGTATGAGCTGGAAAAACACCATGCCCGCTGGGGCTGCGCACCGATAAGCTGGCTTCATGAGTGAGAACCCCGTAACCCATGATCCGGTGCAGCCCCGTCCCGTGGTTGCCCGGTTGCCGAAATATGCCGCAGGGAAGCCGCCGGTGCAGGTGCCGGGGCTGACCCCCTACAAGTTGGCCTCAAACGAGAACCCCTTCGGGCCCTTGGAGGAGGTTCGCCAAGCCATTGCCGCCGAGGCCTACATCAACCGCTACCCGGACACCGCCTCCACCGAGCTGTGCTCCCAGCTGGCCCCGATGCTGGGCGTGCCGGCCGAGGACATCGTCACCGGCGCCGGGTCGCTCGGTGCCCTGACCCAGATCCTGGCCACCTTCGCCGGCGCCAACGAGGACGGAATCCAAGATGAGGTGATCTTCGCCTGGCGTTCCTTTGAGGCCTACCCCATCGTGGTGCAGACCGCCGGAGCACTTCCGGTCCCGGTGCCGCTGCTGGAGGACGGCCGCCACGATCTGCAGGCCATGGCCGAGGCCATCAACGAGAACACCTCGGTGATTCTGCTGTGCACCCCGAACAACCCGACTGGTCCGATCCTGACCCAGGGGGAAGTCGATGACTTCATTGCCCGGGTTCCGAAGAATGTGCTGATTGTCCTGGACGAGGCCTACACCGAGTTCGTGCGCGACTCGCAGGCGGTGGACGGGGTGAAGACCTACCAGCAGCACCGCAACGTAGTGGTGCTGCGCACCTTCTCCAAGGCCCATGCCCTGGCGAACCTGCGCGTCGGCTACTCGATCTCGCAACCCGAAATCACCAACTACATCCGCCTGGTCGCCACCCCGTTTGCGGTTTCCAGCGTGGCCCAGCAGGCGGCGATCGCCTCGCTGAAGCACCTAGACCAGGTGATGGCCCGGGTGGACTCGCTGGTGGAGGAACGCGAACGGGTTGTGGCCGGGCTCAAGGAGCTGGGCTGGAAGATCCCGGTGACCGAGGCGAACTTCGTCTGGCTGCCGCTGGGGGAGCAGACGATGCAGTTCGTGGCGTTGGCCGAGGAACGCGCGCTCTCGGTGCGCGGCTTCGCTGGTGAAGGGGTGCGGGTTTCGATTGGCGAGGTCGAGGCCAACGACCGCTTCCTGGAACTATGCCGCGAGAATGCGGGATTGCTAACCCCGTAGAACCGCGCCAAATCTCGCAATTGGCACGAGGGTGCCGCTAGGCTTGATCCCAGGACAAGCCGTATATGTCTCATGCGGAATGTATTCCGCATGAGGCATATTTGATTGAAGGGAAACGCATGCCCTCTAGTGCAGCCGAGGCATCGGATCAGGAGTTCATCCAGTTACTGACTCCGGACGGCAAACGGCACTCCCATGAGTTCTACGATGCCTACCTGCAGGATGTGGACGAGCAAATGCTGCGGGACTTCTACCGCGACATGGCCCTCACCCGCCGCTTCGATGCGGAGGCCACCGCCCTGCAGCGCCAGGGGCAGCTGTGCCTCTGGGTTCCGCTGCGCGGGCAGGAGGCGGCGCAGATCGCCTCGGGCCGGGCCACCCGCCCGGAGGACTACATCTTCCCCACCTACCGCGAACACGGGGTGGCGCTGACCCGCAACGTCGACTTCTCCGAAATGCTGCGCCTCTTTCGCGGCATCTCCGGCGGGGGCTGGGATCCGCGGGAGAACAACTTCCACATGTACACCATGGTGCTCGCCGCCCAGCTGCCGCACGCCACCGGATACGGCATGGCGGTGAATCTGGAACAGCACGACTGGGATGAGCAGCGCCGCGCCACCGAGGGCGAGGCCGTGATGGCCTACTTCGGTGACGGGTCCTCCACGGAGGGTGAGACCCACGAATCCATGGTCTTCGCCGCCAGCTTCAACGCCCCGGTGGTCTTCTTCTGCCAGAACAACCAGTGGGCCATTTCCGTGCCGTTCGAGGTCCAGTCCAAGGTGCCGCTGGTGCAGCGCGCCGCCGGCTATGGGATGCCGGGCCTGCAGGTGGACGGCAACGACGTGCTGGCAGTGCTGGCCGCCACCCGCTGGGCGCTGGAGCACGCGCGCAGCGGCAAGGGCCCGGTGCTCATAGAGGCGATCACCTACCGCCTGGGCGCGCACACCACCGCCGATGATCCGACCAAGTACCGCCAGAGCGCGGAGGAGCAGTCTTGGGATCCCAAGGACCCGCTGGTCCGCCTGGAAACCTACCTGCGCGAGCAGGGGCTGGTGGATGACGAGTTCTTCGAACAGCTGGCCCGCGACGGCGATGAGATGGCCGCCCGGGTGCGCAAGGACGCCATGGCCTTCCCGGTCCCGTCCCTGGCCGAGGTCTTCGAGCACGTCTACGCCGAGGCGCACCCGCTGGTGAAGGAAGAACTGCAATGGCACCTGGAGTATGAAGCAGGATTCGCCGACCAGGCCGGAAACGAGGGCAAGTAACCGTGAGCACCACCATGACCCTGGCCAAGGCGATCACCGCCGGGCTGGACAAGATCCTTGAAAACGATGACCACGCCGTGTTGATCGGTGAGGACATCGGCAAACTCGGCGGCGTCTACCGCATCACCGAGGGACTGCAGGGCAAGTACGGGGCCCACCGGGTGATCGACTCGCCGCTGGGCGAGGCGGGCATCGTGGGCGCCAGCGTGGGCATGGCCCTGCGCGGGCACACCCCGCTGGCCGAAATCCAGTTTGACGGTTTCGTATTCCCGGCCTTCAGCCAGATCACCACCCAGCTGGCCAAGATGCGCACCCGCTCCGAGGGGCGGATCAACATGCCGGTGGTCATCCGCATCCCCTACGGCGGCGGCATCGGCTCCATTGAACACCACTCCGAATCCCCGGAGGCCCTGTTCGTGCACACCGCCGGGCTGCGGGTCATCACCCCCTCCAACGCGCACGACGCCTACTGGATGATCCAGCAGGCCGCCGCCTGCCAGGACCCGGTGATCTACCTGGAACCCAAGCGCCGCTACTGGCTCAAGGGCGAGGTGGACACCGAAACCCCGACCCTGGACGCCTTCAAGGCCCAGGTGGTGCGCCCCGGCGAGGACGCCACCATCGTCGCCTACGGTCCGCTGGTGCCGGTCGCGCTGGCCGCCGCCGAGGCGGCCCGGGAGGACGGGCGCTCGGTCGAGGTCATCGACCTGCGTTCACTCTCACCCATTGACTTTGACACCATCACCGAATCGGTGCAGAAGACCGGACGGCTGATCGTCACCCATGAGGCGCCGACCTTCGGCGGGCTGGGCGGGGAAATCGCCGCGCGCATCACCGAACGGGCGTTCTTGTACCTGGAGGCCCCGGTGCTGCGGGTGGGCGGGTTCCACATGCCCTACCCGATCTCGAAGGTGGAATCCCAGTACCTGCCCGACATCGACAAGCTGCTCGAAGCGCTCGACCGCTCCTTCGCATACTAGAAACGGTCCAAGGAGAAAATCATGACTACCTTCAACCTGCCCGATGTGGGCGAGGGACTGACCGAAGCCGACATTGCCGCCTGGAAGGTCGCGGTGGGGGACACCGTGGAGGTCAACCAGGTCTTCGTTGAGATCGAAACCGCCAAGTCGCTGGTGGAGCTGCCCAGCCCCTACGCCGGGGTGGTGACCGAGCTGCACGCCGCCGAGGGGGAAACCCTGGCCGTGGACTCCCCGCTGATCACCATCGACGAAGAGGGGAACAAACCGGCCCCCACCGGAACCCCGGAACCGGCCGAGGCCCTGGCCACCGCCGCCCCGGTGGCCAGCGAGGAACCCGGCCCGCTGGTCGGCTCCGGCCCCACCGCGGACGCCTCGCACCGCCGCCAGCGGGTGAACCGCCCGGCGCCCAGCGAGTCGGGCAAGCGCACCGCCGCGGTGCGCGCCGAAAGCGCCCCGGCCGCCCTGGCCGACCAGATTTCGCGCCGCGCCCAGGGCCTGGGGGCCGCGGTCGCCCGGGAAGTGGACAAGCGCAAGCCCGCGGTCGCCAACTTCATGGACCGGGTGCTGGCCAAGCCGCCGGTGCGGCGCCTGGCCAAGGAACTGAACATTGACCTGCAGGACGTGGTCGGCACCGGAACCCAGGGGGAAATCACCCGGGAAGACGTCAACAGCTACAACGCCCAGCGCGCGGCTGAACGCGACGCGGCACCGCTGTACTGGCAGAAGGGCGCCAGTCAGGAAACCCGCATCGAGCGGATCACCGTGCGCGGGGTGCGCAAGGCCACGGCCAAGGCCATGGTCGACTCGGCGTTCACCGCCCCGCACGTGTCCATCTTCGTGGACGTGGACGCCAGCCGGACCATGGAATACATTGCCCGGCTGAAGAAGTCCCGCGACTTCGAGGGCATCAAGGTCTCCCCGCTGCTGGTGCTGGCCCGCGCGGTGATCTGGGCGGCGGCCCGCAACCCCTCGGTCAACGCCAGCTGGGTGGAGACCGAGAACGGCGCGGAGATCCACCAGAAGCACTTCCTGAACCTGGGCATCGCCGCCGCCACCCCGCGCGGGCTGTTGGTGCCGAACATCAAGGACGCGCAGAACCTGTCCATGCGGGAGTTGGCGATCGCGCTGAACGAGCTGGCCACCACAGCAAGGGCCGGGAAGACCGCCCCGGAGGACATGCGCAACGGCACCTTGAGCATCACGAACATTGGCGTGCTGGGCATCGATACCGGCACCCCGATCATCAACCCCGGTGAGGTGGCGATCGTCGCCTTCGGCACGATCCGCCAGAAGCCGTGGGTCGTGGACGGGGAAGTGGTGCCGCGCTGGATCACCACCCTGGGCGGCTCCTTCGACCACCGCGTGGTGGACGGGGACCTCTCGGCCCGGTTCATGGCCGACGTCGCGGCCATCATGGAGGAACCGGCGCTGCTGCTGGACTGATCCGGCGCTCTCTGGAGGCCAGGCCGGCACCCGTCCACCGCTGCCGGGGGACGGGTGCCGGGCGAACCTGCCAATTGCCGCAACACCGGTGACCTGCCGGCGGGATCCTGCCACGCTGGGCAGATGACACCACCACAAGTATCACCGGGCACCGTGGTCGCCTTCACCGATGTGATGTGCGGCTGGTCCACCCTTGCCTTCCATCGTTTCTACCAGGCCCGTGAAGCGGCGGGCCTGGAAGACCAACTGACGCTGGACCCCCAGCTGTTCCTGCTGGAGGACGTAAACCGGATGGCCCTGAACACCAAGATCATTGAAGGGGAAAAGCCGGTTGTCGGCGCGCTGGCCGAGGAACTCGGGTTCAAGCCCTGGCAGCGGGACCCTTCCGAATACCCGGTCACCAGCCTGCCGGCCAATGAAGCGGTGCACGCGGCGAAGGAACAGTCCGCCCGTGCCGCCGAACAGCTGGACATGGCGCTGCGCCTGGGGTTCTGGCGCGACAGCCGGTGCATCAGCATGCGCCACGAAATCCTGGACATTGCCACGGACTGCGACCGGGTCGATGTGGACCGGCTGCGCGAGGCACTGGATACCGGCCGGGCCCGGGCAGCGATGATGCGCACCTACCTGGACTGCCGCGAAGACGTACAGGGAAGCCCGCACTTTTTCCTGCCCGATGGCAGCAGCAGCCACAACCCCGGCATCACGATGCGCCAGGTTGGCCAGCCCGGTGCAGGGTTCCTCGTGGTCGATGAGGATGACCCCGAGGTGTACGCCCAGCTGGTGCGCCGCGCCGTGCGGCAGTAGCCGGCCCGGCCCCGGGCCATGCCGCCGGGGCCGGGACGGAGCCGGCCTAGTCTTGCTGGGGTTCCGGGTTCTGCGGGGGCCGCAGCCCCAGCACCTCGGGCAGCGGCTGGGGCTCGTGCTCCAGCACATGTTCGGCCAGGTAGCCGATCACCACCTGGTACCAGAGCTTGGCGTGCTGCGGGGAGAGGATCCAGTGGTTCTCCTGCGGGAAGTACAGGAAGCGGTGGGCGGTCGAACCGTCGGCCTGCTGCGGCAGCCCGGATAGGGAGAGCAGCTCGTACCACAGCCGCAGGCCCTCGCCGATGGGCACGCGGTAGTCCTTGTCCCCATGGATCACCAGCATCGGGGTGCGGATCTGCTTCACGTACCGGCTGGGCGAGTACTTGGTGACCATTTCCGGCTGCATTTCCCGGGCCCAGTAGAACGCCGCATCGGTGGTCGGGCCGAACCCGTCCAAGTCCCACAGGCTCGCATGGGTGACGATGGCCTTGAAACGCCGGGTCTGCCCGGCGATCCAGTTGGACATGTAGCCGCCAAAGCTGCCGCCCATCGCCGCGGTGCGGCTGGCGTCGATCTCCGGGCGCTGTTCCGCGGCGTTGGTGATTGCCATCAGATCCGTGTAGGGATGCTCACCCCACATGCCCCAGCCGCGGGCAATGAACTCCTGCCCGTACCCGGTGGACAGCCCCGGATCCGGCAACAGCACCGCATAGCCCTGCGCCACCAGCAGCCACGGGTTCCAGCGCCAGCTCCAGCTGTTCCAGGAGGAGAGCGGCCCGCCGTGCACCCACAACAGCAGCGGCGCCTGATTTTGCGCTCCGGCCTCATGCGGCACCGCAAGCCAGGCGCGAATGCTGGTTCCGTCCGCGGCGGTGGTGTCCACCTCCTGCAGGGTGCCGGGCAGCTGCGGACGCTGCACCGGGGAATCCAGCTCCTGCAGCTGCACCTGCTCGCCCTCCTCCAGCGCCGAGATGTGCGCCAGGTCCAGCTTCACCGGTTCGGCCGGGTACTCGTAGCTGGCGCGCAGCGCGTAGGCGGAACGTGAATCCGGGGAGATCGCCACGTCGCTGTAGGCGCCCTCGGTGGTCAGCCGGGTGACCTTGTCCGATTCCAGGGCCAGGTGGAACACCGGGGCCCGGCCGGTGTCATCGGCGGTGAGCAGCACCCCGGTGCCGTTGGGCAGCCAGGTGATGGAGCTGGCCCAGCGGTCCCAGCCGACGGCGACCTGGTGGGATTCCCCGCTGTCCAGGTTCATCAGCCACAGCGTGGGGTGCACCGGGCGCTGCGGGGTGGAGCGTTCGGCGCGGGTGTAGATCAGCTGGGTGGAGTCAGGGCTGATCCTGCCCATCTCGTATTCGTAGCGTTCATCCGGGCTCAGCAGCAGCTCCCGCTGCCCGGTCTCCAGGTCGATGCGCATGATGCCGGTGTGGATGCTTCCCCGGCCTTCGGGCAGGCTCCAGTCGGTGAGCAGGAACTGGCCGTTGGGGGCCACGTCCATCCCGGCCTCCAGCAGGTGCCCGCCGGCCCCGGGGGTGATGTTGTGCAGTTCGGCCGGTGTGGCGGGGTCCTGGCTGACCGACGCGGTGTAGTAGTTGGGCCGCTGGGGACCCAAATCGGTGTCCCAGTAGCGCACCGGGTAGCCGGTGTGCAGGATCGCATCAACCTTCTTGTCCTTGCGCAGCTCGCGCAGCGCCTTTTCCTCCTCGATGTCCCGCGCCCCGGGCAACGAGTGCGCGGTGATCACCAGGTTCTCGCGGCGTCCGGCCGGGGCGTGGGGCAGCGTGGTGAACGTGTCGATCCCGGCCGGGTGCTCGGCCAGTAGCTGGGCTTCGCCGCCGTTGCGGGGCAGCAGCCACACCCCGGCGGTCGCGTCCTCCTTCTCCGAACGCTTGGCCACGAACAAAAGGTCGCCCGCGGCGTTGAAGCGGGGCTGGGATTCGCCCTGCTCCCCGTGGGTGAGGCGGCGCGCCGGCTGCCGGCCGGCCGGGTCCAGCTCCCACAACGAGTTCAGGTACTTGGTGCCTTCCTCGTTCAGTGCGGCCACCGTGGTGATCAGCCGGCTGCCGTCGGGGGAGAGGCGCAGCCCGTTCAGGCGCTGCAGTGCGATATACGAATCCAGATTATGAAATGAATGCTTAGAGTGTTCCACCTCACACATCATTCCACCGAATACGCCTTGGCACTAGTCCACGCGTCAAAGAGACCAGCTTTCCGGTTTCGTTACCCCGGGCTTGACTCATAACGGTTCCGCACCGATTCATGGAGTTCGCGCGGAATCCGGTCCCTGGGTCTTGGAACTGCGCCGGGGCTCGGGCAAGGTGGATCCAGGAGGCGATTTTCATGAATCCGAGAAAGACCCCCGCCCTGTACCTTGGTGGCGCCGCGGCCGCCATGTTCCTGCTGGCCGCCTGCAACACCACCCCGGCCGACCCGGGCCCCTCGCCCACCTCGGCCCCGGCCACCCCATCCCCCACCACCTCGGCACCGCCGAGCAGCGCATCCCCGTCCAGTGAACCAACCCAGACCCAGACCCCGACCAGTGAGACCCCGCAGCCCAGCGAAACCCAGACGTCGCAGTGGCAGGAGTTTTCCACCCAGGGCCTGAGCTTCAAGCATCCGAAGGACTGGACCGTCGTTCCCGATGACTGCGAGCACTGCGACCCGAACGAGGATCCGATGGACAACCCGTTCACCGAGTGGAAGGTCAAGAACGAGAAGGGCCGAACCCTGATCGAGTTCAAGGCCAACTCCGCGGAGGACACCGACGGAGACATGGACACGTACCAGCGCACCAAGATTGAACAGGAGGCGTTGCCGGCCAAGCTCAGCAAACCGGCCAGCCTCTATGCCGAGCACTACGTGAGCACCGAATCCGATGGGGATACCGAGGAGAAATTCCTGGTCATGCTCATCAACGATGAGATGATCGCCGAACGCGGGCAGCAGCCGGCACTGTCCTACTTCAGTCCCAAGAAGGACCTGTATTCGGTCATGGAATCCACCGGGGACCTGCCCGAACTGCTGGGCATTGACGAGGACCACGTCACCGTGGACCAGGCCCGCCAGATCGTGCAGAGCCCCGAATACCAGACGGTGCGGCAGATCATGCTCAGCCTGCGTCCGGCCTAGGCCGTGCATGCCTGCAGCCGGCGCCCGAAGGCAGGATCCCTTCGGGCGCCGACTGGCCGCGGGACCGGTGCACCGTGCCGGGTTACGGCCCGCAGCACCTAGACGACGTCGGGCTGGGCCGCGCCGCCCTCACCTTCCCAGGTGCGAATCGAATGGGCCTTGCGGGAGTTGAACTTCAGGCGCACACCATGGCCGAACTCCTCGTCCTCGGGCAGGAAGACGGCGCCCAGGCCCTCCAGGGCGGCGCGAAGCTTCTCCTGCTGGTCGGCGTCCAGCTCCACGCGCCCGGCCTCGAAGTCACGCAACAGGGCCAGATCGAACCCGGACTTTTGGCTCAGATAGTCCGGGGTTACCTGCACCAGGACCCGGGCAGCCTGGGCCTGGCCTGGACGGATAATGGGATTAAAGAGCGTCATGGCCCCAGCATCCCAAGCGGGCGGGTGAAAGTGAAGGGCTTGGCCCACTCTCCCAGAATCACCGGCTCATCCGTGGTGCCGCAGCAACGCCGAAGGGGCCCGGACCCGCAGCGCACTGCGGATTCGGGCCCCTTGGGTGGGTCAAGGGCCGCTCCAGCCTAGAGGCGGCTGTGTTCGGCCTCGTCTTCCTGCACCCGGCGTTCGGCCGCCAGGCGGGCGGCGGCGATCTCGTTGATCCGGTCACGGCACAGGAACCAGCCGATCACCAGCAGCGGGATGATGATCGCCAGCGAGGCGATCGTCCAGGTGCCCACCGGGTTGTCGAACGCCATCATCACCAGCACCAGGGCCAGGAAGACCAGCGTCACCCACCCGGAGACCGGGGCCAGCGGCATCCGGAAGGACGGGCGCTGCAGTTGGCCGGCGCGGGCCTTCTTCACCAGCGCCATCTGGCACAGCACGATCATCGCCCACGCGGAGATGATGCCGATCGCGGCGAAGTTCAGTACGATCTCAAACGCCTTGGCCGGCACGATCGCGTTCAGCAGCACACCGAACACGGCGATCACCGCGGTGATCACAATGCCGCCGTAGGGCACCCCGGCCTTGTTCATCCGCCCCGCAAAGCGCGGGGCCGAGCCGTTCAGCGACATCGAGCGCAGGATCCGGCCAGTGGAGTACAGCCCGGCATTCAACGAGGACAGCGCCGCGGTGAGCACCACCAGGTTCATCACCACATCCATGCCCTGCACGCCGATCGCGCCGAAGAACGTCACGAACGGGGACTCGCCGTCCTTGTAGGCGGTGTAGGGCAGCAGCAGGGAGAGCAGCACCAGCGAACCGACGTAGAACACCGCGATGCGCACGATGACCGTGTTCACCGCCTTGGGCATCACCTTTTCCGGGTTCTTCGCCTCCCCGGCCGCGGTGCCGATCAGCTCGATCGAGGCGTAGGCGAACACCACGCCCTGCATCAGCACCAGCACCGGCATCAGGCCGCTGGGCAGCAGCCCGCCGTTGTCGCTGATCAACGAGAATCCGACCTGGTGGCCCTCGATCGGGGTCCCGAAGATCACGAAGTAGCAGCCCACCAGCAGGAAGGCGACCAGCGCCACCACCTTGATCAGCGCAAACCAGAACTCCAGCTCACCAAAGACCTTCACCGAGATCAGGTTCATCGACAGCACCAGCAGCAGGGCGGCCAGCGCCCACAGCCACTGCGGCACCGCGCCGATCCAGGGCACGTATTTGCCAAAGAAGTTCATGTACAGCGCCGCGGCGGTGATGTCCACGATCGAGGTCATGCACCAGTTCAGCCAGTACAGCCAGCCGGTGGCGAACGCCGCCTTCTCCCCGTAGAACTCACGGGCGTAGGAGACGAACGAGCCCGAGGAGGGCCGGTGCATCACCAGTTCGCCCAGCGCGCGCAGGATCAGGAAGGCGAAGAAGCCGCAGACCGCATAGCTGATCACGATGCCCGGCCCGGCCTGCGCCAGCCGTCCGCCGGCCCCCATGAACAGTCCGGTGCCGATCGCCCCGCCGATCGCGATCATCTGCATCTGCCGGCCCGAAAGGCCCTTGTGGTAGTCCGCGTCGCCGGCGGTCAGCGAGGCGTCGGGAACGGGGGTGTTCCCAGTGGTGGAATGCTCCATCAGTATCCTTGGGTGGGGGGATTAGTCGGAAAGATTGGCAAGGCGCTCGGGGGAGAGCAGCTCATTGAGATCCTCAGCGGAGAGCAGGCCGCGTTCCAGGACCAGCTCGGCCACACCGCGTCCGGTGTGCAGCGCCTCCATCGCGATCGAGGTCGACGCCGCGTAGCCCAGGCGCGGGTTCAGCGCGGTGACCAGGCCGATGGAGTTCTCCACCTCGCGGCGCAGCGCCGCCTCATCCACGGTGATCCCGTCGATGCAGCGTTCGGCCAGGGTGAGGCAGCCGTTGGTCAGGTGCTTGAGCGAGAGCCCGATCGAGTGCACGATCACCGGTTCGAACGCGTTCAGCTGCAGCTGCCCGCCCTCCGCGGCCATGGTCACGGTCAGATCGTGGCCCACCACCTGGTAGGCGATCTGGTTCACGACCTCGGGGATCACCGGGTTGACCTTGCCGGGCATGATCGAGGACCCGGACTGCACTGCCGGCAGCTGCAGGTCGTAGAGCCCGGCGCGCGGGCCGGAGGAGAGCAGGCGCAGGTCGTTGCAGATCTTGGAGATCTTCAGCGCCACGCGCTTGAGCACACCGGACAGGTGCACGAACGCGCCCACGTCGCTGGTCGCCTCGATCAAATCCGGGCTGGTGGTCAGCGGCAGGCCGGTCAGCTCGCGCAGGTGGCGGCAGGCGGCCTCGGCGTAGCCGGCCGGGGCGTTCAGCCCGGTGCCGATCGCGGTGGCGCCCAGGTTGATCTCGGTGACCAGGCTCAGCGACTCGGCCAGTCGGTCCCGGTCCTCACGCAGGGTCACCGCCCAGCCGCCGAACTCCTGGCCCACGGTCATCGGCACCGCGTCCTGCAGCTGGGTGCGGCCCATCTTCACCACGGTGCGGAACTCGGTGGCCTTGGCCAGGCAGGAATCCTCCAGCTGCTGCATCGCGGCCAGCAGCGGCTGGGTGGCGAAGTAGGTGGCGATGTTCACCGCGGTCGGGTAGGCGTCATTGGTGGACTGGGACAGGTTCACGTGGTCGTTCGGGTGTAGGTACTGGTACTCGCCCTTGGCATGGCCCAGGATCTCCAGGGCCAGGTTCGCGATGACCTCATTGGCGTTCATGTTGGTGCTGGTCCCGGCCCCGCCCTGGATCGGGTCGATGATGAACTGGTCGTGCAGCGCCCCGCCGGCCACCGCCTCGCAGGCCCGGTCAATGGCCTGGGCGCGTTCGGCGTCCAGCAGCCCCAGCTCGTGGTTCGCCCGGGCGGCGGCCTGCTTCACGCGGGCCAGCGCGTTGATCAGGTGCGGGTTGCCCTCAAGGGTGGTGCCGGTGATGTGGAAGTTCTCCTTGGCGCGCAGCGTGTGCACGCCCCAGTAGGCTTCCACCGGAATTTCCAGGTCACCGATCAGGTCATGCTCGGTGCGAGTCTGTCCCGACAGCAGGGTGGTGGACATGGCAGATGTACTCCTTTGTGAAATCTGTTGCGTGAAACTTCATGGGGCAGCGCGGGCGCGCTGCCAAAACTGTGGGGCGGGACAAGCCCGCAGGCCACCGGTGCGGTAAAGACCGGCCGGCTACAGTGCGGCCAGCTCGCCGACCACTTCTCCGCCGCCGTAGGCCGGGGAGCTGGCCAGCTGGCGCAGCCCCGCGGGGGCCGCGCCGCCCAGGTGCTCCAGCAGCAGCTTGGCGGTCACCGGCATCCGGGCCCGGTCCGAGCCGTCGGCGATCTTCACCGCCAGGCTGGTCCCGTCGGCCAGGGCCACGGCCTGGACGCCCTCGAATCCGTCCTTGGCGATCAGCCCGGGCACCGCGCGAATCAGCGCCGTCACATCCCGGCACTCCCCGGCCAGCAGTTCGGGGTGGCGGCGCATCGCCGCGGCCACCCGGGCCTCGGCGCTGCCCTGCGGGGCGTTGGCCAGCCGGGCGAAGCCGCGGGCCAGGGCCGGCAGGCTCAGCGGGTAGACCGGGGTGCCGCAGCCATCCGCGCTGGCGCTGGTGATCTGTTCCCCGGTCAGCTCCTGCACGGTCTCGGCCAGCAGTTCGCTGACCGGGTGGCCCGGGGCCAGGTAGGTGGCGGTGTCCCAGCCCTTGAGCCTGCACAGGGCCAGCAGCGCCGCGTGCTTGCCCGAGCAGTTCTGCGCCAGCTGGGTGGCTGCGCCCCCGGCGGCCAGCCAGGCGGTGCGCTCGGCGGGACCGTAGGGCAGGTCGGTGGAGTTGCCCAGGTCCGCCGCCTGCAGCCCGGCCGCGTGCAGGGTGCCCAGCGCGACGTCCTGGTGGCGCTGGGAGCCGGAGTGGCTGGCGGCGGCCAGGGCGAGCTGTTCGTCGTCCAGTTCCAGCCCGGCGCGCAGCATTCCCACCGCGAACAGCGGCTTGAGCGCCGAGCGGGGGTAGAAGCGGGAGCTGGTGTCACCCAGCGAGGCCAGGATCCGGCCCTGCGGGTCCAGCAGCACGGCCGAACCGTAGTGCACGGACTCGATCGCCTCACCGCGGGTCACCGCCGCGACCGGAACGTGCCCGGGCAGCCCGGAGGCCGCCAGTTCCTGCAGGGAGGGGTGGCTGGTGGCCGCGGCCTGCTCGGTCGCGGACTGGCTGGAAGGCGGTGGGGTCATGGCGTCCTGGTTCACTTCATCCTGGTGGGCTTGCGGTGGCTTGTTCGGTGGCTGGTTCACGGGGTGCTGCGCACGATCAGCGAGACGGCCTGCTGGACCTTGCTCAGGTGCTCACCCATGGCTGCTCCTGCCGCGTCCCCGTCGCCGGAGGCGATCGCCTCGACGATCAGCCGGTGCTCCAGGTTGGAGGGGCCGCGGCGGCCGGTGACCAGGTTGACGGTCTCGGACTGGCGGGCCATCGCATCACGGATGTCCCCCACCACCCGGTCGAAGACGGAGTTGTCGCTGGCGCGGGCCACGGCGGCGTGGAAGGCGGCGTCCAATTCCACCCAGGCGGCGGCGTCGTCTTCGACTTCCATCTGCTCAATCAGCCCGCGCAATCGCTCGAGGTCCTCCTCGGTGCGCCGGTCGGCGGCCAGCCGGGCGGCCGGGATCTCGATGTGGGGCCGGGCCTCGTAGAGGTCGGAGGAGGAGAACCCGCCAAGGACCAGTTCACGGTTGGGCCGGTGGGAGACCACGAAGGTGCCGCGCCCGGTTTCGGTGCGGGTCAAGCCCAAGGCGGCGCAGGAGCGCAGGGCCTCGCGGATCACCGAGCGGCTGACCGAGTAGTCGGCGGCCAGGCTGGCTTCCGAGCCCAGCTTGCTGCCCAGCGGGATGCGCTGTTCTTCAATGGCGGTGCGCAGGGACTGGAAAACGGCCTCGGAGGCACTGGTGCGGGAGATCGGCTGCTGTCCGGGTGTCCAGCTGTCTGACAGGTTCACGGTGTCGAGTATGACAATGTGATGCTGCCTACGTCAAATCTGACCGCAGGGGTTCGCAAAGTCCCAAGTGAGCGTGGCTCGGGTGAATGCGCAACCGCTGCGGACGCCGGGCCGGAGGGCTTTTTCGATGGCCGCTGGGGTCAGGGGAAGTGGGCGCTCCCGTGCCGCGTGAAGGGGCTTCATCCCAATTACATGACGCGTCAATGAAAATTTCACCTTGACGGTTTAGGCTGTGCTTGGGTCCTGTTGGGCCGGGGCACAACAGCTGGGGGCGGCATGGAAATCATGCCGGAACCGGTGGTTGCTTCCAGGCCGTCACGGGACCCGGCATCCGCGCTGCCGGTCGCGTCCGGCAGCGCCCTTACCCTGAGGAAAGAGGCGGTCCATGAAGACCCGAGCAGCCGTAGCCACGGCCCCACAAACCGACCTGGAAATCCGTGAACTCGAACTTGACGAGCCCCGCCCGGATGAACTGCGGGTGCGCATGGTCGCCTCCGGTGTGTGCCACACCGATGCCATAATCCGCGACCAGTGGTACCCGGTCCCGCTGCCGGTCGTCCTGGGACATGAAGGCTCAGGCATCATTGAAGCCGTCGGAGATGACGTTGAGGGATTCAGCGTGGGGGACAAGGTCGTGATCGGCCCGGCCTACTGCGGCCACTGCGAACAGTGCGTGGCCGGACACCCCATGTACTGCGTGAGCTTCTACGACAAGAACTTCGGCGCCCAGCGCCCGGACGGCTCCAAGGCCTTCTCTGATGAAAACGGTCCGGTTGGCTCGCACTTCTTTGGCCAGTCCTCGTTTGCCGAGTTCACCAACGTCCCGGCCCGCGGTGCGGTGAAGGTGCCCAATGACGTGCCACTGGACATTCTCGGCCCACTGGGCTGCGGCATCATGACCGGTTCGGGGGCCGTGCTGAACGTGCTAAAGCCGACCCCCGGCTCCTCCGTGGCGATCTTCGGCACCGGAGCCGTGGGAATGGCCGGAATGATGGCCGCCAAGGCCGCGGGTGCCACCACGATCATCATGGTGGACATCGTCCCCTCGCGGCTGGAACTGGCCAAGGAGCTCGGGGCAACCCACGTGGTCAACTCCAAGGAGACCGACCCGGCCGCGGCGATCAAGGAAATCACCGCCGGCGGTGCCCAATTCGCACTGGACACCACCGGCGTGCCGATGGTCTTCACTCAGATGTCGAACTCACTGGCGACCCGTGGGCACGGCGCGCTGGTTGGGGCCGCGAAGCTTGGGACGGAGGCCAAGGTGGATATCGGCACGCAGCTGCTGGCCGGGATCAACCTGCACCTGGTCATCGAGGGCGACGCGGTACCGAAGGAATTCATTCCCCGACTGGTCAGCCTGCACCAGCAGGGCCTGTTCCCGTTCGACAAGCTGATCAAGAAGTACGACTTCGCCGACATCAACCAGGCATTCGCCGACTCGGCGAACGGGTCGACGCTGAAGCCGGTCATCACCTTCTAAAGTCCTGAACGCAACGCGGCACGAGGATGGGCGTGGACACCCTTGGTGTCCACGCCCATCGCCTAGTTTGGCTATCGGCCCGGCCGCCGGTGCGTTAGCTACGCTGATCCCGACGCAGCGGGTGATCCTCTGGAATCTGCACCAGCACGATGCGGGTGCCGTCCGGGTCCTGGATCCAGGCCTCAATCAGTCCCCACGGTTCGGTGCGCGGCTCGCGCAGCACCTTCACCCCGGCGGTCCGCAGCCGCCGCACCTCCTCGCCCACCTGTCGCACCTGCAGCCACAACTGCAGGGAGGACGGCTCACTGGCGGTGCGCGCTCCGGAAACCTCCAGCAACCCGTTGCCCAGGTGGAAGACCAGGCCCGGTGCGTTAGCGGGACCAAATTCGCGGGCCACCGCCAGCCCGAGCGTGTGCCGGTAGAAATGCTGGGTGGCCACCGGGTCCACCGGGCGCAGCAGCACCCGGCTGCTCAGGATCTCCACGCGGGGCCCTCCAATCAACTCAGACACCGGACCGGCCAGAGGCCCGGCGTCTGCGCGGTGCTGGTTACGGAATGGTGATGACCTGGCCCGCGTAGGTCAGCCCGCCGCCAAAGGCGAACAGCAGGGCCTTGGTGCCCGAGGGCAGCGGCTCGTCGGCCATCATCTTGGACAACGCCAGCGGCACCGAAGCGGCCGAGGTGTTACCGGAGTAGACCACGTCGGTGGCCACCCGTGCGTTCGGGGCCCCGATCTTCTCGGCCAGCGGTTCGATGATGCGCAGGTTGGCCTGGTGCAGCACGATCGCGCCGATCTCCTCCGGGGCCAGTCCGGCACGCTCGATGATCTGCTTGGCGATCTTCGGCAGTTGGGTGACGGTCCAGCGGTAGACGCTCTGCCCGTTCTGGGCGAACTTGTCGTTGTTCGAGTGCTCAATGCGCACGGCATCGGACATCTGCGGCACCGAGCCCCACAGCACCGGGGAGATGCCCTGCTCCTGGGAGGCGGTCACCACCACGGCGCCCGCGCCGTCGGCGGTGAGCACGCAGGTGGTGCGGTCCGTGAAGTCGGTGACGTCGGTCAGTCGTTCGGAGGCGATGACCAGGGCCTTGGTGGCACTGCCGGCCATAATCGCGTGCTGGGCGGTGGCCAGGGCGTGGTTGAACCCCGAGCAGGCGGTGTTCACGTCCATGACGGCCGGGTTCTGCTCCATGCCCAGGGCCAGTGCCACCCGGGCTGCCATGTTCGGGGTGCGGTCCAGGGCGGTGCAGGTGGCCACCACGACCAGATCGATGTCGCTGGCCTCGATGCCCTCCGCGTTGGTCAGGGCCATCTTGGCGGCCTCGGTGGCCATGAAGTCCACGCTTTCACCCTCGCCGGCCCAGCGGCGTTCTTGGATCCCGACGCGGCGAGTAATCCACTCGTCGCTCGTTTCCACCAGCTTTTCCAGCTCGGAGTTCGGCACGATCCGATCGGGCTGGTAGTGGCCGAAGGAAACAACTTTGCTGCCGGTCATGGAGGGGCTCCTACAAATGCGGGGAAAGATTTCTCCCCTTAAGAGTAGTCCGTTGACCGGCTGCGCGCCGTGAGACTACGCACCACGACGGCTGGAGCCGGTACTAGGCAAAGGTGCTTGGCGCCGGCGTACCAACACTTTGCCCAAGAAATGTCTGCTCTGAGAGCTGTCCAAGCGATCCCAGAGTGGTACCACACCTGGTACGACTAGGAGGGGTTGTGGCGATAACAGCGAGTGAAGCGCGTCGTGATTTGTTTGGGTTGGTTGAGAAGGTCAATCTTGACCAAACGGAAGTTGAGATTGTGTCCAAGCGGGGCTCGGCGATCCTGATGTCGAAAGACGAATATGACGCTTTGGTTGAGACAAGCTACTTGCTGAGGTCTCCCAAGAACGCACTGCGCCTGCTTGAAGCGTTTAAAACAGCGCAGGAAGGAAACTCAACTGAGCATGGGCTCGTTGACCCATGAGCGACAGAGTGCTCGCATGGGCTGAAGCGGGATGGGAAGACTATCTCTACTGGCAAACCCAAGACAGAAAAACGCTCAAGCGCATCAACGCGCTGATCGAAGACATCCTGGGCGATGAGCCCTTTGAAGGGATCGGCAAACCCGAAGCCCTAAAACACGCCTTGGCTGGCGCATGGTCGCGGCGCATCGATGCAGTCAATCGGCTCGCCTATATTGCTGATGACCACGCAGTGACGATCTTGCAGGTGCGGTATCACTACTAAGTACCCTGAACACGTGGATCAAACAGTGCGTGCGGCGCGCGGTGGTCGTTGAGATTTCAGGGCCGCTCCTGTTCCCGCCTGATCTAGCGCAAGCAGACATCGTTGCGGCGTCTCATCCTCAGCGGCATACTGTTGCGGCATTGGGAGCAGGCGTCGGTGGAGGGTTCCTGAAAGAGCGGTGACACGAGCTACCGCTAGTCTCGGCAAAGCCGATATGGTCAAATCACCATAGGAGACGGGCCCGGTCCACGGGACCAGGCCCGCTTCAGTCGCGGAAGCGACGGCCTGCCGGCCGTCCGCAGAACGCAGTAGTGACGTTGACCGGCATCGTTTACCGGCCCGTCTGGGACAAAGGCAGGAGACAGCATGAGCGAGGAACACGAGCCGGTTGAGGAACGCTGGGTTCTGGTTCGACACGGCGAAACCGCCTGGAATGTGGCCAACCGGCTGCAGGGCCGCAGCGACGTACCGTTGAATTCGACCGGGCGACAACAGGCCGAACGCGCAGGGGTAGAGCTGTCCAAGGAAGGCCCCTGGGACCTGGTTGTGTGTTCCCCGCTGGTCCGCGCGCATCAGACCGCCCAAATCATCGCCGACTACCTGGGCATTTGGCGGATCCTGGAGGTCGATGACCTGGTGGAGCGCGACTACCGTGCTGCCGAAGGCCGCAGCACCGATGGGCTCAGTGCCGCCGAACTTGAAGAGCTGATGGCCCAGACCGAACCCGAGGATGAGGTTGTGGTCCGGGCCGTGCGTGCCCTGCGCAAGCTGGTTGCAGAGAACAGCGACTCCCGTGTGGTGATTGTCTGCCACGGGACCCTGATCCGGCTGGTGCTCGGCGCGCTTTCTGACACCCCGCACCCCCACGTGCTGAACGGGCAGATCCTGGAACTGAATACCGACCGCCTGCACGAGTTCGTCCAGCAGTAAACGAAGCCCGAGTGCCAGGACGTTCAAGGCAGATGGCTGTTGGACTACGAACAACTCTCGCCTTGATCGCGCTGCGCGTTCGTCGGGAGGCTACGCGCGACCCTTGAGGATCATGTGCCAATAGATCTGGGGAAAAATCCACCGGTCCATGACCCACTGCCAGCGTCGTTCCTTGGCCATTTTCAATACCGGGTAGGACTTCATGGGCCGGTACTGTTGATCGAACTCGGCAAAGAATGCTGTTCCCCGGCTCAATGTAAAGGGGCACACCGAATACCCGTTGTACGAATGGCGCGGTTCCTTGCCGGCCAAGACGTCCAGCACGTTCAGTGCGACGACTTTTGTCTGCTTGCGCAACGCTCCGCCGGACTTCGAGTTCGAGCTGCCGGCGGCGTCCCCTAGCGACCAGACATTCCGATACCTGCGATGGCGCAAATGTTGATCATCGACATCGACGAATCCCCCATAAGTTTCCGGACGGGGAAGGTCAGTAGCTTTCAGCCAGTCGGGGGCTGACTGGGGCGGCACTACATGGAGAAGGTCATAGGAAAGGGTCACCTTTTCCGCTCCGGCGTCCAGGTTCACGGAACGTGTTTCTGCATTGACCGACTCCAGGGTACTTGAGGTGTGCAGTTCAATGCCGTACTCACGGATTTTTCGGTTGAGCTCGGCGTCCACATCAGGCATGCCGAATACTGTGGGGGAGGGAACCACCAGGTGTACTTCAATGTCCGCCAGAGGCCCGGCAGCACGCCAATAATCGCAGGCCATGTAGGCCACCTTCTGGGCGGCACCCGCACATTTGGCGGGTCCGGGCGGTTGCACAAATACCGCGGTGCCCTTGGAGAACTCCTCAATCATTGACCAGGTTCGGGTGACGAGTGCAGGATCATAGTCCGAGCTGCCCGTCACTCCATCCATGGCCTGAGGAAGTCCCGGGATGGCGTTGAAGTCCAACTGCAGCCCGGGACAGACTATAAGTTGCTTATATTCAACCTGCGTTCCATCTGCCAGCAGCACCGAATTTTCCTCGGGCTGAACATGGGTGACCCGGTTCTGAATCCACCGCGCCTGCTTGGGCATTACAGAATGCTGGGGGCGGACCGCCTCGCTCATCTTTGCGGCACCAGCGGCAATGTGGGAGAACAAGGGCTGAAAGAAGTGCTGGTCGCGGGGTTCGACAATCGCGACATCCAGATTGCCTTTGCGCAACATCCTCGCCGCAACTGAAATGCCGGCGTTTCCGCCGCCGATAACCACAACATCATGCTTGACGCTGGACATTTCATCTCCTTCAAGAAGGACCTGGATTGAGATGCACTGTAGCGAAAGCGCAGGGGTTAATGGGAAGAGTCTGGAATGAGTCAGGAAGCACACAGCTGTACGCATCCACGGCGTGAAGATGCGTACAGCATGGAACGGCTTGTAGAGGTGTGTGCTCCGGCTACACCGCGCGCAGCACCACCGCGCTGCCCTGACCGCCGCCGCCGCAGATTCCGGCGGCACCGATGGCTCCGGCGCCCTGCTGCTGCAGTTGGCGGGCCAGGGTACCGATGATCCGCGCGCCGGAGGCGCCAATCGGATGGCCCAGCGCAATCGCCCCGCCATGGCGGTTCACGATCTGCTCGCTCAGTCCCAGCTGCTCGGTGGAGCGTACCCCCACTGCGGCGAAGGCCTCGTTGATTTCCACGGCCTGCAGATCTGCGGTCGTGTAGTCGGTGCGCTGCAGCGCGGCCTGGATGGCGTTGGACGGCTGCTCGTGCAGGGTGCGGTCCGGGCCCGCCACGAAGGCGTGGGAGAGGATCTCGGCGATCGGCTTCAAGCCGAGCTCGGTGACGGCCCTGTCGCTGACCAGCACCAGGGCCGCCGCGCCGTCGGTGATCTGCGAGGAGTTCCCGGCGGTGATCGTTCCTTCCTTGGCGAAGGCGGGGCGCAGCTTGCCCAGGGACTGTGCCGTGGTGTCCGGGCGCACCCCGTCATCGGCGGCGTGTTCGCTTTGCCCCTTACGGGTGGTGATGGTCAACGGCGCAATTTCCCCGGCCAGGAATTGGGCGGCGGCCGCGGCCCGCTGGTGGGAGGCGGCGGCCAGGGTGTCCTGCGCTTCACGGGTCATCCCGAGCTTCTGGTTGTGCTCCTCGGTGGAGGCGCCCATGGAACGACGTTCAAACGCGTCGGTCAGCCCGTCGAACTCCAGGGTGTCGACCATTTCGATGGCCCCGTACTTGGTACCGGCCCGCGCGCGTTGTGCGTGGGGTGCCAATGACATTGATTCCTGCCCAATGGCCAGGACGATGTCGGCCTCCCCGGCGTTGATCATCCGGGTGGCCGCCACGACGGCCTCGGTGCCCGAAAGACATACCGCGTTCAGCGTGATGGCCGGGACGTCCAGGCCAATCCCCGCCCCGACCGCGCTCTGCCGGGCCGGGTTCTGCCCGGCCGCGGCCTGCAGCACCTGGCCGGCGATCACGTACTGAACCTTTTCGGCCGGAACCCCGGCGCGTTCCAGGGCCGCCTTGGCCGCGTGCGCCCCCAGCTCGGTGGCCTCAACGCCGGCCAGTGCGCCGTTGAAGCGCATGAAGGGGGTGCGGGCGTATCCGGCGATCTTTACACTCATGCTGCCTGTGACTCCTCAAGGTCGATGCTGAACTTTGCTGCGGTGATGTCTTTGATTGATTCCGGGCTTTCGCCCTCTGCCAGGCGGCGCAGGATCAGCCGCCCTTCTTCGATGTCGAATACGGCGCGGTCGGTAATGATCCGGTCCACCACGCCGACGCCGGTCAGCGGCAGGTCGCAATGTTTCACGATCTTCGGGGTGCCGTCCTTGGCCACGTGGTCGGTGATCACGATGACCCGCGGGGTGCCGGCCACCAGGTCCATGGCCCCGCCCATGCCCTTGACCAGCTTGCCGGGAATGGTCCAGTTCGCCAGGTCCCCGTTGCCCGCCACCTGCAGTGCGCCGAGGATGGCGGTCTGCACGTGGCCGCCGCGGATCATTCCAAAGCTGGTGGCGGAGTCGAAGAAGCTGCCGCCGGGCAGCACGGTGACGGTCTGCTTGCCGGCGTTGATCAGGTCCGCATCCTCCTCGCCCGCGTAGGGGAAAGGTCCCATGCCCAGCAGGCCGTTTTCGCTTTGCAGCTTTACCGACACGCCTTCGGGCAGGTTATTGGCCACCAGTGTGGGGATGCCGATCCCCAGGTTGACGTACTGCCCGTCCACCAGCTCGCTGGCGGCGATGGCTGCCATCTCATCCCTGGTCCACATGCTCATGCCTCCTGCCGCACCCGCACGGTGCGCTGTTCGATGTCCTTGATCTGGTCCGCCTCGACCAGGCACTGCACGAAGATCCCCGGGGTGTCCACCAGCTGCGGATCCAGGTAGTCCTGCTCGATGTGCTCGGCCTCGGCGAACGTGTACTTCCCGGCCATGGCGGCCAGCGGGTTGAAGTTCCGCGCGGTCATCCGGTACCGCAGGTTGCCTTCCGCGTCCGCCTGGTGGGCGCGCACCAGGGCGATGTCGGCAACGATTCCACGTTCGAGGATGGCCGGCTTCCCGTCGAACTCCATGACCGGTTTCCCCTCTGCCACCGGGGTGCCCACACCGGTGGGCGTGTAGAACGCCGGGATCCCGGCACCCCCGGCGCGCAGCCGCTCGGCAAGGGTGCCCTGGGGAACGAACTCCACCTCGAGCTCGCCGGAAAGGAACTGCTGGGCGAACAGCTTGTTTTCACCCACGTAGGAGGCCATGACCTTGGCGACCTGCTGATTTTCGATCAATAGGCCCAGGCCTTTGCCGTCTACCCCCATATTGTTCGACACGATGGTCAGGTTCTTCGCCCCGGAATCGCGCAGTGCCGTGATCAATCGGGTGGGTATCCCGCTCAGACCGAAGCCGCCGACGGCGATGGTCATCCCGTCCTGGACGACCTCGGCCAGGGCCGCTGTGGCGTCCTGCCGGAATTTGCTTGCCATGGTTTCCTCCTACGTCCACCTTGTGGAAGCGCTCGTCATTACCAATGAACCTAGCCAAGACGGGGAAAGGCCTCAATAAACTAAGCTCAAGTGCTCGATGGATGAGGAAAAGAGGAACTATCGTCCACAATATGAACAGTCTGAGGGGGCAATCTATGCGCTGTCTTCTTCCAGCAGCTGCAGCAGGCACTGCTCATCGACGCTCAGGTACTTGCGCGCGCGCCGGCGCTTGCGCTCACCGCGCAGGTCCTCGAGCTTCTCGGGGTCCCCGGCCAGCTTCAGCACCCGGGGGGCGATATAGGCCTTGCGCGCCGTGGACTGGGTGTTGCCCAGCACCGAGGCGGCCTGCTTCACGGCCTCGCGTTCAGCGCGCGTCAGCTCCCGCTGCGGGCTGGCGCCGTCAACCTCGGCGTCCAGCAGGGAGGCGAAGGCCGTCAGCGTTCCGCCCCAGGTGCGAAAGTCCTTCGCCGTGAACTGGCTGCCCATGTTCGTATGCAGGTATTCATTGACATGCTCACTGCGCACCGAACACAGCTGTCCCTCATCATCGGTGAAGCGGAAGACTTCATAGCCGGGCATCTCCCGCAGCTTCTTCACGAAGCGGGCCATCTGCGCGTCCTCGATCGTCACCGTCTGGTGCTGTCCGCTCTTGCCGTTGAAGTCAAAGGTGACGCTGGTTCCCTTGATGCGGGTATGCCGCCGGCGCAGCGTGGTCGCCCCATAGGAGCGATATTGCCGGGCATATTTCGGGGTGCCGATGCGCAGGTACCCCTTGTCCAGCACCTTGATCACGCAGGCGACCACCTTCTCGCGGCTGGTTCCGCGCCGCTCCATGTCCGCCGCCACCTGTTTGCGCAGCGCCGGCAGGGCTTGGCCGAACTCACTGAGCTTGGCGAACTTCTCCTCTTCGCGGCGGCGCCGAAACGAGGGGTGGTAGATCGCCTGACGCCGTCCGGCGTCATCGACCCCGCGGGCCAGCACCTTGGCGCTGGGGGAAGCGGAGATCTGCACGTCATGCCAGGCCGGCGGAATGACCAGGGCCTTGATGCGTTCCAGCTCCTCGGGATCGGTAATTTGCTCCCCGCGCTGCAGATACACGAACTCCCCGCGCCGCAGCTGCCGCGAAATCTGCAGACGACCGCGCCTGCGGCGAACGGAACCACGCGCCACCGTCCCACCTCCTTGCCCCGAGCATTTCGCGCTCAGGCTACCGAATCGGTGCCCGCCGTCCCGCCGCGCCCAGCGAACTACCAGCGGCCGCGGGCCACGGGCGCCAGCGGGTGCCGGCCGGCGGCGGTTCAGGCGCCTTCGCGTCTTGGATAGTGACGCAGTTGCCCGGGCGTGGGGACCGGTGCGGACCGCCGTCTTTGCCGAAGTGGCCACCGCTTTGACCGGCCTGCGCGAGCCGCCGAAAGCCGGGCGAGTACTGTCCAACCGGTGCCGGGCCGCATGGTCCGCCTGATGGGGAACGTGCCGCTTAGCGAAGTCAAGCGGCACGTCACACGACAGCGCCGTGGACGCGGCTCGTCCATAATGTGATCATGACTCCCACTCCCGCAGGCGCCCAAGTGGTCGGACGGCTGGCCGCGGTGCTGCGCACGGTCAGCGGGGCCATGCCGCAGGGCATCACCACGACCGAGGTCGCCCGGCATACCGGGCTGGCGCGCCCCACCGTGCACCGGCTGCTTGGCGCACTGGTGGCAGAGGGGTTCTGCGACCACGACCACCAGGCCGGGCGCTGGCTGCTGGGTCCGGAACTCTACCTGATGGGAGCGGTCGCGGCCGAACGCTACGACATCAGCGACATGGCCCGGGAGCACGTCGCCGCGCTCGCCGAAGCGACCGGGGAAAGCGCCTTTCTCTCCGCACGGCGCGGGGACGAGACCGTGTGCCTGCTGCGCCAGGACGGCGCCTTCCCAATCCGCTCGTTCGTGCTCTACGAGGGCAAACGCTTCCCGCTGGGCGTGGCCTCGGCCGGGATCGCGATCCTGGCCTTCCTGACCGCTCCGGTCGTGGAGCGCTACCTGCAGGCCAATGACTTCACCGAACGCTACGGAGACGCGCACAGCCCGGCCCGGCTGCGCGAGAAGGTCCGCGAAACCCGCAAACTGGGCTACTCGGTCAACCCAGGGCTGATTGTCGAGGGCAGCTGGGGGATGGGAGCCGCCGTCTTTGACGCCTCCGGGTCCCCGGCCTGGGCCCTGAGCGTGACCGGCATTGAATCCCGCTTCACCCCCGAGCGCCGCCCGGAACTGGGGGCATTGCTGCTGCACCACGCCCACGAGCTCTCCCAACAGCTGCGCCGCGGGTAGTTTGAACCGGCATCCGGAATCGGTGCAGCGCAGGTGCGGCCGATACCATGCAGGAAGGCCATCAGGCACGAGGGAAAGAGATTAGATGACACCGGAGGAATTCCGCCGCCAGGCCCACGAACTGGTGGACTTCATTGCCGACTACCGCGCCGGCATCGACCAGCAGCCGGTGATGTCCACCGTCGAACCCGGCCAGGTGGCCGCGCAGCTGCCCGCGCAGGCGCCGGAAGAGGGCGACGGCGGGGCGGGACTGCTAGAGGACGTGCAGCGCATCGTGATGCCCGGGCTCACTCACTGGCAACACCCCAGCTTCTTCGGATTCTTCCCGTCGAACTCGGAGCTGTCCTCGGTGCTCGGGGACATGCTGGGCACCGGGTTGGGAGTGCTCGGCCTGTCCTGGGAATCCAGCCCAGCCCTGTCCGAGATCGAGCAGACCGTAGTGGACTGGACCCGCCAGCTCTTTGGGCTGCCCGAGCAGTTCCGTGGCTCCATCCAGGATTCGGCCTCCAGCAGCACCCTGATCGCGCTGCTGTGCGCGCGGGAACGCGCCACCGATTTCGCCCTGGCCCGCGGCGGCCTGCAGACTGAGGAAGCGCCCCTGGTCGTCTACGCCAGCCGCTATGCCCACAGTTCGGTGGAAAAGGGCGCATTGCTGGCAGGGTTCGGCCGGCAGAACATCCACTGGATCGACACGGACCAGAACCACGCCATGGACCCGGCCGCACTGGCCGCGGCCATCGAGCAGGACCGCGCGGCTGGACGCATCCCCGCTGCCATCGTGGCCGCGACCGGCACCACCACCACGACCGCTGTTGACCCCTTGCGGGAATTGGGAGAGATCGCAGCGCGCCAGGACATCTGGTTCCACGTGGACTCGGCCATGGCCGGCTCGGCGATGATCCTGCCCGAGTACCGCTGGATGTGGGACGGGATCGAGTACGCCGATTCGGTCGTGGTCAACGCCCACAAGTGGCTCGGGGTGGCGTTCGACTGCTCCCTGTACTTCGTGCGCGACCCGCAGCATCTGGAACGCGTCATGGGCACCAACCCCAGCTACCTGCGTTCCGAACGTGATGACCAGGTGACCAATCTGCGCGACTGGGGGATCCCGCTGGGCCGGCGCTTCCGTGCCCTGAAGCTGTGGTTTATGCTGAGCGCCGAAGGGGCCGAGCAGCTGCGCGCCCGGCTGCGCCGCGACCTGGAAAACGCCCAGTGGCTGGCCGAACAGGTCAGCTCCACCCCAGAGTGGAAGCTCGCCGCCCCGGTCAACCTGCAGACCGTGTGCGTGGTGCACGAACCGCAGGGCGCCAGCGCCGAGCAGGTCGATGAGCACACCCAGCACTGGGCCCGGCAACTGAACCTCGCCGGTCGGGCCTATGTTTCCCCCGCCGTGCTGGAGGGCCGCTGGATGGTGCGGGTTTCCATTGGCGCGCTGGGCACGGAGCGCTCCCACGTGGAACAGCTGTGGCGGGACCTGCGGCAGGTGGCCGAAGGAAACTGAGCCGGATGAGACGGCACCCCCGCCGGCCGAGGCCGCGGGGGTGCAGGACCGGTGGGCTTCCCAAGCCAGGTCTAGAGCTTCTCGCGGCGTACCAGGCGGGTGCCGGTCTTCACGAGCATCAGCACCAGCAGCAGCACTCCCACATAGCCATTGATGACGTAGACAATGTTGACCATCTGGCTGAAGGGCAGCACCAGGCCGATCACGGTGCCCAGCGCCGCCAGGGCGATCGTCAGGTACTTGAAGCGCGGGGTGCTGTCGGGGAAGAAGCGGCTGGAAACGGTCCACAGCAGCGGGACCGCGGTGGTGTAGATGCCCGCCAGGATCATCACCGAGATCCCCGAGGCCAGCACCGGGCTGATGTCCCGGGCCAGCACCAGCATTGGGATCTCGGTGCCGCCGACCTTCACGATATTGGCCAGCAGACCCAGCCCAACGATGATGCACGCCACCG
Source organism: Glutamicibacter sp. V16R2B1 (assembly GCF_005774635.1). NCBI lineage: Bacteria > Bacillati > Actinomycetota > Actinomycetes > Micrococcales > Micrococcaceae > Glutamicibacter > Glutamicibacter sp. V16R2B1. The sequence continues at coordinate 116,189 of NZ_VATX01000012.1, forward strand.
AGAAAGCCGCCGCGCCCATTGCGCCTCCGGCGGCGGCCTCCTTCTTGCTGCGGGCGGTCTTGCCCAGTGCGGTCAGGAACGCCGCCAGCCACAGCATGCAGAACCCGACGTAGGACAGCCCGGCCATGAACCAGCTACTCGAGGCCTGGGTCAACTCCAGGCCGGGCAACAGCGCCTGCCCCTCGGAGATCCCCTGCGGGTTGCGCAGGATTCCGGTGATGCCCAACCCAATGGCAATCACCACGATCAGCGGCCCGATCTTGCCAATGACGTCCACCAGTGACTTCAGGCCAAACCAGACGCTGATTCCCACAGCGAGCGCCAGGCCGATGCCGCCGAGGTACTTCGAGAGCCCGTAGTGTTCCTCGAAGACGGCTCCGGCGCCCGAAACCATCACTGTGAAGCTGAGGAAAACGAACACGATGGAGAAGAAGTCGAAGAAGGTGCCCAGGTACCGGCCGCAGTAGTAGTGGAAGATCCGCGAGGGCTTTTCGAACTTCTTGGCTTGCCCGACGACGAAGAACTCGATGACCACGTAGGTCATCAGGGCCAAAACCAGCAGTCCCGTGCCAAAGACGCCCCAATAACCGTATGAGGTGAAGTACTGCAGGATTTCCTGGCCGGTGGCAAAACCCGAGCCGATCAGGAAGGCAATGATGGCACCGGCAAAGGTCGCCAACCGAAGGAAGTTGGTCTTTTCCGTTGTGCCCAACCCGGCGCGGGTCGCGGTTCTATCTGGCATGGGCAATTTTTCCTCCACAGCAGCAAAAGTATGATCGGTGATTAATAAGCAATTGATATATCAGTGTCCTGCATCACACTAGGGTGACCGTGTGACCCAGTCAACAGTTTGAGTGAAGATTTCGCGCCCATGTCGAAGGAACGCAAGGCGCATGGCTGAGCTAGTAGATGCTTCGCGCGGCGGCTCGCTGGAACCCGGTGATGGGATCACGGTTTCCGTGGTGGTGCTGCAAGCCTGTTGGAGTGCGGGGCGATGGTGGACAGCCCGGCGAGCGCGTTTGCTCACAAAGGGGTCGGCCATCCTGGCGCCCGATGCGGTGCGTTGAATGTTGGCGGCTCGTTCAACGAGCTCTGGTTAGGACCGCCAGAATCGCGCGGATCGCGCCAAAGGGGCATGATGGGGACATGCACAACACATCCGCGCATCCGTGGACCAAGAACTACCAGCCCGGGGTGCCCGCCGAGATCGAGCTGCCCACCGAATCGCTGGCCCACATGTTCGCCCGCTCCGTCGCCCAGGCCGGGGACAGCCCGGCTACCGAATTCTTCGGACGGCAGATGAGCTATGCCGAACTCGGCGAACAGGTGGAGCGCGTGGCCGAGGGGCTGCGCCGGCTCGGTGTGACCGCGGGGGAGCGGGTCGCCCTGATCCTTCCCAACTGCCCCCAGCATGTGATCGCATTCTACGCGGTGCTGCGCCTGGGCGCCGTGGTGGTGGAGCACAATCCGCTGTACACCTCCCGCGAACTGCGCCACCAGTTCGAGGACCACCAGGCCCGGGTGGTGATCGCCTGGGACAAGGCGGTGCCGGCCCTGCAGCAATTCCCCGAGGATGTGCAGATCGACACCATCGTCGCGGTCAATCTGCTGCAGGCGTTCCCGGCCACCAAGCGCCTGGCGCTGGGTTTGCCGGTGAAGAAGCTGCGTGAGGCCCGGGCTGGGCTGACCGCACCGGCCCCCGGGACGATGAGCTGGAAGCAGCTGGCCAAGTCCGACCGGCTGAACCCGCGCCACCCGATGCCCGAGGTGGATGACCTGGCGGTTATCCAGTACACCTCCGGCACCACCGGGCACCCCAAGGGCGCCATGCTCAGCCATTACAACCTGTACTCCAATGCGCTGCAGGGAGAGGCGTGGATGCTCGGGGCGGAGGAACGCAAGGAAGTCCTCTACGCGATCCTGCCGATGTTCCATGCCTTTGGGATGACGCTGTACCTGACGTTCGGGATTAAGAAGCAGGGCCTGTTGGTGCTCTTCCCCAAGTTCGAGCCGAAGCTGGTGCTTGATGCCTGGAAGAAGTCCCCGGCCACCGTGTACTGCGCGGTGCCGCCGATCTATGAGCGCACCGCCATGGGGGCGCTGGAGCGCGGCATCTCATTGCGCTCGGCCAAATACTGCATTTCCGGGGCGATGAACCTGCCCGATCACGTGGTCGAGCTGTGGGAGTCGGTCTCCGGCGGACTGTTGGTGGAGGGCTACGGGATGACCGAATCCTCGCCGGTGGCGCTGGGCAATCCCTTCCACCCTTCACGGCGCACCGGGACCATTGGGATCCCCTTCCCTTCCACGGACATGAAGGTGGTCAGCCTCCAGGAGCCGTACGAAGCGGTGGAACCCGGGCAGCCCGGCGAGCTGCTGATCAAGGGGCCGCAGGTGTTCTCCGGCTACTGGAACAACCCGGAGGAGACGGCCAAGGTGCTTACCGCCGAGGGCTGGCTGCACACCGGGGACGTGGTGACGGTGGACGCCGACGGGTTTGCCACGATCGTGGACCGCGCCAAGGAACTGATCATCACCGGCGGTTTCAATGTCTCGCCCACCGAGGTGGAGGCGGCGCTGCGTCAGCATGCGGATGTGGCCGATGCGGCCGCGTTCGGTGAGCCGCTGGCCCGCGGCGGAGAGATGGTGGTCGCCGCGGTGGAGCTGAACGAGGGTGCGCAGCTGGATGAGCAGGCGCTGCGGGAGCACTGCCGCGGACTGTTGGCCGCCTACAAGGTGCCCCGGAAGATCCGGCAGGTGGAGGAGCTGCCGCGCTCCATGCTCGGAAAGATCCTGCGCAAGCAGGTGCGTGAGCAGCTGGGCGGCACCGACTAACGCTTACTTGGCCGGGGCCCGCGGGGCGACCCGCGGGCCCCTCTTTGCACGCTCAAACAGGTAAAACCTATGAATTAGGACGTAAAAAACAGTTTTACGGATGTGATCTATTCCATTCAGTATGGAAGCAATACGCTTCCCGACTGAAAGGACAGGGCCCGTGGCCTCCAACCTCGCACCCCACGTCGTCACCCTGGGCACCGCCGGCGGCCCCCGCTGGTGGACCGGGGCCAACGCCGGCAAACGCGCCGGAATTTCCACCGCCGTGGTGGTCGGCGACGCCGTCTACCTGGTCGATGCCGGTTCCGGGGTGGGCAACCAGCTGATGAAGGCCGGGTTCACCCCCGGGGACCTGCGCGGGATCTTCCTGACCCACCTGCATTCGGATCACACCATCGACCTGGCCTCGCTGGCGATCTTTGGGCTGTTCACCATCCCCGCCGGCAAGCGGCCCATCCAGATCCTGGGCCCTGGGGACCGCGGCGCGCTGCCGCCGGTTTCGCCGCGCGCCCAGGTGGCACCGCAGCCGCTCTACCCGCACAACCCGACTCCGGGCACCGCCGACATGTTCAGCCACCTGATGCAGGCCTACGCCACCGACCTGAACGACCGGGTCATTGATGCGCTGCGCCCCTCGCCGCTGGAGTACTTCCAGGCCAGCGACATCCAGATCCCCGCCCACAGCGGGTACCACCCGAACCAGAACCCAACTCCGGCGGGACTGGAACCGTTTGAGATCTACCGCGATGAACTGGTCGCCGTCACCGCCACCCTGGTCCAGCACCCGCCCATCGCCCCGGCGTTCGCCTTCCGCTTTGACACCGAAGAAGGCTCGGTGACGATTTCCGGGGACACCGCCCCCTGCCAGAACCTGGTCACCCTGGCCCGGGACACGGACCTGCTGCTGCATGAGGCCATTGACTTCGAATGGGTGCAGCGCGCCTACGGTTCGCTGGGCACCGAGGAGGCGGAGGCCTCCATGGACCACCACCGCCGCTCGCACACCTCCGCCGCCCAGGCGATCGCCCTGGCCGAACAGGCCCGGGCCCGCACCCTGGCGCTGCACCACCTGGTGCCCGGCACCACCCCGCTGGAAACCTGGCTCTCCCACGCCCGGGACTTCTCCGGCAGCTTCCTGGTCCCCGATGACCTGCAGGTCATTTCCTTCGCCCGCGCCCTGGCAGAAAAGGCAGTCTCATGAGCAACCTCACCGACCAGCAGCAGGACCGCGAACTGCAGGTCCCGTCGCTGAACTCCCCGCAGATGCGCCGCATCCTGGCCTCCAGCTTCATCGGCAGCGCCATCGAGTTCTATGACTTCATCCTCTATGCCACCGCCGCGTCCCTGGTGTTCAACAAGGTCTTCTTCGTGAACCTGATCCCCGGGGTGGCGTTGTTCGCCTCCTTCGCCACGCTGGCCGTGGGCTACCTGGCCCGGCCGCTGGGCGGCATCGTCTTTGGCCACTTTGGCGACAAGGTGGGACGCAAGGGCGTGCTGATCACCTCCATGGTGATGATGGGCGGGGCCTCGACCATCATCGGGCTGCTGCCGCCCACCGCCCAGGTGGGCATGGTCGCCCCGATTGCGCTGATCCTGCTGCGCATCCTCCAGGGCCTGGCCGTGGGCGGTGAATGGGGCGGGGCAATGCTCATGGCCCTGGAACACGCACCGAAGGAACGGCGCGGCTTCGCCGCCAGCTTCGCGAACATGGGCGGGCCGGCCGGTGCGGTGTTGGCGACCCTGGCGGTCTCCGCGGTGTCGCTGCTGCCCAATGACGTGTTCCTCTCCTGGGGTTGGCGCATCCCGTTCATCCTCTCGGTGCTGCTGGTGGGCATCGGGCTGATCATCCGGCTGAAGGTGGCCGAATCCCCGCTGTTCCTGGCTTTGGAGGACAAGGCGGAGGAAAAGAAGACCCCGATCATGCAGGTGCTCACCCAGTACCCGAAGTCGGTGCTGCGCGGCACCCTGGTGGGGATGAGCTCCTACACCGTGCAGGGGCTGATGACCGTCTGGGCGATCTCCTACGTGGTGGAGGACATGGGGATGGACCGCACCGCGGTGCTGAACATCAAGGCCGTCGGCGCCACGCTGACCGTGGTTGGCATCTGGTTCGCGGCCCGCTATTCGGACAAGCTGGGCCGCCGCCCGGTGATGCTGGTGGGCATTGCCGCCGGGGCGCTGGCGGCGCTGCCGATCATGTGGCTGCTGCAGCTCGGTGCGCTGTGGGCATTCGCCATCGCCCTGTTTGTGGCCAACGGGCTGATCCAGGCGTTCATCTTTGGCCCGTTCGGGGCGTTCACCGCCGAACTGTTCCCCACCCGGATCCGCTACACCGGCGCCTCCCTGGTCTACCAGCTTTCCTCCACGGTCGGCGCCGGGTTCACCCCGATGATCGTGGCCGCCCTGGTGCTGCTTGGCGGCGGGTCGCTGTGGCTGGTGGGCATCGTGTGGGCCGCGACGTTCGTGATCGCCGCACTGGCGATGCGCAACGTCAAGGAAGGCAAGGACGCGGACCTGATGGCCGAACAGATGTAGGAGCGCACACGGCCGAACGCGACTGCACCGGGGGCGTCCGGGAGCTTTTCCTAGGAAGAGCCCCGGGCGTCCCCGGCGTCGCGTTCGGCGCCCACCTGTTCGCAGAAGTCCAGGAAGGCGCGCAGCCGCAGGCTGGGGCGCTCGGAGGCGGTGTAGGCGACGCAGATGTCGCTGACCCCCACCGGGCCTTCGATCTCCAGCACCGCCAGCGGCAGCCCGTCATAGCTGACGTTCACCGGCGGGCGCTGCACCAGCACCGTGTAGCCCAGACCGCGGGCGACCATGCCGCGCACCGCCTCGAAGCTCTGCGAACTCCAACGCACCTTCGGATCCAGGCCGGACATGCGCAGGTTCACCAGCTGGTTATCACGCACCGTGGGCAGGTCCAGGCCCACGAAATCCTCCTCGGCCAGTTCGCTGAGCCGCACCGAGGAGCGGGCGGCCAACCGGTGGTTGGCGGCGACCAGAACATAGGGCCGGCCGGACATCACGGTGCGGTGGTGCACCTGGGGCAGCAGGTGGCGGGTGTGGGTGAGCACCACATCCAGGTGCCCCTTGAGCATCTGCTGCTGCAGCTCCGCCCCGTCCCCCTCCACCAGGGTGACGCTCAGGCCCGGGTTCGGCTTGGTGAACTTTTCACAGATCACCGGGATCCAGAAGGCCGCCAGCGAGGAATAACAGCCGATGACCAGGGGGCCGGCCAGGGTGGTTTGGCGTTCAATGATCTGCCCCTGCACCTCCTCGGCGTGGCGCATCAGTTCGCGCGCATCATGCAGGAACACGGTGCCCACCGCCGTCAGCTCCACCCCGCGGGCGCGGCGGCGCACCAGCAGCTGGGCGCCGACCGCGCGTTCCAGATCATCCATCGCCTGGGACATGGCCGCCTGGGAGATGTGGCTGGCGGTTGCGGCCGCGGAAATGGAACCGGCCTCGGCCACCGCCAGGAAGTAGTGCAGCTGGCGCAGGGTGTAGTTGATCACCTGGCCAGTTTAGCCAGCGCCCGGGCACCGGCGGGCACCGTGTCCCCGCCGGGAAGAGGCAGGCGCAATGGCCCTCTGGCTAGCGCAGCCGCGGCACCGCGGAGAGCAGGCGCTGGGTGTACGGGTGCTGCGGATTGGCGAACACCTCGGCGGTGGGTCCGCTCTCCACGAACCGGCCCTGGTACATCACCGCCACCTGATCGCTCATGTGCTCGATCACCGACAGGTCATGGCTGATGAACAGGTAACTGGTCCCGGTCTGGACCTGCAGTTCATCCAGCAGGTCCAGCACCGTGGCCTGGATGGAAACGTCCAGCGCGGAGACCGGTTCGTCCAGCACCAGCACCGCGGGCCTGGGGGCCAGGGCCCGGGCAATCGCCAGGCGCTGGCGCTGGCCTCCGGAGAGCTGTGTGGGGTAGCGGGCGGCCAGCTGCTCGTCCAGCTGCACCTGGCGCAGCAGTGCGTGGACCTGATCGCGCACCGGGCCCAGGCGCCGGCTGCGCCCGGAGGTGAGCGCATCGGCCAGCAGCGCCCCGACCGTGTAGCGCGGGTCGAAGGAGCCCAGCGGGTTCTGGTAGATCGCGCCCATGGCCCGGCGCAGCGGGCGGCGTTCGGCTTCCCGGGCGGGCACGAACCCGCGCCCCAGCAGCCGCACCGTGCCGGCGTCCGGGCGCTGCAGGCCCAGCACCATGCGCGCGGTGGTGGTCTTGCCGCTGCCCGATTCGCCCACGATCCCCAGGGTGGCCCCGCGCGGCAGCGTGAAACTGACGTCATCCACCGCCAGTTGGCCGTCGAAGGCCTTGGACAGCCCGCTGACCTGCAGCGCCGGTTCCGGCCGGGACTCGGTCTGCGCGGTGGCGCCCGGTGCCGGCTGCGGCGCCGGGCGTGGGGTGCTGGCCGCCAGCGGGGTGAAGCGCGGCACCCCGGAGGGGACGGCGCGCAACAGGGTCTGGGTGTACTCGTGGCGCGGGGCGCCCAGCAGTTCTTCGGCAGGACCGCTTTCCACGATCTTCCCGCCGCGCATCACCGCGATCCGGTCCGCGACCTGCGCCACCTGGGCCAGGTCGTGGCTGATCATCAGCACCGCCCGGCCCTGCGCCTTCAGCTCACGCAGCTGGCGCAGCACCAGGGCGGTCAGCCCCGCATCCAGGGCCGTGGTCGCCTCGTCGGCGATCACCACCTGCGGGTCCCCGATCAGCGCCTGGGCGATCAGTGCGCGCTGGCGCATGCCGCCGGACAGTTCCCCGCTGCGCTGGGCGGCGCGGCGGGCCGGGTCATCCATGCCCACCGCCTGCAGCATCTGCAGCATCCGGGCGCGGCGTTCGGCGCGCCGCGTTCCACGCAGCGCGTCGGAGATTTCCCGGCCCACCGGGCGCAGCGGGTCCAGTGCGGAGAGCGCGTCCTGCAGCACCATGCCGATCTGCGCCCCGCGCACGGTCCGCCAGCCGTTTTCACCCAGCCTCAGCCCGTCCTGGTCGAGCACCCGCAGCCGGTCGGCGGTGACGGTTCCGCCGCTGAGCCCCAGCAGGCTGCGGGCGGTCACCGACTTGCCTGACCCGGATTCGCCCACCAGCGCCAGGCACTGCCCGGCGTGCAGGGTGAAGCTGACCCCGTCCACCGCGCGCTGCGCGCCAAAGCGCACCGCCAGCTGCTCGACTTCGATCAGCGGCGCAGCGCCGGGGTTTTCCCGCTTCGTGGTGCTTGCCCTCATGCCGCGTTCACCTTTCCGCCCAGTGCCCGGCCGATCATCGTTGCCCCGGCGGCCACCACGACGATGGCCAGGCCCGGGAAGAAGCTCAACCACCAGGCCAGGTGCAGGTAGGTGCGCCCGGCGGCGAGCATCGCACCCCATTCGGGGGCCGGCGGGGGAGTGCCCAGCCCCAGGAAGGACAGTGCCGAGGCCCAGATGACCGCCTGGCCCACCCCCAGGGTGATCAGCGCCAGCAGCGGGCGCAGGGCGTTGGGCAGCAGGTGGTTGCGCACCTTGGCCAGGGTGCCGCGGCCCAGCACGGTGGCGGCCTCCAGCATTTCCGAGGCCTTCAGGGTGCGGATCTGGCTGCGCACCAGCCGGGCGTAGCCCGGCGCGGTGGACAGGCCCACCGCGACGATCGCCGGACCGACCCCGGGGCCGGTGAACGCGATGATCAGCAGCGCCATCAGCAGCGAGGGAATCGCGTACAGCGCCTCCAGCACCCGCAGGATCGCCTCGTCCAGCCAGCGCGGGGACAGGGCGGCGGCGGTGCCCAGCAGCACCGCGATGCCCATGCCCAGGGCGGTGGCCGCCACCCCGATGAACAGCGAGTCCCGGGCGCCGTGCACGATCCGGGTGAGCACATCGCGCCCGGATTCGTCGGTGCCCATCACGTGGTGCAGGTTCGGGGCCTGGAACGCCTCGGCCGGGTTCACCGCCAGCGGGTCGCCCGGGGCCAGCCACTGCGGGAAGAGCGCGAGCACCACCAGCAGCACCAGGAACACCCCGATCCCGAGCTTCGCCAGCCGGCTCATGCCCGGACCCCGGCCGGGTTGATCAGCCGTTCCACGGCCTCGGTCACGGCCATCACCACCATGTAGCTGGCGGCGGAGAACAAGGCGATGCCGGTGACCATGGGGATGTCGCGGGAGAGCACCGCGGAGAGCAGCGCCCGGCCCAGCCCCGGGCGGGCGAACACGGCCTCGACCACCACGGCCCCGGAGAGCAGGGAGGAAAACGCCCAGCCGGTCAGGCTCAGCGCCGGCAGCGCTGCGTGGCGCAGCCCGTGGCGCCAGAACAGCTGCAATCGGCTGGCCCCGCGGGCGCGGGCGGCCAGCGCGAACTGGCTGGAAAACGCGGAGGCCAGCGAATCGCGCATCAGCTGGGTGAGGAACCCGGCCAGCGGCAGGGCCAGGGTCAGCACCGGCAGCAGCAGCCCGGCCGCGCTGCCGTTGTCCACCGCCGGCAGCCAGCCCAGCATCGTGGAGAACACCATGATCAGCACCGCGCCGAGCCAGAAGTGCGGCACCGCGGCGGCCACGATCTCCACCGTGTTGCCCAGCAGTTCGCCGAACCGGTTGGCGCGCAGCGACAGCGCGGCGAACACCAGCGCCAGCACCCAGGCCAGCACCAGTCCCAGCAGCGCCAGCACCAGGGTGGAGGGCAGCACCTCGCCCATGACCGTGAGCACCGGGTCCTTCAGGGAATAGGAGGTGCCAAAGTCCAGGCGCACCAGCTTGCCCAGGAACATCAGGTACTGCGCCGGCAACGGCAGATCCAGCCCGTACTCGGCGCGGGCCGCGGCCAGCGCCTCGGCCGAGGCCTGGGAGCCGGGACCGCCCATGATCGCCTCGGCCGGATCCCCGGGGATCAGCCGGATGCCCAGGAAGATGGCGGTGGCCACCAGCCACAGCACCACCAGCGCCCCGCCCAGCCGTCGGCCCAGCCACCGCAGCGTACCCATCATCGGTTGCCCGCTGGACCCTAGCGGTCCAGGAACACGTCGTAGTACACCGGGGTGGAGACTGCGGTGGTCGCGCCCATGCCCTTGACGTCCTTGCCGTAGAGGAAGTGGTTCTGCTGGTCGTACAGCGGCAGCACGTAGTAGCCGCCCAGGATCAGCTCCTGGGCCTTGCGGTACTTCTCGGCGCGTTCGGCCTCATCCTCGGTCTGCTCCGCCTCGGTCAGCAGCTGGTCGATCTGCGGGTCCTTGACCTGGGCGTTGTTCGCGAAGTAGCCCGAGGGGGCCGGCACGGTGGAGTCCGAATGGTAGAGGATGCGCAGCACGCTGGGCCCGACCTTCGTGTACGGCGCGGAGACCAGGTTGTACTCGTGCTTGGCCAGTGCCCCGTACCAGCTGGAGAGGTCCAGCAGGTTGATCTTCACTTCGATTCCGACCTTCTTCGCCGAGGCCTGGATCTGTTCGAACAGGGACTGTTCGGCCGGCACCGACTGATTGGTGGACACCGGGAAGCTGACGCTCAGCCGCTTGCCGTCCTTCACCCGGTAGCCCTCGGCGTCGCGTTGGTTCCAGCCGGCCTCGTCCAGCAGCTGCTCGGCCTTGGCCACGTCCGGGGCGAAGAGCGCCTCCTGGGAGATGCCCAGCGGCTCCACGGAGGAGAGCAGCGAGTAGCTGCGCGGGGCGGTGCCGAAGAACAGGGCGTCGATGCCCGCGTTCACATCCAGCGCGCGGATGAACGCCTCGCGCACCTTGATGCCGTCAAACGGGGCCTTGGCGCTGTTCAGCTCGATGCGGTTTGAGGCGCCCGGGCGCGGGGCGTCCAGGTGCCCCAGCCCGGCGCCCTCGGCCGAGGAGATGGTGTCCGGCTGGGCGTTGTCGATCACGTCGACCTCACCGGAGGACAGGGCCGCGTAGCGGGTGGCGGCCTCCGGGATGAAGCGCCAGGTGATCCCGTCCAGGTAGGCGCTCTGCTGTTCGCGCCCGTCCTGGGGAGCCGGGGAGACATAGTCCTCGTTGCGCACCAGGTGCACCGCGTCCTGGCGGTCCCAGGAATCGACCTTGAACGGGCCGGTGCCCACCGGGGAGGCGCAGTTCGCGGACTGCTCGCGCTCCAGCGCCTTCGGGGACTGGATGGCGGTCCACGGCATGGACAGCGACTCCAGCAGCGCGTTGTCCGGGGTGGACAGGTGCAGTTCGGCGGTGCGCTCGTCCACCAGCTTGATTTGGTCGACCTTGCCCACCGCCAGGTACCCGGTGGAGGAGGCGGTGTCCGGGTCCTGCAGGTGCTCGATGTTGGCCTTGACCGCCTCGGCGCCCAACTTCGTGCCGTCGTGGAAGGTGATGCCGTCACGCACGGTGATCGTGCGCACCAGCCCGTCCTCGGACACGTTCGTGGACTCGGCCAGCCACGGCACGATCTGGCCGTTCGGGTCCTTGGTGAACAGTGTCTCCAGGTACTGCGAGGCCACCAGCGCCTGCGGGTAGTTGCCGCCCACGTGCGGGTCCAGGCACGTTGGTTCGGCGTCCCCGGAGGCGTAGATCAGCGTGCCGCCGGTGACCGGGTCTGCCGATTCGCCCTGCGGGGAGGGGTTGGTGGGGCTGGAACATCCGGCCAGCACGGCCAGGCTCAACGGGATGGACAGCGCGCCAAGGGCCAGGCGCCGGGAACGGGCGGTGCGTTGCTTCAAGGGGAAAATACCTCGTGGGGCGAAAATGATGGATAGTCCTGGGTTCCACAATAGTCACCCGGGCCCGGGCCGGGCATGTCGGGTATTCCAGATCACACCCGGCATGCCCGCGCGCCTACTTCTGGCTGGCCACGGTCATCCGGCGGTTCTCATGGGCCGGGTTCTCCAGCTCATCGAGGATCGCCACCGCGAAGTCCTGGGTGGAGACGAAGTCCCCGGCCGGGGAATCGGTGCCCAGGCTGTAGCTGCCGGTGCGGCGGCCGGAGGCGATTTCCGGAGCCGGGGCGGCCACCGTCCAGGTGATCCCGGAAACGGAGGTGAACATGTCATAGACCTGCGCGCTGGTCTCGGCCTCGGCCTTGTAGGCGTCGGGGAAGTCCGGGGTCTGCAGCAGACGCACCCCGTCAACCTCGGTTGCCCCGGCGCCGCCGACCACCAGCAGGCGGGCCGGGACCAGGGTTTCGGTGATTTCCTCGAAGGCATCCAGGTACTCCTGGTGGTCCCCTCCGGTGCGTGATGGGGGCACCGCGATGACCACTGCGTCATGGCTCTTGCCCAGTTCGCGATAGGTGCCCGCATCGGAGAGCTCGGCACTCACCGCGGTGGCGCCCTGGACCGAGGTTCCCGAACGGGTTACCGCGGTGACCTCGTGTCCGCGGGAGAGGGCTTCGGCGACCACCTGGCTGCCCACGGCCCCGGTGGCTCCGTACACTGCAATCTTCATTCTCGGTCCTTTCGGATTGGCGTGGGCCGGCGGCCCATTCCAGATCAGATTATCCAGTGTGCCGCCAGGCGAACAACGTCCCGGTCATCAAAGGACACCGCGCCCCCGAGGGGTCAGCGCAGCAGCGGGCCGAGCAGTAGAACCAGGGCGGTGGCCCCCAACGCGAGGGTGGCCGCGGCGGTGGCGAACACGGCCACCGCGTCGGCCTGCACCCTTCCGGCCTCCAGCCCGTGGGCCATCCGCCGGTAGCGGCGGCGCTGGGAGAGGAAGATGCCGCCGGAGACCAGCGCGGCAATCCCCACCAACACCAGCAGGGACTGCCCGTAATGTGGCAGCCAACGCAGAAACACGGCGCTGACGACCAGGAAGGAGATCAGGGTGCGGCCCCAGGCCAGCACGGTGCGTTCGGGCTGCAGCCCGGGATCCGAAATGCGCACATCCTTCATGAGTCCTGCCTCCCCGGTGGCCTAGAAGCCATTGGCCAGGATCATCGCCACGGCCGCCACCGCCGCGGCCACCGCCCCGAACCCCAGCAGCGGCACGATCGCCGGAACCGGCAGCGGGGAGTCCTCACGCATCCGGCGCTCGACCCGCAGCCAGCGGAAGGCCGCTCCGCCGGCGATCAGCATGCCGATGCCAATGACAATCAGCGCCAGCCAGGTGCGCAGCGGAGTGGAGAAGGACGCGGCGGTGAAGGCCTCCAGGGCGATGCCGCCAGCCAGGAAGGCCAGGGACGTGCGGATCCAGGCCAAAAACGTGCGCTCATTGGCCAGGGTGAAGCGCGGGTCAGGTTCCTTGCCGCTGGGCAGGAGCCACCGGGCCAGGCGGCTGCGTTCATGGGTGGACATGGTCCTCCTTGGAAGGGGTCGGAAGGGGGTCGCCGGCACGCGGACTGCATCTAAGTTCATCATGTCCGGGGATGGCGGCACCTGAAAAGTGGTTGCAGACGGCAATTATTAACCGGTTATTCGGCCCGCATCCGGGAGGCCGCCAGCTGCAGCGGCTCCAGCACCCGCTGCAGGTAGCTTTCCCGGTCCTCCCGTGCGGTCGGGGTGGGCGCGCTCAGGGCGATGAGCGGCCCCTGGGGCAGCTGCAGGGGAACCGACAGTGTGCGGATGCCCAGGGTGTGTTCTTCTTCCACGAAGCAGTATCCGCGTTGCCGTGCCAGCTCGATCTGCTCCATGATCTGGGTGCTGTCGGTCAACGTGCGCGAGGTCAATTCGATGCGGGTCGAGGACTCGATGATCGCCCGGGCCTCCTCGGTGGGCAACAGGGAAAGCATGGCCCGCCCCATGGCGGTGCAGTAGGCGGGCAGGTGGCGTCCGGCGTTGACCTGGATCGCCAGCTCCTGGGTGGTCTGGGTGGCCAGCACGTTAATGACCTCCCCGTTGGAATATTGGGTGAGGGTCGCGGTTTCGTTGACCGTGTCCGAGAGGTGACGCAGGATCGGTTCGGCCTTGCGGGCGGTTTCATTGGCCGTCAAGTAGGGCTGGGCCAGCTCCAGCAGCTTGGCCCGTGCGCTGAACAATGACCCGTGCTGCGCAAGGTAGCCAAGCTCGGTGAGGGTGGCCAGGTAGCGGCGCACCGCAGCCGGGGCCAGGCCGGTGCGTTCGGCGACTTCGCTCAAGGTGAGCGGAAAACCGGTGAATGCCTTGATCACGCTCAACCCGCGGGCGAAGGACTGTACTCCCGTGGGGGAGTCATGGGGCACGGGCATCGGAATCCTTCCGCAAAGAAACATCAACGCCGCCTCTTGACCTGAGACGACGGTCACAATCATACTTTACGCACACCGAAAAGTATTTTCGCTCTGCGAAGTCAGGGGTTTTCATGCTTCATCGATCATCACGCCTCGCTGCGGCCCTGGCCGGCGCGCTGGCCCTGACCCTGGGGCTCAGCGGCTGCGTCGTGCTGCGCGAGGGCGGGACCGAGCCGGCGCAGAGCGCCGGTGCCCAGCAGGCCTACACCGAGGTGGTGCCGCTGCCCGAAAGCGTCAAGGAGCGCGGCTATCTGGTCTTCGGCTCGCAACTGGCCTCACCGCCCATGAACTTCCCGGCGGACAAGGGCTACCAGGGAATCAACGTCGACGTGGTCGAAGAAATCGGCAGCCTGCTCGGGGTGGAGATCCGCTGGAAGCAGCTGCCGTTCGCCGGGTTGATCCCGGCAGTGAAATCCAAGCAGATCGACGCCGGCATTGACCTGATCGGCGACACCCAGGAGCGGGCCCAGGTCGTGGACTTCTCCAACTACATGAACCAGGCCACCTCCCCGCTGGTGCAGCGCGGCAACCCCCACGGCATCGAATCCGCCGCTGATTTGTGCGGGTTGCCGATCGCGATCGTCCGCGGCGGGGTTCAGCTGGAGCTGGCCGAGGACGAAAACGACAAGTGCCTGCAGGAGGGCAAGAAGCCGATCGAGATCAACCAGTTTTCCGCCCCGGGTGATGCACGGCTTTCCGTGCAGGCCGGACGCACCGCCGCGTTTTTGGGCAACACCCCGGTGATGCGGTATATCGCCGAAAACAAGGCGACCAGCAAGGTTTTCGAGATGGGCGGGGAAGCGACCTACCAGCGCCAGCCCATCGGCATCATCACCGCCAAGGACCGCCGCGATCTGAAGCAGTCCATCCAGTCCGCCCTGGACGTGATGCAGGCCGAGGGAACCGTGGACGAACTGCTGGCCAAATGGGAAATCCAGGACCTGGCGCTGGATGCGCCACAGGACGAGGCGAATGAGGAGACAGGGGCAGGCCAATGAGCACCGTTGAGATTTCACAGCTCAAGGACCCGGTGGCCCGCCAGCGCCACCCCTGGCGGCTGGTGTCCGGGCTGCTGGTGATCGCCCTGGTGATCATGGCCGCCCGCGGCCTGTGGGGCAACCGGGCACTGGATCACTCCACCATCGCCGAGTACCTGACCTACCCCAGCATCATGAGCGGGCTGAAGAACACAATCGTGCTGGCGCTGATCTCCATGGTCATCGGGGTCGTGGCGGGGTTCATCGTGGCGCTGATGCGCCTGTCGCGGAACCCGGTGCTGCGGGCCATCGGCTTCGCGTACGTCGCCATCGTGCGCAGCATCCCATTGCTGCTGCTGATCCTGTTCGTCGGGAACATCTCCCTGTTCTGGTCGGGCATTGACGTGCTGAACCCCATCACCGGCGAGCTCTGGTACAGCTGGGACATGAATGACCTGATCACCCCGTTCGTTGCCTCGATCATCGCGCTGGCGCTGAACGAGGCGGCCTACATGGCCGAAATCATCCGCTCCGGGCTCTCCGCGGTGGACACCGGCCAACAGGAGGCGGCCAACGCCCTGGGGCTGGGGCCACTGCGCACCATGTTCCGGGTCATCCTGCCCCAGGCGCTGCGCATCATCATTCCCCCCACGGGCAGCCAGTTCATCACGATGATCAAGATGACCTCCCTGGTCTCGGTCATCGCCGGCGGCGACCTGCTGACCGAAGCCCAAAACATCGCCGCCACCAACCTGCGCACCCTGGAGCTGCTCGTGGTTGCCTTCCTCTGGTACCTGGTGGTCACCGGCATCGCGACCATTGGGCAAAGCTTCCTGGAACGACGCCTGGCCCGCGGCCAGCGGAAAGGCTCGGTGTAGTCATGGCCCATCCCAGCCCCACCCCCTCAGCGGCCAGCACGAGGCCGCTGCTCGCGGTGCGCGGCCTGCACAAGTTCTTCGGCCCGTTGCATGTCCTCAAGGGCGTGGACCTGCAGGTCAATGAAGGCCAGGTCGCCTGCCTGCTCGGCCCCTCCGGGTCCGGCAAGTCCACGCTGCTGCGGTGCATCAACCACCTGGAGAGCGTGGATGCCGGAAGGATCACCATGGATGGCCAGACGCTGTCCTACTTTGAGCGCGGCGGGCAGATGCACCTGCGCCGACGCCGGGAAATCGACCGGCAGCGCCAGGAGATCGGCATGGTCTTCCAGCACTTCAACCTGTTCCCGCACTACTCCGTGCTGCAGAACATCACCCTGGCTCCCACCCTGCTGGGCAAGTCCAACGCCGCCCAAGCCAAGGCCACGGCCATGGAACTGCTCGAACGGGTCGGTCTGGCCAACAAGGCGAACGCCTACCCGGCGTCCCTATCCGGTGGGCAGAAGCAACGGGTGGCCATCGCCCGGGCCCTGGCCATGAAGCCGCGGGTGATGCTCTTCGACGAGCCGACCAGCGCGCTGGACCCAGAGCTGGTCGGTGAGGTGCTCAAGGTGATGAAGGCGCTCGCCGACCAGGGCATGACGATGATCGTGGTCACCCACGAGATGGCGTTCGCCCGGGAGGTCGGGGACCAGGTGGTGGTCATGGACAACGGGGTGATCCTCGAATCCGGGCCCCCGGCCCAGGTCTTCGACGACCCGAGCCATGAACGCACCCGCGACTTCCTGCGCCATGTCCATTAGCGGCTCCTAGGCATTTGAGAACAACGAACAACCAAAGGCGGATCATGACCACCAAGAGCAAGCTGGTGCTGCTGGGCACCGGGGGCGGGCCCACCCCGAAGATCGAACGCAATGCCGCATGCAACGCGGTCGTCGTGGGCGATGCCACCTACATCATCGACGCGGGCAACGGGGTGGCCCGGCAACTGGCACGCGCCCGGCTGGCCTTCAACTCGCTGCGCGCCGTGGGGATCACCCACCACCACTCGGATCACAACGCGGACGTGGGCACGCTGCTGCACCTGGCCTGGTGCGCCAACCTGGACCGGCCGGTGCAGACCTTTGGCCCGGCCCCCTGGCAGAGCATGTGGGACTCCTTCCTGGACTACGCGCGCCGGGACGTGCAGATCCGCATCGTGGACGAGGGGCGGCCGGACTTCGCCTCGCTGATCAGCGCCCGCAACGTCACCGAGCCCGGCCTGGTGTTCGAAGACGAGCGGGTGCGGATCACCGCGGCGTGGGTCAACCACCCGCCCATCGAGGCGCTGGCCTACCGGATCGACACCGAGGACCGCAGCTACGTCATTTCCGGAGACACCACGCCGTGCGACTCCCTGGTGGAGCTGGCCCGCGGCGCCGACGTGCTGGTGCACGAGGTGATGCACATCCCCAGCATTGATCCCCTGCTGCAACGCTCCAACGGGCAGCGACTGCGCGAACACCTCATCGACTCCCACACCGCCTCCACGGATGTGGGCGCGGTGGCGGCCCGCGCCGAGGTCGGGCACCTGGTGCTCTCACATTTCGTGCCCAGTGCCCCGCAGGTTCCCGACCAGGTTTGGCTGCAAGACGCGCAGCAGGACTTCAGCGGGCCGATCACCGTGGGTGCGGACCTGATGGAAATCTAGGTGCCCCGACCGCGTCCCCGGATTCAGCCCCACCCGCAGCACACGGACAGGATGTAGTCTGGGTCACAAGTAGCCGTTGGTGGTCAGGGAGGGGTTCGGCAATGTTTGAACTGAATGAGGACCAGCAGGCGCTGGTGGAGATGGTTCGGGACTTCTCGGCGGACAAGCTGGCCCCGCACGCCCTGGAATGGGACGCAACTTCCCATTTTCCCACCGATGTGCTGGCCGAGGCCGGGGAGCTGGGGATGGGCGGCATCTACGTCAGTGAGGAACACGGCGGCTCCGGGTTGACCCGCAGCGACGCGGTGCTGATCTTTGAGGAGCTGGCCAAGGCCGATCCAAGCATTGCAGCCTACATTTCCATCCACAACATGGTGGTGTGGATGATCGACGCATTCGGCACCGAACAGCAGCGTTCGCGCTGGCTGCCGGGGATGCTGCAGATGCAGCAGCTGGGCGCATACTGCCTGACCGAGCCCGGGATCGGTTCCGACGCGGCGGCGTTGAGCACCCGGGCCCGGCGCGAGGGCGATGACTACGTGCTCAACGGCGTCAAGCAGTTCATTTCCGGGGCCGGATCAGCGGCGCTGTACATCGTCATGGCCCGCACCTCCCAAGACGGGGCCGCGGGGATCAGCGCCTTCCTGGTGCCCGCGGACGCGCCGGGCCTGTCCTTCGGCGCCAACGAGAAGAAAATGGGGTGGAAGGCCCAGCCCACCCGCCAGGTGATCATGGATGACGTGCGGGTCGGGGCGGACCAGATGCTCGGTGCCGAGGGCCAGGGATTCTCCATTGCCATGCGCGGGCTGAATGGCGGACGACTGAACATCGGGGCATGCTCACTGGGCGGTGGTCAGCACGCGTTGGAAAAGAGCGTGGTCTATCTGAAAGAACGCCAGGCCTTCGGCGGACCGCTGACCCGGCAGGAGGCGCTGGTCTTCGAGCTGGCCGACATGGAGATGCGCCTTGAGGCGGCGCGCACCCTGCTGCGCCGCGCCGCCGCCGCGTTGGACGCCAAGGCTCCGGATGCTGTCCGATTGTGTGCCATGGCCAAACGAATGGCCACAGATGCGGGTTTCAACGCCGCGAACAGCGCCATCCAGCTGCATGGCGGCTACGGCTACCTCAGCGAGTATGGCCTGGAGAAGATTGCCCGCGACCTGCGGGTGCACCAGATCCTGGAAGGCACCAACGAAATCATGCAGTTGATCGTGGGGCGTTCGCTGATCGAGTCCTAGACCGCACGTGGGCTGCAGCGGGGCGGGCCCCGCTTCGCGAAGGCCGTTCGATGAGTTCCCCTGTGCCAGCGTGCGGGCGTGCCGGAACTTCGTTGCCCGCAGGATTCTTGGTGCTGCCACACCCGGTTCTATAGCCAGTAGCTTGGCGACTGGAGGATGCGCTCAAGCAGTTCCTGAACTTCCTGCGCCCGATCTTCCCAATATGCGGAGCCGAGTAGGAGGTCAAACTCCGATTCTCCGGCACGTTGGGCGAACTGGTCGCGGTAATCTTCCAGTGCATTGGACAGGTCGTCGAATTGATCTTTGGTCAGGGTGAGCTGGAGGGTGGTTTTTGGCATCCGCTGATGCTCCTTTCGTCGACTTCCGCGTTGTCTGGGTTGCTCCTTCGCATCTGATGTTGTTGGAAACCTGAAATGCCCCGCAAAGAAGGGCTGATCCGCTCAGAAGCCATCCGCTCATCGGTACCTCCGGCATGCGCGGGCGGGCGCTTTGGCAAAGAACCGCTTCGCGCGGTTGCCGGAGGTTGGAATGACGCTCTAGCGAACCTCGGCTCAAGAGGCGGTATGAGCCGTGGCCGCAGCCTTGGTGCCTGAGGAAGATGGGGCTTTCGGCGTGGTCGGCGTCGACGTGTCGACTTTCTCTACGCTTCGAATCATTCCATGGAGAAATTTGGCCGCTGCGGTGCGTTCATCCGCGGTAAGGCTTTCCACCGCTTCGAGCATTCGCTGATGCATGGGACCAAGAGTTTCACGCACCTCCTGATCCGTGTGCTTGGTGGGCATGATCGCCACCGACCTGCGGTCCTCGGGGTGCACCACACGCTGTGCATAGCCGTCGCGGCACAAGCGGTCAATCAGTGCCGATACCGAGGCGTTGGAGATCTCCAGTTCGCTGGCAAAGTCCTTTTGGCGCAGTATCCGCCCGGATTGATGGGCCTTGAGCAGGAAGCGCAGGGCGAGAAGATCAGTTTCGCCCATTCCCATGGAGTCCCTGGTTGCCGCCCGCATTTTGCGTTCCGCACTTCGATAGCGGCGCAGCAGGTTGAGCAGATCGATCGGCGTGGTTTCCTCGGACCCTTGCGGGTACCAGTAACCGCTGCTTTGAAGTGCGCTCATCGTGGCCTTTCTACTGGAGAGCCGTGTTCTTTAGACCTTGGGATCTACCGGCCAGTCCGTTTTTTCAATCTCCAGCTTGATACATCACAATCTTACATATAGCCTTTCTAACAGTTAGCCAGGCTAAGTGTTATTTTACTATGGAACATCCCGATACACGAGGAGTGAGACATGACAACGAATCATCTTGAGCACCTGGATCACCCTCCGGCCGGGAAGGCCTGGTCACGCAAGTTGTCCGAAGTGGCCCGCTATGCCCGCTACCAGTGTGGGGGACGGGCAGACGTGCATTCCTGCCAGTGCTCAATCACCGGTGACCCGGGTCAACTGGTCATCAATTTTGCGTGCACCGCGACGGACGAGCGATACGTTGCGGATTTGATGCAGTTCGTCAATGACGAACTTCTGCCACAGCTGGAACAAGTCATCGGCATTCAATTTGAGGTGCGGAACCTGCAATTTGCCGTTCAGGGTCAGCATCCCGCCCCCGCCGTGGCGGCAGGGCGGGCGGCCCAAGCTGGCACCGCCGAAGCGGGCTGGCTAATTGATCCCTTCTCGACCGGTGAACAGCCAATTATTGCCTCCCCGGCCCTGCGCAGTGACGCAACGCAGGCACAGAAGAAGATCCTCAGCTAAGCGCACTGCTTCAAACGGTGATTTGCCCGGCGGACGCGAGTCAAAAAGTGACCACAGGCACTCCGCAACGCTGCCGTCCAGACCGCAGTGCAGTGTTTGTAGATTTCTGAAATTAGTCGTTCTTAGAGATAGGGAACCCAAGACATGCCCGGTCGTATCATCAGAACACAGACTGCGCAGCGGGTAGCGCAGGTATTGGCAACAAGCAAGGGCAAAGAGTATTTGGGGCTCTTCGGGTGGAAGGCCGGAGTTCCCATTGTGATGACTCAGGCCTCAGAATCATTGGCTGATGCCATGGGCCTGGCCTCCATCCATGGCCGGGCAGTGTTTATTGCCATGATTGATCGGCACACGGATGAACTGATGATGCTGCACCTGAGCACTCAGCAGCCGGATCTTCGGACCGTTGGTGCGATGCCCCAGGAGATGGGGATGGGTGAATTTTTCGGGAAGCTTACCCAGGCTGATGGCGCCATGACCTTCCGGGTGCCGCAGTGGAAGTACTCGGTCGTGGCGCACAAGATACCTTCCCACGAAGTCCTTCGCGAGGTCGTGTCCCAACGGGGGTACCGCTTTGCCAGCATGCGCTAGCAGGACCGCCTCAAGCCTTGATGCTGGCCCGCGCCTGCCCGGTCATCGCCCGCGGCCCCGGTCTGCTGCGTTGAGCGCCGCACCTTCCGTGGGCAGGTGCGCAGGCGGCACGGGGCTGACCGGTTCGCGCCGGTCAAGCACCTCGGGCAGGGTACCGCCATTCATGACCGCCAGCAGGGTGGCCCGCGTGGGAGCCATCAGCCGCAACCTGCCGGAGTCGGTGTCCTTCAGCAGCTGGCGAGGCGTGATCCAATGCGAATCCAGGGCTTCGGTGGTCTGGTGCCGCGGCTGCTGGCCAGCGTCGAGTCCGGCCACATAGAAGAAGGTGTCAAAACGCTTTGGGTGGCCGAGCGGGGTAATCCAGTTCGCCCACGGCACCAGCTGGCGGGGGTGCAGGCGGGCGCCGGTTTCCTCCCAGACCTCCCTGATGGCCGCGGCCGCCACCACGGCGGAGGCGAAGTGCGATTGCTGTTCGCCCAAGGCCCACAGCGAGGTGTTCCGCCACAGCTGGGCGTGTCCGGCAGCCACCGGTTCGGGAATCGTGTCTACCGCCGCCGCGTCTTGCTCGTCGACGCGCCCGCCGGGGTACACGACCACCCCGGGGGCAAAATCCATGGTCCGGGTCCGGTGCTGGATAAAGACCTCCAGCCCGTGGACCGATTCCCGCAGCAGCAGCACGCTGGCGGCCCGTTGCACCGTTACCGCCTCGTGCGCCGCCCGCTGTGCCGCGGTGCGCTGCGGTTCTGGCCAGTTCTGCTCCATGGCTCCCAGTATGGCCGATCTGGACGGTGAGTGCCGCCTTGGCGTGGGGCACCGGGAGTAGCCGCGCACCGCGGCTTTGCAAAAATACACCGCGCCGGGGTGTTGTTCCTGCCGCGAGGCTTGGCACGATGGGAATCAAGAGGACGCCGTACCCCGGAAGGAAAATGCCATGACAACCAATGAAACCGCCCGTGGGCAGGTACCGGGCAATGAAGGGCTCGCCGGGCGTCGGGCGATTGTCACTGGCGGGGGCGGCGGCATCGGCCTGGCCTGCGTGCGGGCCCTGGCCCGGCGCGGAGCGCAGGTGATCGTGGCCGACCGGGACGAGGCCGCGGCCAGCGCGGCCGCGGCCGAGGTGGGCGGGGAATCATGGGTGGTGGATCTGTCCGACACCCGGGCGCTGGAGACCCTGGAGTTATCGGCAGACATCCTGGTCAACAATGCCGGGGTGCAGCGGGTCGCGCCGATCCATGAATTCGATCCGCAGGACTGGCGGCTGATCCACCGGTTGATGCTCGAGGCCCCGTTCCTGCTGATCCGAGCGGTGCTGCCGGGCATGTATGAGCGAGGTTTCGGGCGCATCATCAACATTTCCTCGGCCCACGGGCTGATTGGCAGCGCCTACAAGTCCGCCTACGTGGCCGCCAAGCACGGGCTGGAGGGGCTATCGAAGGTCACCGCCCTGGAAGGTGCACAGCACGGGGTCACCAGCAACTGCATCAACCCCGGTTATGTGCGCACCGCCCTGGTGGAGCGCCAGGTCGCCGACCAGGCCGCGGCGCACTCCATCCCCGAATCCGAAGTCATCGCCAAGGTGATGCTCACCGAAAGCCCGATCAAGCGCCTGGTGGAGCCCGAGGAGGTGGCCGAGCTGGCCGCATGGCTGGCCGCCGGGCCGGCGGCCATGGTCACCGGGGCCAGCTACACCATGGACGGGGGCTGGACCGCGCACTAGCGCCGCGGCCCAACCACCCTAGCCGGCGACCTTCTGCACCCGGTGTCCCAGCTGGTGGGTGGGCACCCGGAAGGTTTCCCGGGCGGTCAGCGCCGAGATGCTGGCCACCAGGGCGACCGCGGCGGTGAACAGGCTGATCTGCACCCAGCCCCCGGGCTCCAGTCCACCCATCGCCGCAACGATCGAGGGGGCGAAGCCGGCCATCAGGAATCCGAGCTGGGTGCCGATCGCCAGGCCGGAGAAGCGCACCTGGGAGGAGAACATCTCCGCATAGAAGCTGGGCCATACCGCATTGGCGGCCGCGTAGGCGCAGGAGAAGACCAGCAGGGACAACGCGAACTGCAGCAGCGTGTTGCCGCCTTCCATGGAACGGATGTAGAAGGGCATGAAGGCGGCCGAACCCAGTGCGCCGTAGATGTACACCGGTTTGCGTCCGATCTTGTCGGCCAGCATGCCAAAAAGCGGCTGGGTGAACAGCGCACCGATGTTGCCCACGACCACCAGCCACAGGGTGATCGACTCATCCAGGTGGCCGATGGTCTTGCCGTAGGAGATCGCCAGGGTGCCGTAGACGGTGGAGACGGCGGCGATGAACGCGCACAGGATCACCCGCAGCACGTCCCTCCAGTGGAAGCGCAGCAGTACGCCCAGCGGCAGCTTGGCGATTTCATTGTTCTTCTTCGCGGCCTCGAACTCCGGGGTCTCGTGCAGGGAGCGCCGGATGAAGTAGGTCACGATGACCACCACGGCCGAAAGCCAGAACGGGATGCGCCAGCCGATGCCGAACTTGATCTCATCGGGCAGGGCCACCACGGGGATGAACACCAGGGCGGCCAGGATCTGCCCGCCCTGGGTGCCGGTCAGCGTCCAGGAGGTAAAGAAGCTGCGGCGGTGATCCGGGGCGTGTTCCAGGCTCAGTGAGGAGGCCCCGGCCTGCTCGCCCGCGGCGGAAAGCCCCTGCAGCAGCCGGGCCAGCACCAGCAGGATCGGCGCCAGCCAACCCACCTGGTCGAAGGTCGGCAGGCAGCCGATGGCGAAGGTGGCCGCCCCCATCATCACCAGGGTGAACATCAAGACCTTTTGTCGGCCAATCCGGTCCCCGAAGTGTCCGAGGATCACCGCACCAATGGGTCGGGCGATGTAGGCGAAGCCGAAGGTTGCCAGGGACATCACCGCGGCATTGGTGTCCGCGTCGGGGAAGAAGATGTGCGGGAAGATTAGGGCCGCGGCGGATCCGAAGATGAAGAAGTCATAGTATTCGACGGCGCTTCCCATGAAGCTGGCCAATGCCGCCTTGACCGGCGTGCGCTGGGGGACCGGCGGATTGCTGGCGTCCGCCCCCTGGTGGATGTGTGACATCAAGATCTCCTCGAATCAGGTCCTGGGTCCTACTGAAATTCTACGCTTGTGCGCTATGCGTACACTTGTGCGTAAAACGTACATGGATATAGAGTAGAGCTAAATCACAATCGAGACAATCCCCTTCGCCGCAACGTCCGCATCGCGGTCCGGCACCAGCGATTGCCACGCCACCGGACGCTGTCTGAAGATGGAGGCAGGGCCAGCAGCAACTGACCCGCCCCATCCGGCGGGCCGGGTGAAGGGTTGAAGAACGAGAATGGGGAGCACCCGGTGAGCACCACAGCACAGTCCTATCTGGTCGGTCTGATCGGCGACGGCGTCATGCCCTCGCTGACCCCGCCGCTGCATGAACGCGAAGCCGATCAGCACCGGCTGCGCTATCTTTACCGGCCCATTGACCTGACCGAAATCCATCGCCCCGCCCAGGACGTGGGGCAGCTGCTGCGCGCCGCCGCGGAGCTGGGCTACAACGCCTTCAACATCACCCACCCCTGCAAGCAGCTGGTGATGGAACACCTGGATGAGATCAGCCCGAACGCCGCCAGCATCGGGGCCGTGAACACCGTGGTGATCCGGGACGGGAAGTTCCACGGGCACAACACCGACGCCTCCGGGTTCGGCTGGGCACTGGCCACCGGGCTGCCGCAGGTGCCGCTGGAGACCGTGCTGCAGCTGGGGGCCGGCGGTGCCGGGGCGGCCGTTGCCTACGCACTGCTGGATTCCGGGGTGCGCCACCTGATCCTCGTTGACCCGGATGAGCAGCGCGCCCGGCAACGCGCCGCCGCGTTGAGCCAGAATTTCCCTAACCGGCAGATCAGCACCGCCACGCCGCAGCAGGCTCCGCAGCTGCTGGCGCAGGTGGACGGGCTGCTGAACGCCAGCCCGATTGGCATGCACCATCATCCGGGCCTGCCGCTGGAACTGACAAACCTCGAACCTCGCCACTGGGTGGCGGACTGCGTCTACCGTCCGGTGGACACCGAACTGATCACTACCGCGCGGGAACGCGGCTGCCGGGTGCTCGATGGCGGCAACATGGCCGTGGGTCAGGCCGTGGACGCGTTCGAGATCATCACCGGAATCCGCCCCGATGCCGTCCGGATGCGTGAACACCTGCTGCAGATGCTGGAGGCCGGACTCTGATGCGCACCTCCATCGCCACCGTCTGCCTCTCCGGCACCCTGGAGGAAAAGATGCTCGCCTGCGCCAAGGCCGGGTTCGACGGCATCGAGATCTTTGAACAGGACCTGACCGTCAGCCCCAAGTCCCCCGAGGAGGTCCGCGCCCTGGCCCAGCGCCTGGGACTGAGCCTGGACTTGTTCCAGCCGTTCCGCGACTTTGAAGGGGTGGACCCGGCCACGCTGGCGGCCAACCTGCGCCGGGCCGAGGAAAAGTTCAAGCTGATGCAGCGCCTGGGCATGGATCTGATCCTGCTCTGCTCCAATGTCGCCACCGCCACCATCAACGATGACGAATTGTTTGCCGACCAGATCCGCCAGTTGGCCGACCTGGCAGAGCGCTACCAGGTGCGCATTGCCTACGAGGCGCTGGCCTGGGGCAAGTACGTGAACACCTACCAGCACTCCTGGCGCATCGCCCAGCTGGTGGACCGGCCAAACGTGGGGATCTGCCTGGACTCCTTTCACATCCTCTCCCGCGGGGATGACCCGGCGGACATTGCCCGGATCCCGGGGGAGAAGATCTTCTTTGTCCAGTTGGCCGATGCCCCGGCCATGAAACTGGATGTGCTCTCCTGGTCCCGCCACTACCGGGTGTTCCCGGGCGAAGGCGGCTTCCAGCTGGATCAGTTCATGGCCCAGCTGGTGCGCTCGGGCTATGACGGGATCATGTCGTTGGAAATCTTCAATGACGTCTTCCGCCAATCCAATGTCGTGCGCACCGCCGTGGACGGGCTGCGCTCACTGATCTGGCTCCAGGACCGCACCATGGAACTGATGGGCAGCGAAGCCAACGGCTACCCGTTGCAGCTGCGCGCCCTGCCCGAGGCGCAGGCGCCGGAAGGGTTCGACTACGCCGAGATCCGAACCGAGGACCCTGAACTGGTCGCCGGGATGCTGGCCCAACTGGGCTTCAGCTTCCACGGCCAGCACCGGCGCAAGCCGGTCCAGCTGTGGAAGGCCGGCAACGCGCGCATCATCATCAATACCCAGCGCAGCCGCGGGGTCACCGCCCAGGTCTCGGGCTTCGGGATCCAGGTGCCCGACGCGCGGCCGAGTACCGAGCGCGCCCGAGCACTGCTGGCCCCGGTGGTCCCGCGCCACCACACCAGTGACGAACAGGAGCTGACCGGGTTCCTCGCCCCGGATGACACCGAGGTCTTCTTCTCCAGCCCCCAGGCCACCGCCGCCTGGGAGGCGGAATTCGGGGTTGGCACCCCGGCCACCCCGGCCGGGCCGATCACCGGAATTGACCACGTGAACCTCGCCCAGCCGTGGCAGGCATTCGATGAATCCGTGCTGTTCTACACCAGCACTTTGAACCTGCAGGCCATCGCCGGAACCGAGGTCCCCAGCCCCATGGGACTGGTGCGTTCCCAGGTGCTGCGCACCCCCGACGCCGCGGTGCGCCTGGCCCTGAACATCGTGCCCCAGGGCCTGGAGGCGACCATCGAGCGCAACCACGAATACCCGGAGCACATCGCGGTGGCCACCACCGACATCATCGCGCTGGCGCGCCGGGCGGTGCAGGCCGGCATGGAGTTCCTGCCGGTGCCGGAAAATTACTATGAGGACCTGGCTTCCCGCTTCGAGCTGTCCGAAGAGCAGCTGCAGACGCTGCGCGAACTGAATCTGCTCTTCGACCGGGACGAGCACGGCGTGTTCCTGCATTTCTACACCGCCACCGTGGGCAATCTGTTCTTCGAAGTCGTGGAACGCCGTGACGGCTACGATGGGTACGGGGCGCCGAACGCCCCGATACGGCTGGCGGCGCAGTTCGAAAGGAACCGCCTCACCGGTCGATAACCAACGACAAAGTGGAAGCGGGGATGCTGCGCGTGGCCGAACAACCGGACTACTACGTGAAGTCGGCCGAGAAGACCCTGGCGGTGCTGCTGGCCTTCTCCGCGCAAAGCGACCCCCTGACCGTGTCCCAGGTGGCCGCGGCCACCGACGTCACCCGGGCCACCGCCCGGCGCTTCCTGCTGACCCTTGTGGATTTGGGCTACCTGGAAAGCGTGGGCAACGCGTTCCGCCAAACCCCCAGGGTGCTGGACATCGGGGCCTCCTACCTCTCCGGGCTGACGCTGCCGCAGGTCGCGGCCCCGCACCTGCAGCGCCTGGCCCGCGAGCTGGAGGAAACCACCTCGCTGTGCGTGCTGGACGGGCAGGACATCCTGTACGTCGAGCGGGTGCTTTCCCCGCGCCTGCACTCGCTGAACACCGCCATCGGCAACCGGATGCCCGCCTGGGTCACCTCCATGGGCCGGGTACTGATGGCGGGGCTGCCGCACGATGAACGGGAACGGTTCCTGTCGCGGATCGAGCTGACCCATTACACCTCCAAAACCGTGGCGAGCATCGATGAGCTGCGCGAGGAGCTGGAACTGGTGGCGGACCAGGGGTGGTCGATGGTCGCCCAGGAGCTGGACGAGGGGCTGCGCGGTCTGGCGGTTCCGGTGTATCGCGGCCAGCAGCTGCTCGGGGCCCTGAACGTCTCCGTGCAGCCCGGGCGGGTTGGCTCGGATTCCATTACCGAGCAGATGATTCCCCTGATGCTGCAGACCGCCCGGGACATTGCTGATGACTTCGGCGGGCGGATCGCCGCGAACTAGCTGCGGCAACCCTCCTTGGCCAGGAGACGCGCAGGCCGCAGAGCGGCGGCTGGGCCGGACAGCGGGCCGTGGACGAGCGGTGCAACGGCAATGCGCCCTGCTCATCCACGGCTGGGCGGCTAGGCGGAAAGCGCCGCAATCTCCTGTTCAAGCAGGGCCGAAAGGCGCTTCACGCCCTCGGTGATGGTCGGCTCGTCCACCGCGCAAAATGCCAGGCGCAGTTTGTTGCTGGACTCTTCTCCCGGGCTGAAGGCAGCGCCGGGGATGAAGATGACCCCGGACTTCACGCCCTCCTGCAGCAGTTGGTAGGTGTCGATGCCCTGCGGCAGGGTCAGCCAGATGAAGAACCCGCCTTCCGGGCGGGTGTAGCTGATACCCTCTGGCAGGTACTGCTCCAGTGCGCTGAGCATGGCATCACGGCGTGCCGCATACAGCTGGCGGTAGTCATCGATCTGGCCCCGCCAGTCGTGTTCCTTCAGGTAGTCGCTGATGATCATCTGATTCAGCGTCGGCGGGCACAGCGCCACCGCCTCCCCGGCCAGGTAGAAGCGCCGGAACAGGTGCGTGGGAACCGCGGCCCAGCCAATGCGCAGGCCGGGGGAGAGGATCTTGGAAAACGAGCCCATGTAGATGACGTTCTGCGGATCCATGCTGCGCAGCGTGGGGGCGGGCTCGCCCTCGTAACGCAGCATGCCGTACGGGTTGTCTTCCAGCACCAGCACTCCGGCGGCGCGGCAGATGTCAACGACGCGTTGGCGCCGTTCGGCGGCCAGGGTGATCCCCGAGGGATTGTTGAAGTTCGGGATGGTGTACAGGAACTTCACCCGTTCCCCAGCAGCGCGTAATTCCTCGATGCGACGTTCCAGGGCTTCGGGGACAATTCCGTCCTCGTCGGTCAGCACCGGGGCTGCCTTGACCTGGTAGGCCTCAAAGGTGTTCAGGGCCCCGACATAGGTCGGGTCCTCGCAAAGCACGGTGTCGCCGGGATCGCAGAAGACCTTGCAGGCCATGTCCTGGGCCGACTGGGAACCGTTGGTCACCACCACGTCATCGAAGTCGACGTTGTGGATGCCTTCGGCCGCCATGACCTCCAGAATCTGGCCGCGTAGCTCCTCGGTGCCCAGGCCCGAACCGTATTGCAGGGCCACCGCCCCCTGCTCAACGATGATGCGCCGGGCGATCTCGCCCAGCTTCGCCAGGGGAAGGGACTGCAGGTAGGGGTTGCCTCCGGCAAGGGAAACGAGTGAGGGGTCCAATGACAGCTCGAAAACGTCGCGGACGGCCGACTGTTTGATGCCGGCGGCGCGTTCGGAGAACAGGGTTTCGTGCTGGGCGATAATGGACTCGTTGGCGGGTGAGACCGACATGGTGCTCCTCAACTAGCGTGGCGTGTCGGCGGTGGCGTCCGGGAAGCCCGCGCGAGGAACCCGGTGGGCGGCGACACTGCCGAAGTTTTCCGATGAACTACTTAAGTATTCTGACAGGAAAACGCACGCTTGGCACTAGTTGGCGTCAATTCTGGCTTTTGTCATCCTGCTGACCGGTCGGGGGTTGTTCGCGGCTGGCCAGCCAGGCCTCAATGCTGGCCGGGCGGATCCGGCGGTGCGTCCCCCGATACTCAACGGGAATGATGCCCGAATCGGTCAGCTTGCGAAGATAGCTGTTGGAGATGCCGGCCATCTGCGCGGCCTGCGAGGTATTGAGCAGCAGCTCGGGGGTACCGATGCTGACCGCTTCTCCTTCCGAAAGCCGGCGCAGCGCCTCCAACAGGACCTGTTGTGCGGCGGCTGGCAGCTGCAGGGCGGTTCCGTTGACGAAAACCGTCGTGTCTTGTGCCTCAGCCAGGGCGCGGGCCAGCTTCTTGGCCTGTTTATCTTCTAGCGCGTCGAAGGTGCGCACCTTACTTAATGCAGCGGTGGGGGAAGCCATGCTTCCATCTTGCCCCAGTTGCCGATGGGCCGCACTGCTTCACCTATTGACGGTACGAAAACCGGTATTGCTGCTGGCAGAGTCGGGCGAATTATGACTGCGCGCCGACACGCGGTAGCGGTTGCAGTAGGAATCATGGCAGAGGTGGGAGCCGCCGCGAAGAACCCTCCCATCTCCGATCGTGGGGCCGGTCGGATCCTTGAGTGGGCTACTGCGATAGTACTTGGGAAGGAACCAATCGCTGCACCATTCCCATGCGTTCCCGGCAACGTCGAAGAGTCCTACGGGGTTGGGCGGATAGCTTTCGACCGGAGAAGTGCCTGTGTAGCCGTCCTCGGCGGAATTGTGCTGGGGGAAGTTCCCCTGCCAGATGTTGCACTGATGTTGACCTCCCGGCATCAATTCGTTGCCCCACGCGTAGCGCTGCCCCTCGACCAACCCACGCGCGGCGTATTCCCACTGGGCCTCGGTGGGCAGCGCCCGTCCAGCCCAGCGGCAGTAGGCCATCGCGTCATTCCATGAAACCTGGACGACCGGATGATCCGCGAGGTCCTGCCAGGAAGAGCCGCGGCCGGTGGGATGGCGCCAGTTCGCTCCGCGAACCCCGAGCCACCAGGATGTCCCCGTTGCGGATCCGATGACATCGGAGCTCGGTGCGCTGAGATATCCGCGAAAGACTGCTGAGTATCCGAGCCGCTCAGATTCCGTTAGGTAGCCGGTGGCTTCAGTAAAACAAGCAAATTGCTCGTTGGTAACCAAGGTGGCGTCCATGGAAAATCCAGAAACCTGAACCCGGTGTAGTGGCAACTCACCGTCGGCTGGATAACCTTCAGCAAAATGGTCGCCCATCTCGAAGCTGCCGGAGGGCAGATGAACTTGAGCTAGCGGATGCAGTCCAGGAGATCGACCGTTTAACTGCACCGAACCGGACGGTGGGCCAACGGCTGTGGGTCCTGATGGTGCCCCAGTTGCTCTGGGACTCGGGTGACAACAGCTCATGATCGTGGGGCCGGCTCGGTATGTGGGGCGTCGATTTGCAGGTGCAGCAAATGCTTGACGGAATCGCAGAGCGCGTCGATGAGCCGATTGGTGCGTTCCTCATCCGGATCCGAAAGATGCTGCAGACTGATGCCGTCGATCCCTGCGATCACCATCCGCGAGACGGTATCAAAATCGATATGGGCAGCTTCGCCCATTGCTTCAGCGGCACTGCGGAAGATCGCGCTGGTGGAGGCGATCCATGCGCCATACATGGAACGATTGATCGTCCTTGCCGCGGCAATTTCCTGTTCATCCACGAGTCGGGTTGAACGCAGCAGCAGTTCAAAGGTCGTGACCTGCTCATGCGGGGCGGATAGCATGCGCCGCCAGATACGCCGGATGTGTCGTTCAACCGCGTCATCCAGACTCGTGGGACCGGGCATCGGGTCAAGCTCGCGCGCGTAGTCCCGGCTTAGGTAGTTGTAGACCTCGTTGAGTAGTTCATCCTTGTTCCGGAAACAGTAATGCAGGGCAGCGAGTGGGGCGCCTGCTTCAGCGGCTATTCGACGGGTCGTTGCCGCTGCCATTCCCTCAGCTGCGATGACGCGGGCAGCAGCTTCGATGAACTGACGGCTACGCTCTTCGACCGAAACTCGCGCCATACTTCATTCCTTTCATTGCCCGGCCGGGAAAGATCCACGCCTGATATGACCCTAACCCAAGCACTGTTTCTCGCTGTTCATCAGCCGATGAAGCACTGATTTTTAACATTTTCCAACAAAAGCTGGTCAACTGACTAAGTCATTTGACATACTACTGGAAGTTGTAAGGCGGATCACATTCCGTTGGCGAGAATGACGAGGGAGGCGACGGCATGGCGGCACAGTTGATCGTGCACGGAGGAGTTGTACCTGAGCTCGGTCTTGACTCTGGGGCAAATGCTACGGAGGTGGCCGGAAGGCCGAGCGCGGTTGCGATGAGCGATGGCCGAATCACTGCCGTCGGTGGTGACGAATTGCTGCAGCTGGCCGATGGATCGACGAGGATCATCGATGCACAGGGTGGGGCAATCTTGCCCGGCATCAATGATGGTCACCTGCATTTTGCCGCCAGTGCGATGACCCGATACGCGCACCTTCAGCTCAAGGATGCGCAGTCCTGGCAAGAAGTCGTTGACCGCATTGAGGCAGCTTCCCCCGACCCCGGCGGCTGGGTACGCGCTGCCGGATGGGATGAAGCGGTGCTGGGAACCGATGGCAGCGAGAACCTGGCCACGGCTCGGCCTGATACACCGGTAGTTGCCTTCGATGCCTCCGGCCACCAAGTGATGGTGAACGGTGAAGCGCTCCGTCGCCTGGATCTGGGAGAAAAAGTTCCGGACGTGCCTGGGGGAGTAGTGGGTCGAAACCACGACGGCAGCGTCAATGGCCGATTCGCAGACGCGGCCATGCGCCTGGTCAACGATTCCCTGCCGCCATTTGCCGAAGACCAACTGCGCCAAGCGTTCCTGCGGTTCCAAGATGAACTGCATATGCTGGGCGTCACTTCACTGACGGATCCCGGACTGGGGCCCGGAGGTCGAACTCTCATGGCTGCCAGCTGTGACACGCCATCGTTGCAGATCCTGACGGAGCTCGCACGGGATGGCCTGCTGAGCTTGCGGGTGAATTGCCTGCTGCTCTTTGCTGGCACCGGCGGTGAGTCGGCGCAGTCGGTGCGCGAGGGGCTTGAGAGCGCTCTACCCGCCCTGGCCGAAGATGTTGACCCCTTGCGCCTCCGTATCGCAGGGGTCAAGGTTTTCGCTGACGGCATCCCACGCTCAGGCACAGCTTGGTTCCATGACGAGTATCTGCTCCCCTGCGGCCACGGACACGGCGCATTGGTGCTTGAGGGAACGAGCGACGAAGATCGCGTCGACCAGTTTCGTGCGATTCTTGCACACATCGACGCCGCAGGTTTGCAGGCCGGTGTCCATGCCACCGGAGACGCGGCCACCGAGGCGTTTATCGAGGCCGTCGAGTCACTACCGGATCCGCGCGGGGCCAAAAACAATCGGCACTACGTCATACATGGAGCATTCGCTGACAACTCCGTTCTGCAACGCATGGCCCGAGCCGGTATCGGTTACAGCACCAATCCCTCGATCCGCTCGGAAGCTGGAGCGCTGATGCAAAGGCTCCTCGGACAGCAACGCTTCGAAGCGCAACAGCCCCTGGCCACAGCGGCAGAACGGGGAGTCGGTGTTTCATTGGCTTCCGACTCACCGGTGACCAGCCCCGACTGGCGCCAGAGCGTTATTGCCGCAGTTACCCGCAATACCAGCGCGGGACCGGGAGACGGGGAGCCGGAACGGCTCACCCAGGCCCAAGCCTTGGCGATGATGACCCAAACTCCAGCCTGGCAAGACCACGCTGAGCAGGACAAGGGCTGGATCCGTGAGGGATATCTAGCCGACCTGTGCATTTTGCGCGACCCGCTCAGTGCCCGGGTGGAAGAGCTGCTGAATAACCCCACCAGCTACACCATCGTGGGCGGGAACGTCGTCTACGAACGGGGCTGAAGGCCGGGAACCCCGGTCGTATCAGGCAATTGCTGGCAACGCCCACCGGGACCTCGCAAAAGATTGCCACCGTCACGGTTCAGGCGCAGAGCCGCTTGTGGGTCCGAACCATTTTCCCGATCAGGGGCGCGAGCCCAACTGCGCATCATTTACACCACTGATTTCTCACCCGATAGGTACCTCCATGAAAACGAAAACACTTGCAGTTGTTGTTACCTCACTGGCCTTGGGGGCCAGCCTCACCGCATGTTCCTCTCAGGATCAGGCGGCAGCCGAGCCGAACGCGGACGGGAACATTACGCTGAACGTCGGCACCATCGGCATTGCCTCCGACGCTGCGATCAACACCGCCATTGAGAAGGGCTACTTTGCCGACGAGGGCCTCGAAGTGAAGACCACCGTCGTCGCAAACCCGCCAGCGGGCATCGCTGCAGCCCAATCCGGTCAGCTGGACCTGGCATATACCCCTTCCATCCCGCTGATCAACGCAATGTCCCAATCCGTGAATCTCAAGGTGGTCGGTCCCGCTGACGGTTACGACGCCGCAGCCCTGAAGGATGAGGCACCGGCCAAGGTCGATGACACGGGCCTCTTCGTGCGCCCCAACAGCGGGATCAGCCGAGCCAAGGATCTGGAAGGCAAGAAGGTGGCAGTGCCAGCTCGAAAGGCCCAGCTGGAAGTCACCATCGCCAACATGGTGAGCAAGGACGGTGGAGATCCTTCAAAGATCAACTGGATGGTGCTCGACCCCGCCAGCTCGCTGCAGTCGTTGCAGCAATCACGGGTAGATGCCGCCGGCCTCGTTGCCCCGTTCTCTACAAATGCCGGGGCCGAGGGCATGGAACTGCTCGGGAGCCCAGGACTGGAATTCTTCGGGCCCGGCGCCGTGGGCCTATGGGTTGCCGGCAGCGAAAAGGTGGAGCAGAACCCCGAAGCCATGGCCGGTTTCCAACGTGCCATTGTGAAGGCCAACGCCTATGCCAATGAGCACCAGGAGGAAATGGAGAAGAAGGCCGCCAAGATCACCGGGATCGATGAGCAAACCATCAGCACCGGGGCGGATAACTACTGGCCATCCGAAGTTGCCCTTGATGACCTGACCCACGTGGATGAACAGTTGGTGCAGCTCGGTTACCTTCCGAAGGGAGTGGATCTTGATGACTCCGTCATCTTCAGTGCAAACTAGCCCGCGGATGAGCGGTCGGAGGGCAACCCCCGTGCGCCGGGCTACCGCACGGGCAGCAAATACCCTGGAAACTCCGGCAACGAAAGCAGCACTTGGCGCGCTGGGAGCACTGCTGCTCCTCGGGCTATGGCAGGCAACAGCCGCCGCGGGAATCTTCGGTACGGGACTACCCACCGTCAGCGCGACGTTGGGGGAACTGACCCAACTGCTTGCCAGTTCCGAATTCTGGAGCGAAACGGCCATCACGATCTGGCTCGCCCTGCTCGGACTTGTACTTTCGATAGTTGCCGGAGTCATCCTGGGGCTACTTATCGGCTCCCTGAGCACGGTGCGCTACGCGACCCTGGCAGTCGTAGAATTTCTCAAACCGATCCCGCCGATCGTCGTCTTGCCACTTTGCGTCATGATATGGGGACCGACCAGCCAGATGGCGTTGGTACTGGTGCTCATCGGAACGGTCCTGTCCACCACAATTCAGGTCATCGCGGGCGTCAACGACACCGACCCGGTCGCAACCAACACTGCACGATCCTTCGGCATGGGGCCCGCCGAACGCCTGTGGCGCATCACGTTGCCCTCGGCGTCCCCTTATATCGGCACCTCCGTTCGCATCGGCGCCCCCTCGGCGCTCATTATCGTTGTGGTCGCCGGGCTCCTTGGCGGTGCTCCAGGATTGGGCAGCAGCATTTATGGCGCCCAGGCGGCAGGGGACTTTCCTCGGGTGTACGCACTGGTGTTGGTGCTGGGTGTGCTCGGGTTGCTTGCCCAGAATGGGGCCGTCTTGATTGAACGCAAAGTTCTGCACTGGCATCCGGCCTTCAGGGAGGAAGCAAAGTGAAACGGCATCTTCTCAACCTCACGTTGGCGGTACTGACTCCGATTGTTTTGATCGCTGCCTGGTTCGGAGCTTCCAACTCATCGACCAATGCCTTCTTCCCACCCCTGCGGCAAATTCTTTCCCGCTTCGCCGATCTATGGTTATTCGAGCACTTTGTCAGTGACATTCTGCCGAGTATGAAAAATCTCGTTCTGGGGTTCCTTATCGCGGTAGTGCTCGGTGTATTGATCGGGTTCGTCCTGGCTACGGTCCCGTTGCTGCGGGCCATGTTCGAACCCAGCCTGCACCTGTTGCGCGGAATTCCGCCGGTGGCGCTGGTGCCGATTCTAATCACCTTGGTCGGTTTTGGTGACGAGATGCGTATTGCTTCCATCGTGATCGCCGCGGTCTTTCCCACCATGATCGCCACCATGGATGGCATCAAAGCGGTGGATTCTTCCTTGAAGGATGTGTGCACCGTGTACCAGCTGTCCCGCCGCGACCGGCTCATGTCCGTGTATCTTCCCTCCGCCGGACCGCAGATTGCAGCGGGCATGCAGGTCAGTTTGCTGGTGGCGTTCATCGTGATGATCGCCTCGGAGATGATGGGCACTGCACAGGGGATCGGTGCCATGACGCTGTTGGCCCAACAGACCTTCATGGCTGCGGACATGTGGGCCGGGATTCTCTTGCTGGGTTTCATCGGCTTCGCCAGCAATATGGTCTTTGACATCTTCAAGAACCGGGCCCTGTCCTGGTACATCGGATCCAAGAAACTGGAGAAAGTACAGTGAACTCCACGATTGACAACCCGACCCAGCACACCGAGCCCACGACACGGGTGCCGCGACTGCAAGTCGAGGCACTAGCCAAAACCTACGGCACGGGTCCAAAATCGGTCGAGGTCATCGAAAACTTGTCGTTCAGCGTCAATGCCGGGGAAATGGTGTGCATCGTTGGCCCTTCCGGGGTTGGCAAAACGACGTTGCTGAAGTGCCTTGCCGGGCTGCATTCCTGCAGCGGCGGCAGCATGAAGATTGACGGCAAGGTGGTCAGTGGCCCGCCAGCGGAAATGGCGTTGGTGTTCCAGGACTACTCGCGCTCGCTGATGCCGTGGCTGACGGTCGAGAAAAACTTGCGCCTACCCCTTCGGCACCTGCACCTTCCCGCGACGGAGGTCAGCGCCCGAGTGGAAGCGGCCCTCGCCGAAGTCGGTTTGAGCCACGCCGCAAAGCGCTATCCCTGGCAGCTCTCGGGCGGCATGCAGCAGCGTGTGGCGATCGCCCGGGCCTTGGCCTACCGCCCCGAGATCCTCATCATGGACGAACCCTTCGCCTCCGTTGATGCACAAACCCGTTTTGAGCTGGAGGACCTCTGCCTCAAGATTCGTGATGAATTGGGGATGACGATCTTGCTGGTAACGCACGACATCGATGAAGCGGTCTACCTCTCCGACCGAATTGTCGCGATCGGGCATAAGCCCGCCACCGTCTTGGAAGTCATGGACGTGGACCTTCCGCGGTCCCGTAACCAGATCACCACCCGCGCCTTGCCCGAATTCTCTGAGCAGCGCACCAAGGTGCTCTCCCTGATCCGGGAGGCCCAGGTATGAGCCCAAAGAGCAAGTCCCCCAACATTCTGGTGTTTATTGCGGACCAGCTGCGGGCGGATCACCTTGGAGCCTACGGCAACACCGAGGTGCGCACACCGAACTTGGACCGGTTGGCCGCGTCTTCAACCGTTTACGACTCCGCGCATGTCGCGAACCCCACCTGCATGCCGAACCGGGCCAGCCTGCTCACGGGCCGCTGGCCTAGCGGGCATGGCACGCAGTACAACGGGATTCCAGTGAATCCTGATGCCTCCACCTTCGTGCGCCAGCTTTCCCGCTGCGGCTACCGCACGAGCGCTGTGGGAAAACTCCATCACCAAAACATGGGATGGGACTTCGAGCCGGAACAACGGCAGCAAATCCTGGAAAGCGCACCGGGACTTCTCGATCCCGAACTGCCCGATGCCGTCGTCGCACGGCGTGAACCCGGTTGGGACCAATGGGAGAACCGTGCACGACATGAAGCCGGATACGTCGCGATGCCCGATGACTATTACGGCTACCAGGACGTAGACCTGGTCATCGGTCACGGAGACGCCCCCGGCGGGCATTGGCTGCATTGGGCTCGTGGAAAGGGAGTCGAGCCACGGGAACTGGGGGGCCCGGCAGCGGGGTCCGATGTTCTGGCCAGCTGGGAACAGGTCTATACCTCCGCGATTCCCGCCGAGGTGCATCCCACCAGCTACATTGGCGAGAAGGCGGTGGAACGCGTGCGGGCCGCCGCACGCGACGACGAACCGTTCTTCATGTTCGTTTCGTTCCCGGACCCACACCACCCATTCGCGCCGCCACGTGAGTACGCGCGCCGGTACGACCCGAAGAACTTGACACTCCCGGTGGGGTTCGACCAGGATCATGCCCGGTCCCCCGAACACATTCGTCGCATGCATCAACAACGCGGAACGCCGAACAGCGATCCGACCATGACTTTCGCCGTGACCGAAGACCAGTATCGGGCCGCTGCGGCCGCACAATATGGGTTGATTGAGTTCATGGATGAGCAGATCGGCAAGGTGCTGGAGACACTGCAGGAGACCGGTCAGGCGGAGGACACCATTGTTGTGTTCACCGCGGACCACGGGGACCTCTTTGGGGACCATGGCTTGATGCTCAAGCACTTCTCCCACTATCGGGCGGTGACGCGTGTTCCCCTGATCATCCGCGTTCCCGGCCAAGACGATCAACGCCGGAGCAGCGAACTGGTTTCCAGTGCTGACTTCGCACCGACCATGCTCGACTTGGCTGGCGTGCCGGCATTTCGCGGTATCCAGGGCCGCAGCCTGGTCGACGGTCACGGGAACCTTGCGCTGGGAACCGGAGCAGAAGCACTGCTCATCGAGGAGGACCAGCCGTTCTCCC
The DNA here is from genome assembly GCF_005774635.1 of Glutamicibacter sp. V16R2B1. Taxonomy (NCBI): domain Bacteria; kingdom Bacillati; phylum Actinomycetota; class Actinomycetes; order Micrococcales; family Micrococcaceae; genus Glutamicibacter; species Glutamicibacter sp. V16R2B1. The sequence goes on from NZ_VATX01000012.1 coordinate 154,579, forward strand.
TCGACGGACTTCCCGCCCCGGTGCGCATGCGAACTGTAATCACGAGCGAGGGCCGTCTGACCCGGTACATGGGAACGCCAATCAGCGAACTCTACGACCACCGATCGGACCCTGATGAACTGCAGAACCTCGCCGGCACCGTGGAGGGGACTCAACTGGCCCATCGCCTGCAGACCGCCTTGAGCGAACAATTGGTCAACCTGGCAACAGCACGGTCGCGTCCCACAGCAGCCGCCTAATGGAGCGAGAACGAGGTAGGACGGATGGGGAATTTATGACGCATATGCGACGAGCGGGAGTTGTCACGCGATGAACGGTTCCCGTATGGTGGAAACCAAGGTCTAAAGAAAGTACTGACCAACCATCATTGCGGCACGCAATGACGTGACGAGATGCCTTACCTGGCAACGGCGTTGTTGTTTCGTGCGTTTGTGACGTGAAGTTCGAGCCTGATGCGTGCTCGCTTTACCTGAACGTGGCCGGATGCTTGGTTTTGCGCGTTCCTGCGCTATGCCACAAGTTTCGTGGGCAATGCGTTATGCCGTTTTCAGCACTTTCTGAAGGAAGAAGAAGTCCAATGTCTGTTGACTCCACCCAAGACCTGTCCAAGATCACCGACGCCGAAGTTTTCGAAGCCCATGAGGGTGGCAAGCTGAGCGTCATCTCCCAGATGCCCCTGCGCAGCAAGCGCGATCTGTCGATCGCCTACACCCCGGGCGTGGCCAAGGTTTCCCAGGCCATCGCGGACGACCCGGCCAAGCATGATTCACACACCTGGGCCTCCCGCCTGGTGGCCGTGGTTTCCGACGGCACTGCGGTCCTGGGCCTGGGGAACATCGGGGCCGCCGCGTCACTGCCGGTCATGGAGGGCAAATGCGCGCTGTTCAAGGAATTTGCCGGACTGAACTCGATTCCACTGGTTCTTGAAACCACCGACGTGGACGAAATTGTGGACACCATCATTCGTCTTCGTCCCAGCTTCGGTGCCGTGAACCTGGAGGACATTTCCGCTCCCCGCTGCTTTGAAATCGAACGCCGGTTGATTGAAGCCCTGGACATCCCGGTGATGCACGATGACCAGCATGGCACCGCAGTGGTGGTGCTGGCGGCCCTGATCGGCGCGGCCCGCTACACCCAGCGCGACCTCTCCGCGCTGAAGGTCGTCATCTCCGGTGCCGGCTCGGCCGGCGTGGCGGTGACGAAGCTGCTGCTGCAGGCCGGTGTGGGGGACGTGATCGTCCTGGATTCACGCGGCACCATCCACCGTGAGCGGGATGACCTGAACGCAACCAAGGCGGAGCTGGCGGCCATCACCAACCGTGAGGACGTGATGGGCGGATTGGCCGAGGCGCTGGATGGCGCCGATGTGGTCGTCGGGCTGTCCTCGTCGAAGTTCGATGAGGAAGCCGTGGCGCGGATGAATAAGGACGCGATCATCTTTGCACTGTCCAACCCCAACCCGGAGATCATGCCGCAGGACGCCAAGAAATATGCGGCGGTGGTCGCCACCGGGCGCAGCGACTTCCCGAACCAAATCAACAACGTGCTGGCCTTCCCGGGCATCTTCCGCGGTGCACTGGATTCCGGGGCTGCGAAGATCACCGAACAGATGAAGGTGGCCGCCGCACATGCTATCGCCGACCTGGTCGGCGAGGATCTGGCAGCCGACTACATCATCCCCTCCGCCCTGGACGAGCGGGTCATGCCCGCGGTAGCCAAGGCAGTTGGCGCGGCGGCCGAATCCGCCCAGTAGGCAGCATGCTGCAGGGCCGGGCCACGGCCGCACGAAGGACGCACCCACGATCCAACGGATCACCGTGGGTGCGTCCTTCGTTTAAGCGCGCTTTCTTATCCACAGATTTGCCGAGCACCGTTTGCCGCGGCATATCGGCACGACACTGGAATCTATCCACGACGACCGCCGTGGAACCGCCCAACGGCTGCGCGCCGATTGAGGAAGTGATTTCAAATGTGCACGATTTGCGCCCCTGATGCGCCCCAGGCTCAACTGAACCGGGACATCACCCAGGACATCAAGAACGAAGGATGCAGCGTGCTGCTGTACCAAAACCCGGACGAGACAACGCGTTTCGGGCACACCATCGGTCTCAGCGCCAAGGGGCACCCCGAGCTGATGATCTGGGAGGAAGACACCACGTTCGTGGTTAAGATGCTGCGCAACCTGGCGCACGGCATCGTCCACCATGGCCAACGCTTCGAACGTGATGACATCACCTACTGGTTCGGGTTCGCGTTGACTTTCGAGGAGATCGTCAACGTTGAGGAAATCGCCCCGATCGCCATGTGCCGCTACGGCGAAGGGACCAGGGTGCTCATGGTTGTCCCCGCCGAGGAGCAGGACGGGGGTTACCTCGAGCTGGAGGACGAGGATGAACCCTACGACCGGCGCGGTCGGTGAGCCCGGTCAAGCCGATGGGGTGTTGCCCGGCTGGAGGCAGCGGTCCCCATGAAGGAAGTTATCCACAAATTCGCGATCAAGCCCAAGAACACCCTTGCCCGGGTCAACACTGGGAAGGCCGGAGAAGCAAACACCATCCAAGGAGTGAGGACCATGTGCATGATGTGCGATGGCATGTCCGCCGCCGAAGTTGAAGCACACATCAACGGGCAGATCGCCCAGAACGGCTACGCCGTCTACTGCATCCAGGACCCGAACCCCAAACGCGTGTTCGGGTACACCGTGGGCCTGACCCGCCTGGGGCAGCCGGAATTCCTGGTGCGGGGCATCAGCGAAGAAGACACATTGATCATGCTCAATGGGCTGGCACGCCAGGTGCTGCGCGGCGAATACTACGACCACGGCCACACCGCGGATTGGAAGGACGGGCGGCTGATGTACTTCGCCCTGAAGACCGGTGCGGGCAAGTACACCCTGGGCGTGCACCGGCGCTATGGGCTGGTGGCAAGGGTCCTGGAAGTGCATCTGATGAAGCACGGCGGCCCCGTCCGGAAAGCACCGAACGAGGCCGCCTGAGCAACGGTTGCCCTGAACCGCCAGGGGAGGCGGGGAGATTAGCCGCGGTACAGTGCCGCGGCCTGGTTCTCCTCCTCGACCTTGGCGGCATGCGCCTGGCGCAGGGCCTGATGCTGCGGGTTCTTGCGCAGCTTCAGGTAGCACACCCCAAGAATGGCGAACCAGGCCGGGGTTGCCAGCAGGGCCTGGAGCGTGTCGGGCTGGGTGGTCAAGGTCCACAGGATGAACACGAAGAACGCCAGCACCACATAGGGCATCAGCATGCCAAAGGGCATCTTGAACTTGCTCTGATCATGCAGGTGCGGGCGGCGCTTGCGGTACACCAGGTAGCTGAGCAGGATCATCGTCCACACGAACATGAAGCACAGTGCGGAGATTGTGGTGACCAGGGTGAAGGCCTCGGCCACCGAACCCTCGGTGTAGAGCAGCACGACGCCGGCCAGCAGGAACATGCAGGAGAACAACAGGGCGTTGCGCGGCACCTGGTTCTTGGTCAGCTTGCCAAAGCGCTTGGGCGCATCCCCGTCCACCGCCAGCGAGTAGATCATGCGCGAGGTCGAGTAGATCCCGGAGTTGGCGCTGGAGGTTGCCGAGGTGAGCACGACGAAATTCACCACGCCGGCGGCACCGACCAGCCCGGCCAGCGCGAACATGCCCACGAACGGGGATTCCTCGGGGGAGAACTTGACCCAGGGAGTGACCGACATCAGGATGACCAGCGAGCCGACGTAGAACAGGATAATGCGCAGCGGGATCGAGTTCACCGCGCGCGGCAGGGTCTTTTCCGGGTCCTTGGTTTCCGCAGCCGTGGTGCCCACCAGTTCAATGCCCACAAAGGCGAACACTGCAATCTGGAATCCGGCAATGAAGCCCATCATGCCGGTGGGGAACAGTCCACCGTAGTTCCACAGGTTGGAGAACGAGGCGCGGGTTCCGTCGGCCTCGAAACCGAGCACGATCATGGCCAGCCCGGTGACGATCAGCGCCAGGATCGCCACGATCTTGATCAGCGCAAACCAGAACTCGGTTTCACCGAAGTTCTTCACGCTGGGAAGGTTCAGGGCCACCAGCAGCACGATGCACGTCAGTGCCGGAATCCACAGGGGCAGGTCGCCCCACCAGAAAGCCACATAGTGGGCGATCGCCACCACGTCGGCGATCCCGGTGACCACCCAGCAGAACCAGTAGGTCCACCCGGTAAAGAAGCCGGCCCACGGGCCGAGCAGGTCACCGGCGAACTCGGAGAAGGTCTTGTACTCCAGGTTGCTCAGCAGGATCTCGCCCATGGCCCGCATGACGAAGAAGAGCATGAACCCGATGATCATGTACACGAAGATCACCGAGGGGCCGGCGACGGCGATGGTCTTGCCCGAACCCATGAACAGGCCGGTGCCGATGGCCCCGCCGATGGCGATTAGCTGGATGTGCCGGTTGGACAACGCCCGTTCGAGCTTTTGATTGTCCTGCGACTGTGTCTGCTGCGTGATTTCGCCAGCCACGGTCGTCTCCTTCCTCGGCCCCGCCCCGGTGCTCACGGTGCTAAGGCAAAATTATGCGTCCCTGAAGCCGATGGTCGTTCCCTATGAACCACCGAACCCGGGAAAACACGTTACTCTCTAACTGGAGAAAACCGTAATTGGCGTCACATGCCCTAGTGAGCGGCCGCAACACCGCAGGCAGTTCTGGGTGCCGGTGATGCGTAGTGAGTAGGGTAGTGGTATGGCATTCCGTAATCGTCGAGCAGCAGCTCTCCCCGCAAAACTTTCCCGTTCCTGGTTGTTGGTCAACGCCGCGAAGCCAGAGGAATTCGGGCCGGCCCTGGCCTGCGAGGCGGACTCGGTCATCTTCGATATGGAAGCCGCCGTACCCGACGACAAGAAGGGTGAGGCCCGCGACGCGGTGGTCAACGCCCTGTCTACGGGAATGACCGCCTGGGTGCGCGTGAACGGCATTGACACCGAGTTCTGGGCCGATGACCTGGCAGCCCTCTCCGAGGCGCCGGGACTGCGTGGCATCATGCTGGCCATGACCGAGAAGCCTGAGCAGGTCACGCTCAGCGCCATGCGTCTGCGTGCCGGCACCCCGGTGCTGGCGCTGATCGAATCGGCGCTGGGCATCGAAAACGCCACCGCCATCGCCTCGGCCCCCGGCACCTTCCGTCTGGCCTTTGGTGTGAACGACTTCCGCAAGGACACCGGCGTCTCGGATTCTCCGTTGGCGTTGGCCTACGCCCGCGGCAAGCTGGTTGTCGCCTCCCGCGTGGGCAAGCTGCCCGGCGCGATCGACGGCCCACCCCCGGCCGGGGCCGACGCCGGGGTGGTCAGCGAGGAAACTCAGGTGACCGCGTCGATGGGCATGACCGGCAAGCTCTCGCTCTCCCGGGACCACGTGGATGGCATCAACGCCGCCCTGGCCCCGAGCGCCGATGAGCTGTCCTGGGCCATGGAGCTGCTGGAGGCGCACGCCGCCGGTGCCGCAGTGGGCGACGGGTCCTACCTGCCGCGTCTGGCCCGTGCGCAGAAGATCGCCGACCTGGCCGACTCCTACGGCCTGTGGAACGCCTAGCCGCCTAGCTGCTCGCGGCGCCCAGACCGGCCTGGGCGCAACAGCCGTTGAATACCTGAACAAAGTACAAGAGCCAGTCCCTGAACGGGACTGGCTCTTGTGTCTGAGGGGCAGCTGGCAGCGCCCGCCCTTAGCGTTCGTGGACCTCGGTCTTGCCGGTGGCCTGGGCGTGGGCGGAGCCGATGACGTCGCCGGCCTTCCACTCATCCCAGCCCGGACGTCCGGCCATGAACGTCTCGATCTGGTCCTTGGTGGCTTCCAGCTTCGGGTCGTTCTTCAGGTACCACTTGGTTTCGCGGGCCACCAGTCCGGAGAGGATCAGCAGACCCAACAGGTTCGGCAGGGCCATCAGCCCGTTCATCATGTCGGAGAAGTTCCACACCACGGCCAGCTCGGTGGTGGCGCCCACGAACACGACCAGGGAGAACACCACGCGGAACGGCATCACCAGGGCGCGACCGAATAGGCGCTCCATCTGGCGTTCACCGTAGTAGCACCAGCCCAGGATGGTGGAGAAGGCGAACATCACCAGGCCGATGGTCACAATCCAGTGTCCCCACTGGCCAGGCAGGCCGTGGGTGAAGGCCTGGCCGGTCATCAGCGCGGCGGAGATCTGCTCCCCGGTCTCCGGGTCAATCATGTTCCAGGTGCCGGTGGTGATGATGACCAGGCCGGTGCAGGTGACCACGATGATGGTGTCGATGAAGGTCTGGGTCATCGAGACCAGGCCCTGGCGCACCGGGTGGCTGGTCTGTGCAGCGGCGGCGGCGATGGCCGCCGAGCCCATGCCCGACTCATTGGAGAAGATGCCGCGGGCCACGCCGAACTGCACGGCGATGATGATGGCCGAGCCGGCGAAGCCACCCACGGCGGAGGTGCCGGTGAACGCGTCGGTGAAGATGGTGGCGAACGCGGCGGGGATCTTGCCCAGGTTGGCCAGCAGGATGTAGATGGCGGCGCCCACGTAGAAGATGATCATCACCGGGACGAACCCGGCGGTGATGCGGCCGATGGACTTGATGCCGCCGACCAGCACGGCCAGGGAGAGCACCATCAGCACCGCGCCGGTGACCCACAGCGGCACCTGGAAGGAGTTCTCCAGGTTCGCGGAGATCGAGTTGGCCTGGGTCAGGTTGCCGATGCCGAAGCTGGCGATCGCTGCGGCGATGGCGAAGAACAGGGCCAGGAACTTGCCGAACGGGCCCTTGATGCCGCGCTGCAGGTAGTACTGCGGGCCGCCGGACTTCTCACCGGCGGCGTCGGTGCCGCGGAAGCGCACACCCAGGAAGGCCTCCGAGTACTTCGAGGCCATGCCGAAGATGCCGGTGATCCACATCCAGAACAGCGCACCGGGCCCGCCGATGCCGATGGCGGTGGCCACCCCGACGATGTTGCCGGTGCCCACGGTGGCGGCCAGGGCGGTGGTCAAAGCCTGGAACTGGGAGACGTCTCCCTCCGAACCGGCGTCCTTGCGCTTGATGATCCCCAGGCGCAGTGCCGGACCGAGCTTGACCAGCTGGATCAGGCCCAGCCGGATCGTCAGGTACAGCCCGGTGAGCAGCAGAAGTGGGATCAGGACAAATGGCCCCCAAATGACGGACGAGATGTCGCCAAACAGGGTCGTGAGGGCTTCCATGTGTTGGTCCTCCAGTGATGCGAGTGTGATGTTCATGACGCTGGTGGCGTCAAGGTAATACACTAACCCATCATGGTGACCTGGATCTCCATTTATTGCGGGCTCAGCCGATCGGGTCCAGCAGGATCCCGTCATCGTCGCTGTGCAGCATCAGCCCGGGACGGAAAGTCACCGAACCGAAGCGCAGTTCCACGTCAGGGGAGCCCGAGTCCAGTTTCTGGCTCTTGCGCGGGTTGGTGCCCAGCGCCTTGATTCCCAGGTCCAAGGTGGCCAGTTCCGCCGAGTCCCGCACGGCGCCGTGGATGACCAATCCGGCCCAGCCGTTGTCCAGTGCGGTCTTGGCGACCATGTCACCGAGCAGTGCGCAGTCCAGGGATCCGGCTCCGTCAACCACCAGCACCTGCCCGTTGCCGGGGGTGGCGACAATCTGCTTGAGGATGGAGTTGTCCTGGTAGCAGCGCAGCGTTCGGATTGGGCCGCTGAACTTGGTCCGCCCGCCGAAGTTGCGCAGCTGGGTGGAGACCGACTGCAGGGTCTCGTCGTCGTCGAACAGATCGCAGGTGGAAAAATCCTGGGGTGCCGAAGCGTTGGCGTTGTGCATGCCTAGTCCTCCTGTGGGTGGAAGGTCAGCCGGCTGGTGCCCAGACCTTCGATGCTGGTTTCCAGTACGTCGCCGGGCTTGAGCCAGGGGCGGCGTCCGTTCTCGTCCTTGCGTGAGACGGCCACCCCGGCCGGGGTGCCGGTCAGGATCAGGTCCCCGGGCTGCAGTTCGGTCATCGCCGAAATGTAGCTGACCAATTCGGCCACATTGAAGACCAGGTCATCGGTGGAGTCGTCCTGGACCAGCTGCCCGTTGACCTTCGTGGTGATCCGCGCCCCGGGGGAAAATTCGTCGGCCGTGACCAGCCATGGGCCGACCGGGGTGGAGGCGTCCCAGGCCTTGCCCTGCAGCCACTGCCGGGTGCGGCCCTGGTAGCCGCGCATGGAGATGTCATTGGAGATGGCGTACCCGGCGATGTGCCGGTGCGCGTGCTCGGCGGGGATCCGCCGTCCCGGGGCGCCGATGATCACCGCCAGCTCACCCTCGTAGTCCACCCGGTGGTCCTCGCCGGGGATTTCCACGCTGTCGTTGGCGCCGCTGAGGCTGGAGGCGAACTTGGCGAAGATGGTGGGGTATTTCGGTTCCTCCATCTGGACCTCGGCGATGTGGTTGCGGTAGTTCAGTCCAATGCACAGCACCTTGGAGGGATTGGGGATCAGTGTGGCGTACACCAGCCCGGCGTGCGGCTGCGGCTGGCTGGCCCGGGCTTGCTCCAGGGCCTGCTGCCGCCGCTCCTCCTTGGCCCGCAGGAAATGCTGCACGTCCGGGAATCCTGGAAGCAGCTGGGCGCCTTGGTCGCTGATCAGCGCGGCGGCCGTGGGCGCCGCTAAATCGGGGGTGCGAAGGGTGGCAAGTTTCATGACCCCATCTCACTACAAGTGGCCTGCGGCACGCCAGTCGATGTCATTTCCTATTGCGGTTCGTGAGTGAACTAATAAGCCCAAGTCAGACGAGAAATACGGGTGTATCAATTGGAAGTGACCTAGCCAACTAGCTAAGCTAAAGGATGCCGGACCGCGAAATTCCGCGGATTTGGTGCATTTTTCGTAACTAGAGTGAAGCAGGTTTTGATGTGGGAGATTTCATTGGCGAGCGATATCGCCAAATACTGTTGGCCTCCTGGCAACACTTCTCGCTGGTAGGTCAATGCCTGATCCTGGCCACCGCCATTGCCGTAGTGCTGGCGGTGCTGGTGTACCGCAGCAAGGCGCTGGCGGGCGTGGCCAACGGCATCAGCGCCATTGGCTTGACGATCCCTTCCTTCGCGCTGATCGGCCTGCTGATTGTGCCGGTCGGTTTCGGCGTTACCCCCGCGGTCATTGTGGTGACCTTCTTCGCCGCGCTGCCGATCCTGCGCAACGCGATCGTGGGCCTGAACAATATTGAACCCAGCCTGGTCGAATCCGCCCGCGGCATCGGAATGAGCCGCCTGGGCACCTTGCTGAAGGTTGAGATTCCCATGGCGTGGCCGGTGATCCTGACCGGCATCCGGATTTCCGCCCAGATGGTCATGGGCGTCGCGGCGATCGCCGCCTATTCGCTCGGCCCGGGCCTGGGTGGAATGATCTTCTCCGGCCTTTCCCGCCTCGGTGGCGCCAACTCCCTGGAATCCGTCGTTGTCGGCGTGGTGGGAGTGGTCATCCTGGCCCTGATTCTTGATTTGATCCTGATCGGCATCGGCCGGCTCACAACCCCGCGAGGTATCCGTGTCTGAGAACAACGCTAGAGAAGACAACAACATGGCCGCTAACGGCAAGACCGCAGGCCAGGGCGGTGCCCGCACCGGCAGCACCGCCGCGAACGGCGCCGCTGAGGGCGTCACCGGCGCCTCGATCATGCTGCAGGAAGTCACCAAGACCTACCCGGGGCAGAAGAAGTCCGCGGTGGGCGGACTGACCCTGGAGATTCCGGCCGGCTCCATCGTGATGTTCGTCGGCCCCTCGGGCTGTGGCAAGACCACGACCCTGAAGATGATCAACCGGCTGATCGAGCCGACCAGCGGGCAGATCGTGATCAACGGCGATGACGTAACCAAGATGAACGGTGATGAGCTGCGCCGGCGCATCGGCTACGTGATCCAGGCCGGTGGATTGTTCCCCCACATGACGGTGGCCACCAACATCGGCATGGTGCCCAAGATGCTGGGCTGGTCCAAGGAGAAGATCGCAGCCCGCGTGGACGAGCTGCTCGAGCTGGTTTCCCTGGATCCGGAGCTGTACCGCGACCGCTTCCCGAAGGAGCTGTCCGGCGGACAGCAGCAGCGCGTGGGCGTGGCCCGCGCCCTGGCCGCCGACCCGCCGGTGCTGCTGATGGATGAGCCGTTCGGCGCCGTGGACCCGATCACCCGCCAGCGCCTGCAGGATGAGCTGCTGAACATCCAGTCCGAGGTGCAAAAGACCATCGTGTGCGTGACCCACGACTTCGATGAGGCCGTCAAGCTCGGCGACTGGATCGCCGTGTTCAACGAGGGCGCCCAGCTGGAGCAGTACGATTCGCCCGAACGCATCCTGGCCAACCCGGCCAGCGAGTTCGTGGAGAACTTCATCGGCTCCGGTGCCGGGCTGAAGCAGCTGACCCTGACCCGCGTGAACGAGGTCGAGCTGGAGGACGCGGTCACCGCGACCCCCGGCCAGCGCGCCTCCGATGTGCTCTCCCAGGTGCAGGGCGCCGGGGCGAAGTACGCGGTGGTGCTCGATTCGCGCGGCCGCCCGCTGCGCCGGCTCACCCGCCGCCAGCTCTCCCGCGCGCAGATTATCGAGGGCACCTATGACCCGAACCTGCCGTCGGTGGGCTGGCAGGCGACCCTAAACGACGCGCTGGACACCATGCTGGTCTCCAGCACCGAATCCGCCATCGTCACCGGCCGGCGCGACGCGTACGCTGGAATCATCACCGTGCAGACGGTGATGGAGGCGATCTCCGCGGCCAATGCGGCCGCCGGGGCGGACCACGAGGCACCGGTGGGCCTGAACTCCGGGGCGATCAGCCAGGTCGCCCTGCAGGACGGTGAGGACCAATGACCGCCGAACGACGTGGACTGCTTTACCAGCTGATCGGGATCCTGGTGGCCTTCGGGCTGCTGGTGGCCTGGCTGCTGACCGCAGACCTGAGCGACACCGAACGCCAGACCCTGGACCCGTCCACCATTTGGGGCTACACGGTGGAGCACCTGCAGATCACGGTGCTCGCCGCCCTGGTGGTGCTGGTCATCGCGATCCCGCTGGGGATCCTGCTCACCCGTCCCGGCATCCGCAAGGCGGCGCCCACGGTGCGCGCGATCGCCAACGTCGGGCAGGCCGCCCCGGCCATTGGCCTGGTGGTGCTGCTGGCGTTCTGGCTCGGCTACGGGCCGATGACCGCCGTGGTGGCGCTGGTGCTCTACGCGATCCTTCCGGTCCTGTCCAACACCATCATCGGCCTGCAGCAGGTCGACCAGCGGCTGGTGGAAGCCGGCCGCGGGATCGGGATGAGCCAGATGGCGGTCCTGTTCAAGGTGGAGCTGCCGCTGGCGGTTCCGGTGATGCTTTCGGGAATCCGCACCGCACTGGTGCTGCTGGTGGGTACCGCCACCCTGGCCACGTTCATCAACGGCGGCGGGTTGGGCATCCTGATCACCACCGGGGTGAACCTGTCGCTGAACGCGGTGCTGGTGGCCGGCTCGCTCTTGGTGGCCCTGCTGGCGGTGAGCGTTGACTGGATCGGACGCGTGGTGGAAACCGCGGCTCGACCGAAAGGACTGTCGTGAAAAACAAGCTGAAGCTGACCGCGCTGGGCGCTGCGGCGCTGCTCGGCCTGACCGGTTGCGGGCTCTCCCCGTCCACCGGCACCGTGCCGCCCTCCGCCCCCGGCGAGATCCAGCCCATCCCGGGCCTGTCCGAGGAGAAGCCGAAGGTCACCGTGACCTCCAAGTCCTTCACCGAGCAGCTGATCGTGGGCAAGATCGCGGTCATCGCACTGCAGACCGCCGGGTTCGACGTCACCGACCTGACCAACGTGCCCGGTTCGCAGCCGGCGCGTGAACTGCTGGTGAGCAACGCGGCCAACATGGTCTGGGAGTACACCGGCACCGCCTGGCTGACCTACCTGGGCCACGAGGAGCCGGTACCCGGCGCGGAGGCGCAGTGGAAGGCGGTGCGTGATGAGGACGCCAAGAACGGGCTCTACTGGGGTGCTCCGGCGCCGCTGAACAACACCTACGCCATGGCGATGAATGAAGAGGCGGCCAAGGAGCTGGGGGTCACCAAGCTCTCCCAGCTCAAGGACCTGGACAAGTCCGAGCTGACGTTCTGCGTGGACCCCGAGTTCAACTCCCGGCGTGACGGGCTGACCCCGATGCTGGAGGCGATCGGGCTCAAGCGCGGCAGCGACGTGCCCGAATCCAACGTCGGGCTCTATGACGTGGGGGCCATCTACTCGGCCACCGCGGACGGGGCGTGCAACTTCGGCGAGGTCTTCACCACCGACGGGCGCATCAAGGCGCTGAACCTGACGGTGCTGGAGGATGACGTGGAGTACTTCCCCAGCTACAACATGGCCCCGGTCATCAACGGTGAGTTCTATGAACAGTACCCGCAGGTGGCGGACGTGATGGCACAGATCGCCCCGCTGCTCACCGATGAGGTGCTGATGGACCTGAACTACCAGGTTGACGTTGAGGGCGGGGAACCGGCCGACGTGGCCTTCGCCTGGATGGTCCAGGAAGGCCTGGTCACCGAACCCTGACCGGGCCGCGGATCCGCGAGGAGCCGGTAATCCGCGCCCAGCCAAGAGCGCGGGGCCCGCAGAGTAATCTGCGGGCCCCGTGCTCTTTGCGTTCCCCCGCACTGGATAGCGCTCAGGATGTGACGCGGGGGAGCGGGTGAGGGGTGCTGGGGCGGCGGGGTCTGTCCGCCGCCCCGGCACCGAGCGGCGTGGGAAGGCTACTTCTGCTCGCCGCCGCTGGCCGCGGTGTGGCTTTCGATGACCGCTCCGTAGAACGGCATGGCCAGTTCGGCGAACGTTTCCGCGGTGCCCGCACCGCCCGGGTTCTTCCAGTCGCGCAGCAGCTCGGAGATGACACCGACGGTGCTGTTCAGGGTGACCCCGGCCTGCTGCAGGCGCAGCAGCGAGGTTTCCCGGGCGAGCTTGTTGGTCGTGCCCGAGGCGTCAACGATGGCATGCACGTTGTAGCCGCGGGCCCGGGCCGAAAGGGAGGCGAACATCAGGCAAACATCGGTGATGACGCCGGCGATCACCAGGTTCTTCTTCCCGGTGGCCTTCACCGCTTCTTCGAAGGCCGGGTCGTCCCAGGCGTCGACTTCACCGGTGCGGTGAATGATCGGGGTTTCATCACCCAGTTCTCGGGTCAGCTCCGGGATCAGCGGACCGTTGGGGCCGGTGGGAGCGGAAGTGGTGGCGACGACGGGTACATCGAAGACCTTGCCGATCTTGGCCAGGGCCTGGGCGTTGCGACGTACTTCGAGCTGATCGTGGTCCTGTACGCCGAGGATCAACCCGGACTGGTGGTCGACCAGCAGGATGGCGGTGTTCTCGGGGGTCAGGCGGTCATTGGGGTATCCGGCTAGCTCGGTCATCTTGTCCTGCCTTTCGGTTGGGGTCCCGCGAGCGGGTGCCCTCGGGATCCGATTTCCATGCGTTTGCATGTAGATCCTGTAACCCATCGGGTTCTCGATCCATTCCCGGCCCGGCGTATGAGGTGTGCCACCGGGAACTGTGTCGTGGGCGCCGCGATAGCGGCGGGGCCGCCCCCTTGTCGAGTGCCGCGGTGCGTGGGGTGCTTTGGGGCGGCCAGTGGCGGGCGTTGCACTGCGGGGTATGTCGAAGTGTGGCGAATTAATTGACGCATCATCATCGGGTGTGCAATGGTTAAGAGTGAAGCAGTTGAAGCGTCAATTATATTTTGGCGTTGCGCTACCACCCATATGACACACAGGGAGCAACCTTTTGACTACTGCCGCAGCTACCGACCTGACCACCGGAACCTGGAACCTGGACGCCGCCCACAGCGAAGTCAGCTTCGTCGTTCGCCATGCCGGCATCTCCCGCGTCCGCGGCAACTTCACTGACTTCGACGCCACCCTGACCGTCGGCGACTCCCTGGCCGACTCCGCCGTTGAGGCGACCATTCAGGTCGCCTCGGTAAGCACCAAGGATGCGAACCGCGACGCCCACCTAAAGGGTGAGGACTTCTTTGACGCGGAGAACTTCCCGGTCATGAGCTTCCGCTCGCTGCGCGCCGAGGGCGGCGACGAATTCACCCTGATCGGTGAAATGACCATCAAGGGCGTCACCAAGGAAGTTGAGCTGGAGGGGGAGTTCGGCGGCCAGACCGTTGACCCGTTCGGCATGACCCGGGCCGGCTTCAGCGCCACCACGACCATTTCCCGCAAGGAATTCGGCATCACCTGGAACGCCGCCCTGGAGGCCGGCGGAATGCTGGTCAGCGACAAGGTCAAGATCGAGATCGACGCGGCCTTCGTCCTGCCGGCCGCCGAGTAATACACCGCCTGGGGGCACACACCGCAAGAATGCGCAACGCCAGCGACCTTCCATGAAAAGGGTCGCTGGCGTTGCGTTGTTTTAAGGACCGTTGTGGCCCGGGTGCGCTGCTAGAGCATCTCGGCGCGCAGCTGGTCCGGGGACTTGGGCGACAGCAGCCCCGGGGCCACATCGAACACGGTTTGCGCGCCGGTGATCCCGGCGCGGTTCATCCGGTGCACCGCCCGCGCGTAGGCCACCAGCACGCTGGAGGTGAATTCGGGGTTCGAACCCAGCGCCAGGGAGTATTCGATGACCTGGTTCTGTTCGGCACTGGTGTTGCCCGAGCGGATCACGAATCCGCCGTGGGGCATGTCCGAATGCTCGGCGGCCAGGGTCTGGGCGTCAATGAAGTGCACCGTGGTGTCGTACTGATCGAAGTAGTGCTCCATGCTCACAATCGCCTCGCGCACCACCTCGGGATCCGCTGCGTCCTCCAGCACGACATAGCATTCGCGCTGGTGCTTCTGCCGGGTGCTCAGCGTGGGGCGCTGGCCGGCGCGCACCAGGTCGATCGCTTCCTGGCTGGGAATCGTGTACTGCACCCCGGCGGCCACCCCCGGCACGCGGCGCACCGCGTCGGAGTGGCCCTGGCTCAGCCCCCGGCCCCAGAACGTGTAGGTTTCCCCGTCGGGCAACAGCGCCTCGCCGTAGACGCGGTTGATGGAGAACATTCCCGGATCCCACCCGGCGGAGATCAGTGCGGTCTTGCCGCCGGCCCGGGCCGGGGGGTCCACGGCCGCGTGATACTCCGGGATCCTGGCGTGGGTGTCAAAGCTGTCCACTGTGTTGAACTTCGCGGCCAGCGCCGGTCCCTGCTCGGGGAGATCGGATTTCGAACCGCCACAGAGAATCAGCACGTCAATGGCGTCGGTGTGGGCATCCAGCTCGGCCATCGCGTAGCGCGGGGCCGGGGAAGCCAGCTCAAGGCTCTGCGGGTCGCGGCGGGTGAAGACCCCCACCAGTTCCATGTCGGCATTCTTCGCCACGGCCGCCTGGACCCCGCGGCCCAGGTTCCCGTAACCGGCAATTCCAATGCGAATCTTCTCAGGCACGTGCTTCCTATTCCTTGGCGCAATAATTCCTTCCCTTACGCTAGCCGTTGGCCATGGCGGGGGTTAAACGCAGGAACGGATATTACCGGCGCGAGGGAAGGCGTCGGCCCGGAACTGGGTGAACCTAGCTATTGGAGTAGAAGCTGAGCATGCCAAAGAGCACGAGCAGCCCGGCCAGCACCCACAGTGCGCCAAGGAAGGTGCCCAACCAGCCGGTGACCTTTCCGACCGTTGCCGCCGTATTGTATTGGCGTTCGGCCTTGTTGGCCTTGGAGATGGCAATCGGCCCCAGGATGATGCCCAGGGCGCTGAACACCAAGGCCAGGATGCCCAGGATCATCGAGGTCTGGGCCAGTTGGCCGCCGGTGAACTGCTCGCGGGAATTGTACTGCTGCGGCTGCTGCGTGCCGCCGGGGGTCTGGCCGTGGAACTGGGGCGGCTGATTGAAGGAACCCGAGTCGTAGGACGGTGCGCCCTGTGAGTACGGGTTGGTCGGTTCGTTGCTCGGCGTTGACATGTCGACTCTCATTCCACTTGTGGCGGCTGATTTCAATTCAAGCAGTTTCGCCACCGGGCGACCAGCCACTGCAGTGAGTTCTTGGCTCCCAGGGTGGCCGGGGCGCGGGGGTGTGCCATGCTGGAAGGATGGATCTGAGGGTTTCGCGCACGTTGAGCATTCCGGCCGTTGAGCTGGAATGGCGCTTCTCCCGTGCCTCGGGACCCGGTGGCCAGCATGTGAACACCTCGTCCACCCGGGCTGAACTGTCCTGGAACATTGCCGCCTCCCATGCCCTCTCACCGGGGCAGCGCGAACGCCTGCTGGAACGGCTGTCCTCCCGGTTGACCGACGGGAGCATCACGGTTTCGGCCGCGGAGCAGCGTTCGCAGCTGCTCAATCGGCGCAGCGCCCAGGAAAAGCTGGGTCAGATCATCGCCGCTGCGCTCGCCCCGGATCCGCCCAAGCGCAGGGCAACGAAGCCAACGAAGGGATCCCAACGCCGCCGTTTGGAGGCCAAGGCCCAGCGCTCGCAGACCAAGGCGCAGCGGCGGCGGCCAACCCTGTAAGCCGAGGCGGTGCACGCTCATCCGACGAATGTGCCGCAATCAGGGCCGCTCCCATGCCTGCGAGATTCCATCAGTTCCCGGCGAAGCATGGGGCCATGCCCAGGCGCAACGCGTCGTATTTTCGGCCGTTGGCCGTTGGTCTCGCACATCGCACAGAGCGTCTTTTGCGGTGGGACTTCGATTCTGCTGTGGAACGCAGCTGGTCGAGATGGAGAACGGCAATGAATTCTCCGGGGCGCTCCGAGGTGGCGGAGCATAACCGACCACTTGAGCAATCTGGTTTGGCAGAAAAGTTCACTCGGCGTGCCATCATGCTGAGAGACCACGCGTACCGGTCCGCGATGCCTGCGGTGCGTCGGTGGCAGCTCGTGGAGACGGCATCTCGCGGCAAAGACTTGAACGCTGTTCAATAAAACGGTATACAGTTGACATACCTTTTATTGAACAGTGTTCAGCATTCCGCTCTTGGTGTGCCGGGCACATGTACCGCGCGAAAGGCCGGCCACATTATGACCACCATCAACAGCAGGACGCACGCCGCAGCGCCACCGCTATCTCAGCAGGCCGCCGCCCCGCCGACCCTGGACGGGCAGCTGGACGTGCATGAGCTGGCTGCACGCATTGAGGCAGGACACCGGCTGACACGGGAGGAGGCCCTGGCCGTGTTGCGAGTTCCCGATGCGGCAACCCACACCCTGGTGGCGGCCGCCGGCAGGCTGCGCCAGAAATTCTTCGGCAACACCGTCAAGGTCAACTACCTGGTCAACCTGAAATCGGGGCTGTGCCCAGAAGACTGCACCTACTGTTCACAGCGCCTTGGCTCCAAGGCCGAAATCCTGAAATACACCTGGCTCAAACCCCAGGAGGCGGTGCACCAGGCCGGACTGGGCGTGGCCGGCGGAGCCTCGCGGGTCTGCATGGTCGCCTCCGGCAAGGGACCCACCGACCGCGACGTGGACCGGGTGGCCACCATGATTGGACAGTTGAAGGACGAGCACCCCGAGGTGGAGGTGTGCGCCTGCTTGGGCATCCTGAAGGAGGGGCAGGCCGCGAAGCTGCATGCCGCCGGGGCCGATGCGTACAACCACAACCTGAATACCGCCGAATCCCTTTACCCGGAAATCTGCTCCACGCACACCTACCAGGACAGGGTGGACACGGTCGGCCAGGCCCGCCACGCCGGGCTCTCACCCTGCTCGGGACTCATCGTGGGTCTGGGGGAGAACCCGGAACAGCTGGTCGAGGCCGTGTTCGCACTGCGCGACCTGGAAGCCGACTCCATCCCGGTGAACTTCCTCATGCCCTTCGACGGGACCCCGCTGGAAGGCACGTGGCTGCTGACGCCCCTGGGCTGCCTGCGGATCCTGGCGCTGGTGCGCCTGGCCTGCCCCCAGGCCGAACTGCGCATGGCCGGTGGCCGTGAAATGCACCTGCGCACGCAGCAACCGGCCGCCCTGCAGGTGGCCAACTCGATCTTCCTGGGCGACTACCTGACCAGCGAGGGGCAGGCGGCCGCCGCTGACCTGGCGATGATCGCCGACGCCGGATTCGTGGTGCTGGGCCAGGAAGACGTGGACCCCAACGAGCTGGCCCGCCGCGTGCACGCCTCGAAGGACCACGGTGCCCACCAACCGGCCACAGGCTGCGGCGGCGGATGCGCCAGCACCTGCGGCACCGCCGGGACCGGATGCCCGATCGGGGCCGCGGGGCCGGCTGCGGGCGTCGAACCGGTGCTGCGCCGCCGCGGTGCAGGCACCAGCGAAAGCCCGAACGCATGAAACCCGCCGGGAAATCTGCGCTCCACCCTGGACCTGCGACACCGCCCCCGCCCTTGGCCGGCAGCGTCCTGGACAGGGATGCCGGGCTGCTCTGGCATCCGTACAGTACCCTGGGGGCCGGGGCCCGCTATGAGGTGCAGGAGGCCGAGGGCGTCTGGCTGAGTCTCGCCGATGCCTCCGGGCGCTACCGGGTGATCGATGGCATGTCCTCCTGGTGGTCCGCCGTCCACGGGTACCGCCACCCGCGGCTGGATACGGCTGCGCGGAAACAGCTGGAGCAATTCAGCCACGTAATGTTCGGGGGACTGACCCACGCACCGGCCGTGGAACTGGCCGAACGCCTGACGGCCCTGGCGTCGGGCAGCCTGAACCACGTGTTCCTAGCCGACTCGGGATCCATCTGCGTGGAAGTGGCACTCAAATTGGCGCTGCAGTACCAGCACGCCCGGGGGCAAGGAGAACGTCAACGCGTCGCGGCCCTGCGGGGGCTATCATGGGGACACCTTTGCCACCATGGGAATCTGCGACCCGGTGGACGGGATGCACGCGCAATTCAGCGGCCAGGGGCCGGAGCACGTATTTCTGCCCCGCCCGCCCTCCGCCGTGCCCGAACCAGGGGGCGGCTGGCAGGTTGATGAGACCGAGCTTTCGGAGTGGGAGACCCGGGCGCGGGCCGGGATCGCTGCGCACTCCGAAGAGCTGGCCGCCATCATCTGCGAACCGGTGCTGCAGGGCGCCGGAGGCATGCACGTCTACGCGCCGCAGGTGCTGGGGGTGCTGCGCCAACTGGCCGACGAGCACGGCCTGCTGTTGATCTTTGACGAAATCGCCACCGGATTCGGCCGCACCGGGCGCCTCTTCGCCAGCCAATGGGCCGGGGTCATCCCGGACATCATGTGCGTGGGCAAGGCCCTGACCGGCGGCTACCTGAGCCTGGCTGCGACGCTGTGCACCACCGCGGTGGCCCAGACGCTGGAGCGCAGCGGTTCACCGCTGCTGCACGGGCCCACCTTCATGGGCAATCCGCTGGCCTGCGCAGTGGCCAACGCGTCGCTCCGGCTGCTGAGCGAACCGGATCCGCAGGACAAGGGCGCCGCCCGCTGGCAGGGGCAGGTCAACGCCCTGCAGGACGGGCTGCGCCGGACACTGGGTGAAGCGAGCGGCTTCAGCAGCGTCCGCCAGGTGCGGGTACTGGGCGGGGTCGGGGTCATCCAGCTGCGTGAGCCGGTGCGGATGGCCGAAGTGACCGCCGCCGCGGTTCGCCGGGGTGCGTGGGTGCGCCCCTTCCGCGACCTCCTCTACGTGATGCCGCCCTATGTCACCGGCAGTCGGGAACTGGAGCAGCTGGGGCAGGCGGTCGTGGCGGCGGTAGGCCAAGTCCATGGACGCTAGCCTCCACAGTCCAGCGCAGGAATCGGCACGAGGCGGGGAACTGCCGGAGCACTGGCACGGGTGGCTCGCCGGGCGGCAACGGGTGCGCCAACTCCGTCACTTCCAACGCCGCGACACCAGTCGGACCGGGCTGCTGGATCTGGCGTCCAACGACTACCTGGGGTTGTGCGGGCACCCGGCGGTGCGGCAGGCCGCGACCCAGGCGCTGCAGGAGCAGGGCGCCGGCGCCGGAGCGAGCCGCATCGCCACCGGCACGCTGCCGGTGCACCGGGAGCTGGAAGACGCCTTGTGCCGCTACACCGGACGGGATGCCGCTTTGGTGTTCTCCAGCGGGTATACCGCCAACCTGGGCCTGTTGCAGGCACTGGGCGGCTCTGGCAGTCTGTTCATCCTCGACGCCCACGCCCATGCCAGCCTGGTGGACGGCGCCCGGCTTTCCGGGGCCGCGGTGCGCACCGCCGGGCACAATGACCTGGCTGGGATGAGACGGATCCTGGGGGAACACCGGCAGCAGGCCCGGGCAAGCCGTGCGCCCTCACGGGTGGCGGTAGTGGTTGAGTCCCTGTACTCGGTGCTGGGGGACAGTGCCGACCTGGGCGCTGCGGCCCGATTATGCCAAGAGTACGGTGCGTTGCTGGTGGTTGACGAGGCGCACTCCCTGGCGGCCACCCCCGGCGGCAGCGCAGTGCGTGCTGCCGGGCTGCAGCACAGCGCCCACGTGCTGGTCACCGCAACCCTGTCCAAGGCACTGGCCGCCCAAGGCGGGGCAGTGCTGCTGGGTGGACAGCAGGCGGGCCTGCTGCGCGAGCACCTGCTGAACACCGCCCGGACCTTTCTCTTTGACACCGCATTGAACCCCGCCGCCGCCGGGGCCGCCCGCGCAGCCCTGCAGCTGGCCGACGCCCCGCGGCGCGCCCGGCTGATGCGCAACGTTGAGCTGATCGGGAACACCCTGGTCGCGGCTCCCGGCTGGGACGCGCGGGTGGAGCGTGGGACCGGGCCGATCCTCTCGGTGCGGATGGGCAGTGCCGCCACCGCGGTCCGCGCCACCGGACGCCTGGCGGCGCAGGGGATTTCCGTGGCCTGCTTTCGCCCGCCCAGTGTTCCGGACGGCATCTCCCGGTTGCGCATCACCGGGCACGCCCACCACGAAACCACTGCGCTGCAGGAGGCACTGCACGCCATCATCACCACCATCACCCAGGAGGAGCACTCATGAGCTGCCCGTTCGCCACCGAACCCAGCGTGCCCGGCGCACCGGCAACGACAACACGACGGGCGCCGTTGGGCGGAAACCTGCACTGGGCCTACCCGCCACAAATCACCGAACGCTACCGCATCATCGAGGATCCGCGGCAGGTGCGCCGGATCCTGCTGCGCCCGGAACTGTTCACCCCGGATAATGCGCTGCTCACCGCGATCGACCTGGCCCCGAGCGCATTGCGGATCCTCGCGGCCGAAAAGTTCTTCCTGCCACCGGTGCTGGCCAGCGCCAGCGGGCAGGAGCACCGCCGGGTGCGGCGCATCGTTGCCGGGTTCTTCAGCCCCGCCAAGGTGGCCGCCCAACGCGGGTTCGTGCAGCGTCGGGCGCGGGAGATCTGCGAGGATCTGGCCGCCGGGACCGAGAGGGAACCGGTGGACCTGAGCGCACGGCTGGCCGCGCCGATTCCGGCAGAGGTGATGCAGCGCCTGAGCGGGGTGCCGGTGCCGCCGGCGGACCTGCTCAAGCGCTTCAGCCGCCACTCACTGGAATTGTTCTGGGGATGGCCGGATCACCAGCGCCAGCTGGAGCTGGCATACACCGCCACGCAATTCCACGCCTGGCTGCGCCAGAGCGTCCTGCAGGCCATCGCCGCCGGGGACGGAAACCTCTACGCCGAACTGCACCGGGAAGGGGTGGACACGGACCGGATCCGCTCGCTGGGCTACTTTTTGACCATCGCCGGCCAGGAGACCACGGCATTGCTCATCCACACCGTCCTGCACACCGCACTGGACCGGGGCCGCTGGGAGCAGTGCGCCCACAACCCACACACCGCCGCGCAGCTGGTCGGTGCGGTTCTGGCCGCCCAGTCCTCGGTGCCGACCTGGCGGCGCGTCGTGGCCCGGGACACGGTATGTGGTGGTGAGCAATTCTTGGCTGGCCAGCAGCTGGTGTTGCAGCTGTCCGGAGGCCAACTGGGCCGGGAGCAGGATGATTCGCTGGCCTTTGGACTGGGAGTGCACCGGTGCCTGGGGGCCGGGCTGGCCCGGATGCAGGCCGAGGAAGTGCTGCGCACCGCAGCGCAACAGCTCCCGGGACTGACCCTGACCGAGCCGGAGACTCCTTGGCTGCATCTGCTCTCCTTCCAGGCCCCGCTCACGGTGCCGGCACGGCTGGCTGCGGCCGGGGTGCGGGCATGAGCGGGGACGCCGCCAGGATCCTGGCGGTCACCGGGACCGATACCGAGGTCGGCAAGACCGTAGTCACCGCGGTCCTGGCCGCAGCCGCCCTGCAGCGCGGCCACCGCGTGGCGGTCTACAAGCCCACCCAGACGGGGGTGGGGCCGGGCGAGGAAGGGGACGTGCAGGCGGTCGCGCGCTGGCTGTCGCACCCCGCCCAGCTCACCGTGGCCGAAGGGGTGCGCCTGGCCCCGGCGATGGCGCCACTGGATGCGCTGGGCCAGGAAGCGCAGCGCCGTCCCAGCGGCGGCCCCGGTTCACTGCCGAGTCTGCAGGAGCATGTGCGTCGGGTGGGGGAACTGGCCCGCACCCATCAGGTGGTGCTTGTGGAGGGGGCCGGCGGCCTGCTGGTGAAGCTCACGCAGCAGCAGCAGACCGTGGCGGACCTGGCCAGGGAACTGCACGCCCGGCCGGTCCTGGTGACGCGACCGGATCTGGGAACCCTGAACCACACCGAACTGACGCTGGAAGCGGCCAGACAGCGTGGGCTGCGTGAGGGCCTGCTCGTGATGGGCAGCTGGCCAGGGCAACCGCAGGCGCTGCACGAAGTGAACCGCGCGAACCTGCGCGGGCTGGCCGCAAACTTCGGCTGGACGTGGGTGCCCGGCCCGCCGGCGGGCGTGGTTCGGCAGGGCACGGGAACGCTCACCGCACGACTGCACGCCGCCGGGCAGAAGATTGCCCAGACCGGGGCGCTGTGGGAAGCGCGGGTCAGCGCTGCCCACCGGGTGCGGCCAGGGCGTTGATCGCGGGGCTGCGCCCGGCCAGCTGCGCGGCGGTGGCTGTGATCATCTGCTGCATGGCCGCCGCCGCCCGGGTCAACCCCACGTCCTTGCGGTGGGCCAGGGAAATGGTGCGGGTCAGGGAGGGCTGCTCCAGCCGGCGGGTATGGAACTCGCTGCGGTCCAGCAGCACCGTGGCCGGTACGACCGCCACACCCAGGCCGAGCTGCACGAAACGCAGCACCGCATCCATCTCCCCGCCCTCCAGGACCACGTTCGGTTCCAGGTTGCAGCTGCGATAGGCCTGCATGGTAGCTGCCCGCAGGTCATAGCTGGGGGAGAAGACGATCTGCGGCACCGGGGCCAACTGGGCCAGACTCAGCGGGCCCTGCCCCGCCGGCAGCTGGCCGGCCTTGGCGGCAATGACCATGAGCTCCTCCGAGAGCAGCGGAATGTCATCCAGGGACTCGAAGGCGGCCGGTTCGTGCTCGGAGGCCACCACCAGGGCCAAATCCAGTTGCCCGGCCGAGAGCTGTTCCAGCAGTAGACGCGAACCGGCCTCGCTCAGGTGCAACTCGATGCCCGGATAGCGCCGGTGGAACTCACCCAGCACCATGGCGACCAGGGAGATGCACATCGAGGGCGGGGCACCCAGCCGCACCCGGCCGGCACGCAGCCCGGCCAGCTCCTGCATCTGGTGGCGGATCCGGTCGGCATCGGCCAGCATCCGGGAAGCCAGCGGCACCAGCGCTTCCCCGGCCGGGGTGAGGGTGATGTTGCCGCGGGCGCGGTGGAAAAGCTGGGATCCCAGCTCGGATTCCAGGGTGGCGATCTGCCGGCTCAGCGAGGGCTGGGCCAGGTGCAGCTGCTCGGCGGCCCGGGTGAAGTGACCCAGGTCCGCGACGGTCAGGAAACTCTTGAGCTGGTCGAGGTTCATGGCTCCAGCCTAAAGGACGATAGCCGAAACGCATCGAAACCAGAAAAATAATTCATTGGACTAATGGTTGCCGGGTTTCTAGCGTGGAAGCCATGGGTATGAACAGCTCCGTCGCGGGCAACAACGGCGACACCACGAACAACGAAACCAACGACAACGCCACCGGCCACCGGTTCGACGGCGGCACCGGCAAGATCCGGGAACGCAAGATCTCCACCGGCGTGCTGGTGATCGGCACCGGCGGATCCGGGCTGCGCGCAGCCATTGAACTGGCCGAACTGGGGGTGGACGTGCTGGCCGTGGGCAAGCGCCCCCGCCACGACGCCCACACCTCCCTGGCCGCCGGGGGCATCAACGCCGCGCTGGGAACCATGGACGCCGAGGACAGCTGGCAGCAGCATGCGGCGGACACCATCAAGGAAAGCTATTACCTGGCCAACCCGCACACCGTGCAGATTGTGGCGCAGGGAGCGGCCGAGGGCATCGCGGACCTGGAACGCTACGGGATGGGTTTTGCCCGTGAAGAGGACGGACGGATCTCCCAGCGCTTCTTTGGCGCCCACACCTTCCGCCGCACCGCGTTCGCCGGGGACTACACGGGCCTGGAAATCCAGCGCAGCCTGGTCCGCCGCAGTGAACAGCTGCAGGTCCCCATCCTGGATACCGTGTACATCACCGACATCCTCACCCATGACAACCGCGTGTTCGGCGCGTACGGCTTCGACGTGAACAACGGCACCCGCTACCTGATCCACGCCGATGCGGTGATCCTGGCCGCCGGCGGACACAACCGCATCTGGCGGCGGACCTCCTCCCGGCGCGATGAGAACACCGGGGACTCCTTCCGCCTGGCGGTGGAGGCCGGGGCCCGGCTGCGCGACCCGGAGCTGGTGCAGTTCCACCCCTCGGGGATCATTGAACCGGAAAACGCGGCCGGCACCCTGATCTCCGAGGCAGCCCGCGGCGAGGGCGGCATCCTGCGCAACGGGCTGGGGGAGCGGTTCATGGAACGCTACGACCCGCAGCGCATGGAACTGTCCACCCGCGACCGGGTGGCGCTGGCGGCCTACACGGAAATCAAGGAAGGACGCGGCACCAAGAAGGGCGGGGTCTGGCTGGACATCTCCCACCTGCCGCGCCAGCTGATCATGGAGCGGCTGCCGCGGGTGTACCAGACCATGCTGGAGGTGCAGATGCTGGACATCACCCGCGAACCCATCGAGATCGCGCCGACCGCGCACTACTCCATGGGTGGGGTGTGGGTGC
The DNA here is from genome assembly GCF_005774635.1 of Glutamicibacter sp. V16R2B1. Classification (NCBI taxonomy): domain Bacteria; kingdom Bacillati; phylum Actinomycetota; class Actinomycetes; order Micrococcales; family Micrococcaceae; genus Glutamicibacter; species Glutamicibacter sp. V16R2B1. The sequence goes on from NZ_VATX01000012.1 coordinate 179,570, forward strand.
GCCCCGAAGACCACTCCACGCACGTAGAGGGGCTCTACGCGATCGGTGAGGCCTCCAGCGGCCTGCACGGGGCGAACCGCCTGGGCGGCAACTCGCTGATTGAGCTGCTGGTGTTTGGGCGGATCGTGGGCCGGGCGGCCGCCGAGTATTCGGCCGGGCTTGAGTCCCACACCCGTTCGGCCGCCGCGGTGACGCGGGCCCGCGCCGAGCTGGAGCGGCTGCTGGCCGCCGACGGACAGGAAAACGTTCGCTCCCTGCAACGGGCGATCCGGGACATGATGACCGAGTGCGCCGGGGTGGTGCGTGACGAGGCGGGCCTGCTCGAAGGGCTGCGCCGGCTGGATGAGATCGAAGCGCGGATGGCCAACGTGGGAATCCACCCGGACATTGCCGGCTTCCAGGACCTGGCGCACGCCTATGACCTGAAATCCGCGGCGCTCTCCGCCCGGGCCACCCTGGAGGCGGCGCTGGAACGGCGCGAAACCCGTGGCTGCCACAACCGCAGCGACTACCCCGAGCAGGATCCGCAGCTGCAGGTGAACCTGGTCTGGTCCCCGCACGGCGGGGTGGTGCGCGAGTCGATCCCGCCCGTGCCCGCCGAGATCAGTGAGCTGATCGGTGAGGTGGACACGGCCGGGAAGCTGGTGGAGTAGTCCCGCGAGTTTAGAGACCCGTTGGAGCCATCGCACTCCTGCGGGACTTTAAGCAGGCTGAGGGCAACAACCGGAAGTTCGCCCAGTTCGGCATCGAAGAAACCGTGCATTCGTCCTTTTACCGAGGCAAAAGGACACAAAAATCCCTCATAGTGGAGCATGTCGCGACCAGGGGTAGGGGGAGCATCCAGCATTCCCGACCAGCCGAATCTTCTGCGCGCGATGCGCAGCATATTGGGCGGTCGTACAAACGATGGCCGGCTTCCCTTGGAGATTTTGGAACGGGGAAACCGGCCATCGAATGGGGGCGCAGGGGTCTATAGCCCGCGCACGATCAGCACATCCAGGGTGCGCGGCCCGTGCACGCCCTCGACGCGCTCCAGCTCGATGTCGCTGGTGGCGCTCGGCCCGGAAATCCAGGTTTGCGGGCGGGTCACGTCCATGCGCGGCATGGCCTCGGGCAGCAGCTGTACGATCGTGGAGACCGGCACGATGCACACGTGGTGATCGGGCACCAGGGAGATCGCGCGCCGGCCCTGGTCGGGTTCGCCGTCCAGGATGATGGTGCCGGACTCGGCGATGGACACCGCCGAGGAGGTCACCACGGCGCTGGTCTCATCGAGCACCGGGATGTCCAGGGCGTGGCCCGGGGCGTCGATGCGCCGCTCAATGGACTCGGGCAGCTGCTGAAGCCAACCGGTGTCCAGCCCGTGCGGGTAGACCACCGAGCGGGCGGTGGCCAGCTTCGCGGCGACGTGGGTGGCGATCTGCTCGGCCTCGATGACATCCACCCCGGCCTTGTAGTCCACCAGGCGGTCCACCAGCAGTTCGATGACCTCGGTTTCGCTGAGCTGCGAGGTGGTGCGGTAGTCGCGCACCACCGGTTCCACGTGCGGGTTATCGGCCAGTGCGGTGCGGATCCGGCCCAGGATCTCTTCCTTGGCGCTCATTTGCCCTCCTTCTCGCTCTTCCACCAGTCGCGGAAGGACTTGCTTGGCGGTGCCGGGATGTCGCGGCTGGCGGTCCAGCCCGCCGCGATGCCCGGAAGGCGCTTGATCTTCTTGTCCCGGCCGGCGGCCAGCTTGCCCAGCGGCAGCCCCTTTTCCAGCAGGTCCAGGTTCCGGCCCTTGCCCAGCGCCCAGGAGCCGCCCTTCATCAGCAGGTCCATCTGGGTGGGCAGCAGCTTCTTGCCGCGCTGGGAATCCACGTCCTCCCCGCGCAGGTGCACCAGGATTTCGGGGATGTTGATCTTCACCGGGCAGGCGTCAAAGCAGGCGCCGCACAGTGAGGAGGCGTAGGGCAGGGAGTTGTTCTCCTCGGCCTCGATGCCGGTCAGCAGCGGAGAGAGGATCGCGCCGATCGGTCCCGGGTAGGTCGAGCCGTAGGCGTGCCCGCCGGTGCGCTCGTAGACCGGGCAGACGTTCATGCACGCCGAGCAGCGGATGCAGTTCAGCGCGCTGCGCCCGAAGCGGTCCGACAGCGCCCGGGTGCGCCCGTTGTCCATCAGCACCAGGTGCACGTTCTGCGGCCCGTCGTTCTCGGTGACCCCGGTCCACAGCGAGGTGTACGGGTTCATCCGCTCCCCGGTGGAGGAGCGCGGCAGCAGCTGCATGAAGACCTCGATGTCCTGCCAGGAGGGCAGCACCTTCTCGATCCCCATTACGGTGATCAGGGTTTCGGGCAGGGTCAGGCACATGCGCCCGTTGCCCTCGGACTCCACCACGCCCAGGGTGCCGGTGTCCGCCAGGGCGAAGTTGGCCCCGGAGATCGCCACCTTGGTGGAGAGGAACTTCTTGCGCAGGTGCTTGCGCGATGCCTCGGCCAGCTTGGCCGGCTCATTGGTCAGGTTCGGATCCACATCCGGCATCTCGCGCAGGAAGATGTCGCGCACCTCGGTGCGGTTCTTGTGGATCGCCGGGACCAGGATGTGGCTGGGCTTGTCATGGTCCAGCTGCACGATCAGTTCGGCCAGGTCGGTTTCGAAGGCGGCAATGCCCTGGGTTTCCAAGTGCTCGTTCAAGCCGATTTCCTGGGTGGCCATGGACTTGACCTTGACCACCTCGGTGGAGCCGGTCTGCTTGATCAGGTCGGTGACGATCTGGTTCGCCTCGGCCGCGTCGCGGGCCCAGTGGATGATGCCGCCGCGGGCGGTGAAGTTCTTCTCGAACTCCTCCAGGCGCTCATCCAGCCGTGCCATCGCCTGGTTCTTGATCGCCTCCCCGGCGTTGCGCAGCGACTCCCAGTCCGGCAGCTCGCCGACCACGCGCAGCCGCTTGTCGCGGATGGAGTGGGTGGCGTGGCGCAGGTTCGCGCGCAGCTGGGTGTTCTGCAGCTCGTGGTGGGCGGCCTTCGGGAAGGACTCATCGGCAAACAGGTTGCCTTCCCCGGCCGCCGGCATGCCCAAAAATACCTGACTCACAGTGCCACCATCTCTTCCTTCGTGCTGGCCAGGATGTTGGCCAGGTGCATGGTGCCCGGCTTCTGGCCATTGCGTGAGAGCCCGCCACCGATGTGCATCAGGCAGGAGACGTCCCCGCCGACGCACAGCGAGGCGCCGGTGGAGGCGATGTTGCGGGCCTTGTCCTGCAGCATCGCCGAGGAGACATCGGAGTTCTTGATGGAGAAGGTGCCGCCAAAGCCGCAGCACTGGTCTGCCTCGGGCAGCTCCTCCACGGTAATCCCGCCCACCGACTTGAGCAGGTCCAGCTGCCGGTCGCCCAGCTTCAGCAGGCGCATGCCGTGGCAGGAGGGGTGGTAGGTGACGCTGTGCGGGAAGTAGCTGCCCAGCTGTTCGGCGGCGTTGGTGATGCCCAAGACGTCGGTGAGCAGCTGCGAGAGCTCGTAGGTGCGTCCGGCGACCTCCGCTGCGCGGGACTTCAGATCCGGCTTGCCCAGCCGCTCGGCCAGCATGCCGTGCTGGTGCTTCAGGGAGGAGACGCAGGATCCGGAGGGTGCCACGGCCACGTCGTAGTCGGCGCGCTCGAAGGCCTGGACATGGTTTTCAACCACCGGCAGCGCCTCGGGCATGTAGCCGGAATTCATGTGCATCTGCCCGCAGCAGGCCTGGCCGGCCGGGAAGATCACCTCATGGCCAAGGCGTTCCAGGATTTTCACCGTGGACTTGGCCGTTTCCGGGTACATCGCGTCGACGATGCAGGTGGCAAAGAGTGCAATACGCATAAGAATAACTCTCTCGCTGTGTGGTCTGACCATACTAGGCGCATCTTTCGGATCCCGTCAAGACTTGTTGTGATAGCACTCACCTTGTATTATCGGTGGTCTGACCATATGTGGTCTGACCATCACTAGTAAGGACGCCCACACCGTGTTTACACCATCAACCGAGCCGATCGCCGGCAGCGTGGCCATCTCCGCGCTGGTCGCCCTGATCCCGCTGCTCACCTTCTTTGTCATGCTGGCCGTAGTTAAGGTCAAGGCCCACTATGCCGGACTCAGCTCCCTTTTGGTCGCGATCATCGTGGCGATCTTTGGCTGGCAGATGCCGGTGGGGCTGGCCATCAACTCCGGGGTGATGGGCGTGGTGTTCGGCGCCTTCCCCATCGTGTGGATCGTGGTCATGGCGATCTGGCTCTACCAGGTCACCGTGGTCTCCGGGCGCTTCGAGGACCTGCGCCGGGTCTTTGACGTGATCGGCGGCGGGGATGTGCGCATCCAGACGGTGCTGATCGCGTTCTGCTTCGGTGGCCTGCTGGAGGCGTTGGCCGGGTTCGGCGCCCCGGTGGCGATCACCGCCACCATGCTGCTGGCCCTGGGGCTCTCCCCGCTGCGTGCGGCCAGCGCCGTGCTGATCGCCAACACCGCCCCGGTGGCCTTTGGCGCCGTGGCCATCCCGATCACCACCGCCGGTGCGCTGACCGGGATCCCGGCCGCGGAGATCGGCGCCACCGTCGGACACCAGTCCCCGGTGCTGGCCCTGTTCGTTCCCACCGTGCTGGTGCTGGTCATCGCCGGATGGCGCAGCATGCGCCAGACCCTTCCGGTGACCCTGGTGATCGGCATTTCCTTCGCCATCGCCCAGTGGTTGTGCGCGACGTACTTCTCCTATGAACTGACCGACATCGTCGCCTCGCTGGTGGGCCTGGGCGTTGCGGTGCTCTTCTTGCAGGTGTGGAAGCCCAAGGGCGCCGACGAGGCCCGCGAGCGCATCCTCACCCCCGAGGCGCTGGCCAAGCCGGTGGACGCGAACCGCAACCTGCGCCCGGGGGCGACCTGGATGGCGTTGTTCCCCTACGTGCTGGTGATCCTGATCTTCGGTGTGGCCAAGCTGTGGCGCCTGGGCGTGGACATCCCGGCGGCGCTGGCCGCCACCGACGTGAAGTTCGGCTGGCCGGGGCTGCACGGGAACATCGTGGACGGCAACGGCGAGGCGGTCTCCTCGACGATCTACAACTTCAACTGGCTCTCCACCCCCGGCACCCTGCTGCTGATCACCGGGCTGATCGTGGCCATCGTGTACTCCAAGTTCGATGACGGGGGAAAGTACCCGATCGCCGTGGGCAACGCGATCGCCGAGATCGGGCGCACCGTGTACAACATGCGCTTTGCGGCGCTGACCATCCTCTCGGTGCTGGGCCTGGCCTACGTGATGAACCTGTCCGGGCAGACCATCACCATCGGCACCTGGATGGCCGGGGCCGGCGGCGCGTTCGCCTTCCTCTCGCCCATCCTGGGCTGGATCGGCACCGCGGTGACCGGCTCGGACACCAGCGCGAACGCCCTGTTCGCCAAGCTGCAGCAGACCGCCGGGGTCAACGCGGGCATCGACCCGACCCTGCTGGTGGCCGCCAACACCTCCGGCGGCGTGGTCGGCAAGCTGATCTCCCCGCAGAACCTGGCCATCGCGGCGACCGCGGTGAAGATGGAAGGCCAGGAATCGGTGATCCTGAAGAAGGTGGCCGGCTGGTCGGTGGGCATGCTGCTGGTGCTGTGCGTGCTGGTCTACCTGCAGTCCACCCCGGTGCTCAGCTGGATGCTGCCGCACTAGGCCCGTGGCCCTGGCCAACGGCGCAACACACTAAAATGGGTTCTGATGTCTACAAAGCCAACTCCGCGTGCCTATCAGGTGGTCCTGGAGGCCATTGAGCGTGACCTGCGAACCGGGAAGCTGAATCTGGGCGATCAGCTGCCCGGGGAGCGGGCGCTGGCCGAAACCCATGGGATCTCCCGGGCCTCGGTGCGCGACGCAATCCGCATCCTGGACGTGATGGGCGTGGTGCGCACCTCCACCGGTTCGGGCCCGAACTCCGGGGCGGTGATCATCTCCAACCCCTCGGCCGGGCTGTCCCAGGCGCTGCGCCTGCACGTGGCGGCCAAGGGCATCCAGGTCCGGGAGATCGTGGAGTCCCGGATCCTGCTGGAGACCTGGGCGGCGCAGATGACCCCGCGCGACCCGATCCACGCCCAACAGGTGATCGAGCGCACCGCGGTGTTGATCATGCGCATGGATGACCCGCAGCTTTCCCGCGACGAGTTCCACCGCATTGACGCCGAGTTCCATGTGCTGCTCTCCTCGATGGCCGGCAACTCGGTGGTGGAGGCGATGATGGAATCCCTGCGCCACTCGATCAGCGACTACGTGGCCTCGGCCATTCCGGACGATGCGACCTGGCAGCCGATCGTGAAGGTGCTGCGCCGCCAGCACAAGGCAATCCACCGCGCGTTTGCCAACAACAACCGGGAACGGGCCGCGCACATGCTGGAGGAACACATCAACTGGTTCTACCAGCAGACCCGCTTCTAGGCCGGGTTCCGGACCCGGCAGCTTCCTTGCCGCCAGCAGGCGCCGTCCCCCACCAAGGGGGACGGCGCCTGCTGGCGGTTTGTGGTCCGCGGCCGGTTCAGTCCAGCTGCAGCGGCAGCGTGGAGTACCCGCTGCCGGGGTAGTGGGCCCGGGCCGGTGCCTGGGCGCCGGGAGCCGGGGCAATGCTGCTGGTGCGCTTGAGCAGTTCTTCGACCAGCACCCGCAACTCCAGCCGCGCCAGCGGCGCCCCCGGGCAGATGTGGATGCCCGCCCCGTACAGCAGGTTCAGCCCCGGGTCCCGGTCCAGGCGGAACTCATCCGGGTCCCCGAAGACGCTCTCATCGCGGTTGGCCGAAGCCCACACCACGGTCACCCGCTCACCGGCCGGGATCAGCCGCCCGTTGACCTCCACATCCCGGGTGGCCACCCGACGGTTGGCAATCAGCGGGGCGTGCGCCCGCAGGATCTCGTCGTTGGCCGCCCCGATCAGCGAGGGATCCTCGCGCAGACGGGTCTGGATTTCCGGGTGGGTGGCCAGAAAATTGGCCAGGATCCCGACACTAGCGGCAATGGTGCTCAGCTCACCGACCGTCCAATTGCGCAACAGGCTGACCAGCTCCTCGTCATTCAGCGCCCGGCCGTACACCTGCTCATGCAGCAGTTGGGTGGTCAGGTCCTTCGGCGCGCGGTGGCCGGCCTCGCGCCGCTGCTGGAGCAGCTGGCGAATGTATCCGTCAAACTCCACGGCGATGGCCTTCATCGCCGGTCGGTCCTGGGCCAAGGTGGCCGTGCGGTTCTTCGCGGTCCAGGCGCGCAGCGGTTCCTCCAGCTCCCGCGGCCACCCCAGGAACGCGCTCTGGGCGCGCAGTGCATAGACCTCGGCCAGCTGCTCAATCACGTCGACCGGTTCGTGCAGCGGCAGCTCCCGGAGCAGGCTGAGCGCCACTTCCCGGCACACCGGCTCGAAGCGGCGCATCAGCTCCGGGGTGAAGTAGCGGTCATTGACCGCCCGGTAGACGGTGTGCTCCGGCGGATCCATGCCATTGGGCACGGTCAGCCGCTGGGAGACGGCGTTGCTGAACGTTTCCGGATCATGCAGCACCCGCAGCGCATCTTCGTGCCCCAGCACCGAGTAGCCGAGGAACTCGCTGTGGGCGACGGGGCACTGGGCCCGGAAGCGGTCGTAGGCGGCAATCTGGTCCTCTAGCACCTCCGGGGACCGTGGGTCCCAGTCCGGCGCGGCTGATGCTGACATGCTGCTTTCCTCCAATGCTCGCCTGGCCTCAGGCTACGCGCTGGCAGGCGGACCGGACAAGGCCCTGGCTAGCGTCCGGACACGAGGACGTTGACGCTCACCGGTACCGGGTTCTTGAAAACGTCCAGCACCGGGCAGTGCTCATCGACCACCCGCTGCAGCTCACGATAGCGCTCGGTGGATTCCGGACCGGTGAGCTGCACATCCAGCTGAACACCGGTAAAACCGGGGCGCACCGACGGGTCGGCGCCGAACAGGCCGTGCACATCCAGATCTCCGTTCGCGGTGACCTTGATGTCATCCACCTGGATCCCCAGCTGCTGGGCGTAGAGGCGGTAGACCACGATCTGGCAGGAGGCCAGCGCGGCCAGCGCGTACTCGACCGGGCTGGCGGCCGCGTCGTCCCCGGCCAGCGGCGCCGGCTCGTCGACCTGGAAGGTGTGCCGTCCGGCCTTGATGTCGCTGGCCACCGCACCGGTACCGCTGCCGGTGACGGTGAAGGACAAGCTGCCGTTGGCGGGGTCGGCCGACAGCCGTTCGTTCCATGCCTGCGCGGCGGCATCCAGTCGCTGGGCGCGGTCCTCGGCGAGGGTCAGGGTGCTGGTCATGGGAAATCTTCCCCTTTCTGGCGCAAGGGGGCGCCATCGCTTACGCTGCTGGCCTTCAACAGCGTCGAATCATCACCTGGGGCACCCCGCACAATGGCGCAAATAGGGTTGCCGTCCGACCAGCCAGGGCTTGTACGGTCGGAACTCGTGATTCAGTGCTTCTGTTCTATCCCGCATCGGGCGGGGTGGACAACGAGCCGCGTCATGTTTCGTCATCCCGTCATGTGCGGAGGTAGGTCACGTTCGGGCCGGGCGATGGGGGAGCACGGCGGTGGACCAATGAGGTATTGCCTCCAGCAGCACCCCGGCCCTCATGGCAAGCGGCACCACGCTGCGCACCCTTTGACTGCGGCTGCGGTTAACCGGCGTCGGCGGCGTCGGAGTTGTCGTTCAAACGGTGCAGCAGATCGGCGAAACGTTGCACGTCCTCGGTGGACCAGTCCTCCAGCTTGTCCCGCAGGCGCTGGCGCTGCGCCTGGCCGCTGGCGTACCAGGCGTCGCGCGCCCGCTCGGTGATGGACACCAGCTGGGCCCGGCCATCCTTGGGATCCGCGGTCCGGGTGATCAGTCCCTGGGTCTCCAACTGCTTGACCAGCCGGGAAATCGTGGCCTTGTCCAGCTGCAGCGATTCGGCAAGGAACCCCTGCTGCTGGGAATCGTGATGCACTAGGATCGCCAGGATCCGGTAACCAGGGGCCTGCAGCTCCGGGTGGATCGCTTTGGCGCGCTGCACCAGGGTCTGGCGGGCGCGGAACAAGGTCGTGGTGAACTCTCTTTCCACCGTGGTGAAAAGTTCTTCGTCATGCATGGAACCATTCTAGGCGGGCGCACACCCCGGCCATGATCTGCCCCGACCTGTTCGGGCTTCCCACGCCGGAACAGGAAACGCTGGCCCAGGGATACGCCCAGCGGGACGTGACCGAGCTACTACGTGAGCGTCCGCAGAAGGTGACAAGATGAGAAAGACTAATTTTAGAACCGAAGGAGAAGCAGTGAGCTACACGGTGGGTCCAGTCGACATGATTCCGGTCGGTGAGGCGCTGAAGGTCGAATCCGATGACAGCGGAGCCAAGGAGGACATCGCCATCTTCCATGCGGAGGACGGCAACTTCTACGCCCTGCAGGATGAGTGCACCCACGAAGTCGCCTCCCTGTCCGAAGGATGGATTGAAGACTGCGAAGTCGAATGCCCGCTGCACGCTTCCCGGTTTAACCTCAAGACCGGCAAGGTCCTGTGCCTGCCAGCCTATGTTGATGCGCGCACCTACAAGGTGGAGGTCATCGACGGGATGCTGGAGCTGCACTTCTAAATGGGTTCAGTGCATATCGTCGGGGCCGGGGTCGCCGGTTTCTCCCTGGCCCACACGCTGATCCAGGCGGGCTATGCCGGACACATCACGCTCAGCGATCCGGAGGGGCTGCCCTACGATCGCCCGCCCCTGAGCAAGACGCTGGAACGGGTCAACCTCGCACCCCCGGCATGGTTTATTGAGCATTCGGTGCAGCTGCAGCCGCAGCGCATTGACCAGGTCCAGGCACCGGAATCCGAACAGGACTGGCTGGTGCTCGCCACCGGAACCACGCCAAGGAGACTGCAGGTGCCCGGGGCCGAACATGCCCGGGTGATCCATACGGCCAAGGACGCCGAGGACCTGTCACAGAAGCTGTCCTTCGGCGCCTTCGGAACCCAGGTGGTGGTCATCGGTGCCGGGCTCATCGGGGCCGAATTCGCCGCCGCGGCCCGACAGTTCGGCGCCATGGTCACCTTGATCAGCAACCAGCAGGTGCCGCTGGTCACCGCCTTTGGCGAACCCATGGCCCGCCAGCTGCACGAGGACCATCGGCTGAACGGGATCCGGGTGGTGACCGGGATGGCCGAGCGGATCACCGAAAACAGTGTCGAGGTCAATCAGGAGAGCATCGAGGCCGACGTCGTGGTGGCCGCGATCGGGGTGGAGCCGAACCTCACCCTGGCCGACACCCTGGGCCTGGAAACGAACAATGGCATCATCGTGGACGCGGGCATGCGCACCAGCGTCCCCCAGGTGCTGGCGATCGGGGATGTGGCCCGCGAGGCCGGTGCCCGCCCCCTGCGCCACTGGGACCGGGCCAATGAGGATGCTGCGCTCGCCGCCGCAACGATCATGGGCACCAGCGCCCCACGGCGCAAGGTGCCCTGGTTCTGGTCCGACCGCCACGAATCCCACGTGGAAGTCGTCGGGGACTTCACCGCGGTGGCGCGCACCGTGGCCCGCCACACCCGGCAGGGCAAGATCCAGGTGCTCTTCGGCCTGGATGGGCAGGACCGCCTGGTGGCCGCCTCCATGGTCGATGGCGGGCTGATGGGCCGGGCCGTGCGAAAATTGATTGAACAGGAGATCACCCCGCCCATCACCGACCTGGAAGATCCGGGGATCACTCCGCGCAATCTGGGTCGCAAACGGTAGGCGGGTACGCAGCAGCATGGAATCTAACAAGGCAGTCGAAGCACTCCGGACCCCCACCGCGCGCGTGGGCGTCGGCTGGATCGCCGCGGTACTGATTGTGCACATCGGCATCAACGTCGGCTTCTTCGCACCCATCCAGGTGTTGCTGGGACTGCACTCCGAGGCGATCTCCCCGCAGCAGAAAAACGCCACCCTGTCGCTGGTGACCGGTGTGGGCGCGGTTGTCTCGATGATCGCGAACCCGTTGTTCGGCGCCCTCAGCGACCGAACCACCTCCCGCTTTGGCCGCCGCATCCCCTGGATCGTGGCCGGTACCCTGGGCGGTGCGCTGGCCCTGCTGCTGATGTCCACCGCACAGACCGTCACGGTGCTGGTGCTGGGCTGGGCACTGATGCAGGCCGCGGGCAACGCCGCGCTGGCCGCGGTGCTCGCCGTCGTACCGGACAAGGTCCCGGTCGCCCAGCGCGGCACCGTGGGTGGGCTGATCGCCCTGGCCCAGACCCTGGGCATCCTGGTGGGCGCCGGCATCGGCATGGTCGCCGCCAGTGACCTGGTGTTCGGCTACGCGATCGTCGCGGTGGTGATTGCCCTGTGCTCGGTGCCCTTCGTGCTGCTGCGCCAGGACGTGGTGCTGCCGGCCAGCGCCCGCGAGGAGTTCGCCTGGGGCAGCTTCCTGCGCAGCTTCTGGATCAACCCGGTCCGCTACCCGGACTTCGGCTGGGCCTGGCTGACCCGCTTCCTGCTTTACCTTTCCAGCCAGCTGATCCTGGTCTACCTGCTGTACTTCCTGCAGGATGGGCTGAACCATCCCGAACCGGCCGCCGGGGTGCTGGTGCTCAGCAGCATCTACGCCGGTTTTGTGATCCTCTCCTCGGTGGTGGCTGGCAAGCTCTCCGACCGGGACGGCAAGCGCAAGCGCTACGTGGTGATCTCCTCCCTGATTGTGGCCGCCGCGGCGCTGGTCATGGCCGTGGCCCCCTCCTTCCCGGTGGCGATCGGCGGAGCGGTGCTGCTCGGACTGGGATTCGGATCCTTCCTGGCGGTGGACTACGCGCTGCTGACCCAGGTGCTGCCGCACGCCGATTCCCGGGCCAAGGACCTGGGTGTCATCAACGTCGCCAACTCCCTGCCGCAGGTCTTCGCGCCCCTGATCGCCTGGATCGCGGTGAGCTGGCTGGGCGGGTACCCCACCTTGTTTGTCTGCGCCGCGGTGGTCAGCGTGGCCGGCGGGCTGCTGGTGCGCCGCATCAAGATGGTTCCGTAGGCGCGTTGCCATGATGCAGTGGATCGAGGACGCGCCCTACCTGGTGACGTACCTGTTCTTCTTCCTTGGGGCGATGATCCGCGCGAACACCACCTACTGGATCGGACGCAGCATCGCCGCGGGGGTGAAGCAGACGCGTTTCCAGCGGGTGCTGCGCGGCCCGATCTACCTCAAGTCCCAGGCCCTGCTGGCCCGGTGGGGCGTCTTCGCCGTGCCGCTGAGCTTCTTGACCGTGGGGGTGCAGACGGCGGTGAACGCGACCGCCGGAATCACCCGGATGCCGCTGCGGCGCTACCTGCCGGCGGTGATTGTCGGCTGTCTGATCTGGGCGTTGGTGTACACCACCGTGGGCCTGGCATTCATCTATGCATGGATCGCGCTGGACTGGCCGTGGCTGGTGGGCATCGTGCTGCTGGTGGCGCTGGTGCTGTGGCTGATCCTGCGTCGCAGGAAGCGCGCCCGCCGGGTAATAGGCCCGGAAGAAATCAAGTGAGACCTATGATGGTGAATCACAACGTCAGTCAAAGGTGCAGGTATCGGCACTGCGGGCCGGCGCCCAAGTGCCGAACCAGGGGAAAGCAGGTGCGACAGTGGTGAATAATCCGGTCTCGGCCGAGATCAAGCGTGCGCAGCTCGATGAGCTGGACCGTAAACTGCTCAGGCTGCTGTCGGAGAACTCCCGCCGCACGAACAACTCCCTGGCCGAGGAGCTGGGCATCGCCCCCTCGACCTGCCTGGCCCGGCTGAATCAGCTGCGTGATACCGGCGTGATTTCCCGGTTCACCATCGAGGTGGATCCGCAGGTGCTCGGACGAGAGCTGGAGGCGCTGATCTTCGTTCGCATCCGTCCCGGCGCCCGGCACCTGATGTCGACCTTCGCCCAGGACATGCAGGCCAAGCCCGGAGTGCGTCAGCTGTTCTTCCTGGGCGGCGCCGACGATTTCGTGCTGCACGTGGCGGTGCGCAACTCTGCGGACGTGCGCCAGTTCGTGCTCGACTACCTGTCCTCGAACCCGGCCGTGGCGACCACCCAGACCTCACTGGTCTTTGAGCACAGCCACGGCAGCGCCGAATACTGAAGTCCCGCAGCAAAACGTCCAGGGCCGCACCACGGTGCATCCCTGGACGTTTCGTTGCTCAGGCCTTCGGAACCGGCCACTGAAGTCCGTTGAGCGTTAGGAGACGATCTTGCTCATCGGGGTGTCTCCGTCAAAGAAATTCACGGTCTGGCGGATTCCGGCATTGTGGGCCAGCACGTACGCGATCATTTCCGCAACGTTTTCCCGGGCGGTGCGCCCCTCGGTGCCCGCCGGTTCGTGCCCGGAAATGCGGCCGCGGCTGTCGGCCAGGCGCAGCTTCTTTGTAGCCGGCTCCAGGGTCAGGGCGCCGGGCCCGAGGATGGTGTACTCTAGGCTCGTGCCGCGCAGGTACTCATCCGCGTCGTGCTTGGCCTTGGCATACGGGTAGAACGAATCCTTCGGGTCCAGGTTGTCGACGTCCACCAGGGCGCGCGCGTAGGAGACCATGACATAGCGGTTGACTCCGGCCTGCTTGGCGGCTTGCATGGTGCGCACCGCCGCCTCATAGTCCACGGCGTTGGTGCGCTCGGGATCTCCGCCGCCGGCACCGGCCGAGAACACGACGGCATCGGCTCCGGTAAAGGTCTTGGCCAGTTCTTCGGCACTGGCGGTTTCAATATCAACTTCCACCGGGGTGGCACCCACCGCACGGATATCGGTGATGTGTTCCGGATTGCGGATCAGCGAATGGACCTCGAACCCCTCCCGGACGAGCCGCGGGGCAGCGAGCAGGGCCACCTTTCCGTGACCCCCGACAATTACGACACGACGCTTTTCAGCCATGATCCGACTCCTTCGTGATCGGCGACAGTTTCTGTCTTCGCGGCAGGCCCTGGGCCCGCCGGCCCTCCGACGTGGTTGGTCTTCGTTGTCCCGGCTTTCAGGACCTACTGTGGACGCTACCGCCTGGCCAGGACGTTCACAAGGTGGAATGGCGCCGGGGGCTAGGAAGCTCGTCCGTGAACCGGCATCAAGCTGTCGAAGCCTGACCGTTCTTTCGCCGGTGGTTTACCGATAAAAGCCGGGGCGCCTCCCTGGGCGCCTCCCGTGCAGTACTGGCTAGGTCCGTCTCCAAAGCGTAATTGAACACAAAGTATGCTTTATTCGAATATCCTTGCTAGGATTGTTAATCCCCTCTTTGAATTCTGCCGCTCCAGGGTTTTCCCTCTTGCCGTTGTGACTAGGCATGTTTTGGGAATGTATCGATGGTTGCGGTTGTTGAAGCTAGTGGGAGATTGGAAGGAGGATGGCAGATGCAGCAATTTGACGTGTTGGTACTGACCGCATTATTGACCATTGTGGCGCTGGGAATCATCAGTGCTGTCCTGGTCGTGAGCTACCGGCGTACGCACGCCACTGAGATCCGCGAGGACCTGCTGGCCAAGGCCCAGCAGTTGGGGTTGCGTGTGGATCCGGCAGTGAGCAATGACGAGCTGCGCGCGCAGGTGAAGCGTGCGCGCCACGAGGCGCGCAGCGGCAAGCCCAAGGCAGCGTAGCGACGCCCAGAAATACAGCAAGAGACCGCAAAGGGTCCGCAGCGAAGGCTGTGGACCCTTTGCCATGCGCTGCCCGGCATCCGGCGCACCCCTTGGCGACCGGTAGTCGGGCGGCGGCAAGACCTTCCATGCAGCGACCCGCGGCCGACGCCTGCCACAGCATTGCCTTCGCTGAACTAAACGAACGTGGTAAAAACGTTTGGTTAAAAGTTCAACAACATTTGTTTTGGCCGCCTCCAGATCCTTTCGCGGCGGTGCGTGAGGTGCTCCAGGTCACCGGTTTTGCCCCGGAATCATGCGGTTCCGCTCACATTGGCATGTGAGGTTGTGAACGAATAGCGGGGTTTTGTATTAAGGGGTCAAAAAAGGCTGTTAGCTTGTAAATAACACCCCGACAATTTTCTAAGGAGCAGCGATTATGAGTACGATCCCACTCGGTGAAGACATCCTCTTGGCTCGTCACGGATCGAACATCGTAAAGCTGCGCCAGGACCGCAAGAACCGCCAGACCGTGGCGTACCTGCGGGACGGAGCCACTGACACCGCCGCCAACGTGCTGGGCGTGCCGGCGTTGACTCCGGCAGCCACCTTCGGGCAGAGCGTGCAGACCTACCTGAACGACGAAGCCGCCGTGAGCCGCAAGGAAGTTCGCTCGCTGGCGAAGCTGTCGCTGGGCTTCAGCGCCTTCACCGGCGCAGTCTTTGGCGGGCTGCTGTTGCTGGCCTACAAGGTCGGAGGCAGTGAGCTGCTGGACAATTTGTCGGCGGCCTACAGCTACTACCCAATGTAATGGCCACGGCGATCGCCGTGGACGGGGAGAAAAATCGCGGGACCAATGGTCCCGCTTTTTTCATGCCCGCCGCTGCCCCTGAAGGCCATTGCGCGACTCACGTGTGCGTTTCTCGCTTTTTCGGCGCACGAAGGCATAGGATGACCACAATCCGAGAGATTGGAAGTTCCTGATGCGTTTCGTCCTAGAGGTAAATTTCGACACGGAAACCATGCAGCTCAAGCCCCGTGAGGAGCTGCAGGAGATCTTGCGGCACTGGGCGAAGAACCTGGAGCTGTATCCCATGGAGGCCGGCGCCCAGGAGGACGTGTTCGATTCGAACAACGAAGCCGTGGGGGAGTGGGCCATCCTCGACGAATAGCGTCGAGTCCGGGAGGTTCTAGCCCATCCGCCTTGCCGGGTCACCGCCGGGTGGAGAAGCGCCCGATCAAGTGGCCGACCAGCAGCGTGCCAAGCATGACCGCCCACAGCGGTGCGCTGGTGTGGAAGAACAACAGCTGCACGCGGACCCGGTAGAGGTTCTGCAGGATGAAGACCAGCGCGATCACGGTCAATGCCACCGCGCTCCACTGCTTGATGGTCATGCGCTGAATCCAGTGCGGTTTCTGTTCCTGCATGTCTACCTTCCCTCCAGCAGGCCGGTGATCATCGCGCGCAGGCCGATCGTAAAGGCGTCATCCGAGTTGCGCCGTCCCGTGGCCTGCTGGGCATCCAGCGAGCGACTGAAGAACTGCGCGCTGGCCTGATGCTCTCCGGGGTCGAAGATGTCCGCAGGTGCCGAGGTGTCGATGGCCGAGCCGAAAATGAAGGACTCCAGCGCCACGATGATCGGCACGATCTGCTCCTGGGGCACCCCGTGCTCATGCAACGCCCGCGCCACCCGTTCATACATGGTCAGGGTGTTCGGGGAGTCAGCCACCGGCAGCACCGCGATCACCGGGATGAGCGGGACATGCCGGGCAAACACCGACCGGTAGCTCACCGCCCAGGTTTCCAGGGCCGCGCCCAGCTCCATCGTGTCAAAGCAGTCCCGGTCCACCTCATCCATCACCGTTTCCTGGATCCATTGCAACAGGTCGTTCTTGGAGGAGACGTGGTTGTACAGCGCCGAGGGGGAGACCCCCAGGGATCGGGCCAGGCGCTGCATGGTCAGAGACTCGTAGCCTGACTCAAGAACCACGCCCATGGCGTGCTGGGTGATCCGTGCCCGGTCCAGGATGGCCGTGCGTGGTCGGCCGGCGCGCCTTGGTGCCGTCGTGCCCATGAAATGTCTCCCCTGACGTGGTCTGCTTCACATTTGCCTGAAAACATTCTATGCTTTAATGCGTAAATGAATCATGTTCATTTTATAGTCTTCAGGAGAGATCGATCATGAAACAGCTGGAACGCGACGTTGTCATCGTTGGAGCGGGACCTTCCGGGCTGACCGCGGCCTACGAACTGCAGAAGGCCGGCAAGTCCGTGGCCGTGCTCGAGGCCCGCGACCGCGTGGGTGGGCGCACCTGGACCGAGACCATGGACGGGGCGACCATCGAGATCGGCGGGCAGTGGATCAGCCCGGACCAGACCGCCCTGTACTCGCTGATCGGTGAGCTGGGCCTGGAAACCTTCGAGCGCCACAAGCAGGGCAAGAGCGTCTACCGCACCGCCGAGGGCGAGTCCATCCGCTATGAGGGCGAGGACTTCCCGGTCGCCGAATCCA
Source organism: Glutamicibacter sp. V16R2B1 (assembly GCF_005774635.1). Taxonomy (NCBI): domain Bacteria; kingdom Bacillati; phylum Actinomycetota; class Actinomycetes; order Micrococcales; family Micrococcaceae; genus Glutamicibacter; species Glutamicibacter sp. V16R2B1. The sequence goes on from NZ_VATX01000012.1 coordinate 196,625, forward strand.
CCGTGGCTGAGATGAACAAGCTGATCGGGCTGCTCAACGACCTTTCCGCCCAGATGGATCCGGACCACCCGTGGAACCACCCGCAGGCCCAGGAACTGGACAAGATCTCCTTCCACCACTTCCTGGCCCAGCACAGCGATGACGAGGTCGCCTGCCAGAACGTGGGGCTGTTCATCGCCGGGGGCATGCTCACCAAGCCGGCCCACACCTTCTCCGCGCTGCAGGCCGTGCTGATGGCCGCTTCGGCCGGCTCCTTCGACAACCTGGTCGATGAGGACTTCATCCTGGACCGCCGCATCGTGGGCACCATGCAGGGAGTCTCCAAGGCCCTGGCCGCCCGCCTGGAGGAGGGCGTGCTGTTCCTGGACAACCCGGTGCTGCGCCTGGAATGGTCCGAGGACGGGGTCACCGCCCACGGCAAGGACCTGAGCGTCAAGGCCCGCAAGGTGATCCTGGCCATCCCGCCGAACCTGTACTCGCGCATCAGCTACGAGCCGCCGCTGCCGCGCAAGCAGCACATCACCCACCAGCACCAGTCCATGGGCCTGGTCATCAAGGTGCACGCCGTCTACGACACCCCGTTCTGGCGTGAAGAGGGACTGTCCGGCACCTGCTTCGGCCCGACCAGCCTGGTCCAGGAAATCTACGACAACACCTACCACGGGGAGAGCACCGGCACCCTGGTCGGCTTCGTCTCCGACGTGAAGGCCGATGAGGTCTTCGCCCTCAACGAGGGCGAACGCAAGCAGCACATCCTCAAGGCCATGGCCGAGTACCTGGGCCCCAAGGCCCTGGAGCCCAAGGTCTTCTACCTCTCCGACTTCGGCAGCGAGGAATGGACCCGCGGGGCCTACGCCACCAGCTACGACCTGGGCGGGCTGTACCGCTTCGGCCCGGCACAGAACGATAACGTCGGCCCGATCTACTTCTCCTCCTCCGACCTGGCCGGAGAGGGCTACCAGCACGTGGATGGGGCCGTGCGCATGGGCCGTCGCACCGCCGCGCGCATCGTGGCCGCCCTGGAGGGCACCGGGTACGACCAAAACTACGACGGGGTGGACTCCTTCGTGGCCGGCAACAAGGTCGACGCATGAAACTGCTGATCGGCTACACCGCAGACGAGCGCGGGGCCGAGGCCATCGAGCTGGCCTGCGCGCTGATCAGCGACCGCGCGGTCGATTCGCTGGAACTGGCCATGGTGCTGCCGGAGGACACCCCCTTCCAGGCCACCTACCCGGGAGGGGACCACGGGTACCACACCGTGCTCTCCGCCCAGGCGGACCGCTGGGCCGAGCAGGCGCTGGCGCTGGTGCCGGAGGGCATCACCGCCAGGGTCACCGCCCGCACCGTCTCCTCGGTGGCGCACGGGCTAATCGAGCTGGCCGCCGAGACCGGGGCCGAGGCGATCGTGCTCGGCGGGCGCAGCCGCCACAAGGCCGGGTTCTTCGCCCCCGGCGCGGTGGCCACCAGCCTGCTGCACGCCTCACCGGTGCCGGTGCTGATGTCCAACCCGCGCGGGGTGGCCGCGCTGCGCCAGGCCAAGGGCAAGATCTCACGGATCACCGCCTTCGTCGGGGACCTGCCCGGGGCCGGGGAGGTCATCGACCAAGCGGTGCGCAGCGCCGAACGCCTGGGCATTGGGCTGCGCGTGGCCACGCTGGTGACCAGCCAGGAGCAGGCCGGGGAAGACAGCCCGGTGCTGCGCGCCACCCGCCAACAGCTCGACGAGTTGACCAGCGGGCTGGGCGAGCACGTGGAGCCGGAAGTGGTCACCGGGGCCAGCATCGATGAGGCGATCGCCTCCATCGGCTGGCTGGACGGGGAACTGGCCGTCTTCGGCTCCTCCCGCCTGGCCCCGCCGCGCCGGTTGTTCCTGGGCTCCAAGGCCCAGCGCATGCTGCGCCACCTGCCCGTGCCGATGGCGGTGGTTCCACACCGCAGCGGCGGGTCGGTCCGGTAGCGCCTTCCATTCCTGCCCGCGCACCCAGCTGCCCGGGATGTACACCTCAACGACGAGCAAGGAACCGTAGATGTCTAACGATGTGCAGCGGGAGCACCCGCCGGGGTCCGATAGTGGCCTGCATGAAAAGGGCCTGAGCAAGGGCACCGTGGGGGTGCTGGGCACCGTGGTGATCGGCATTTCCTGTATCGCCCCCGCCTACACGCTCACCGCCGCCCTGGGCCCGACGGTGGCCGAGGTGGGCACGAACCTGCCAGCCATCTTCCTGGCCGGGTTCCTGCCCATGCTGCTGGTGGCGCTGGGCTACCGGGAGCTGAACAATGTGATGCCCGATTCGGGCACCAGCTTCACCTGGGCCACCCGCGCGTTTGGTCCGCTGATCGGCTGGATGGGCGGCTGGGGGCTGATCGCCGCGACGGTGATTGTGCTCTCCAACCTGGCGGCCGTGGCGGTGGACTTCTTCTACCTGCTCATCGCGCAGCTGACGGGGCAGGAATGGATCGCGGAGCTGACCCGCAACCTGTGGATCAACATTCCCACCACCTTGGTGTTCGTGGCGGCCGCGACCTGGATCTCCTACCGCGGGCTGAACGCCACCAAGGCGTTCCAGTACGTGCTGGTGGGCTTCCAGGTGGCGGTGCTGCTGTTGTTCGCGATCATGTGCTTCACCAACCCCGAGCCCTTTGACCGCACGCCGATCACCCTGGAGATGTTCAACCCGGCCGCGGTGGAGTCCTTCACCGCCTTTGCCGCGGGCGTGAGCCTGTCCATCTTCATCTTCTGGGGCTGGGACGTCACCTTGACCATGAACGAGGAGACCACCGATCCGGAGAAGGTTCCGGGGCGCGCGGCCACCTTGACGGTGCTGATCATCATCGCCCTGTACATGGCCGTGTCCCTGGGCGTGATCTACTACGCCGGCATCGGCACCGAAGGTCTGGGCGCCGGCAACCCGGAGAACCAGGAATCGATCTTCGCGGTGCTCTCCGGGCCGGTGATGGGTCCGCTGGCCATCCTGATGAGCCTGGCGATCCTCTCCTCCTCCGCCGCCTCGCTGCAGTCCACCCTGGTCTCCCCGGCGCGCACCATCCTGTCCATGGGCTACTACAAGGCGCTGCCGGAGAAGTACGCGCGGATCTCCCCGCGCTTCATGTCCCCGTCGGTGGCCACCGTCACCGCGGCCGTGGCCGCGGCCGGGTTCTACGTGGTGACCCGCATCCTGTCCGAGAACGCGCTGTGGGACACCATTACCGCACTGGGCATGATGATCTGCTTCTACTACGGGCTGACCGCGCTGGCCTGCGTGTGGTACTTCCGCACCGAACTGTTCGACTCGGTGCGCAACATCCTGTTCAAGTTCCTGGCTCCGCTGATCGGCGGCGTGGTGCTGCTGGTGATGTTCGTGCGCACCTGCATCGACTCCATGGACCCGGCCTACGGTTCGGGCTCCTCGATTGGCGGGGTGGGCATGGTGTTCATCCTCGGGGTCGGCGTGCTGGCCCTGGGCGTGGTGATCATGCTGGTCATGCGCGTCAAGCACCCGGCGTTCTTCCGCGGGGAGACGATCAAGACCAAGCGCTAGCACCCCCACGCAATAGCGGCACCCGCCAGGTTGTTGCGCCGGACGGCCACCATGGCCACGGCATAACAATTGGACGGCGGGTTGCCGCTATTGTTCGTTGGGGTGGTTGAATGACTGCATGGGTAACTCAGTACTGTTCATCTGCTCGCGCAACGCCGGCAAATCCCAGATGGCCGCCGCGCTGATGGAGCACTTCTCCGACGGGAAGATCACCGCCTACTCCGCAGGGACCAACCCGGGCGGGGGCATCAACCCCGAATCGGTGCAGGTGATCGCCGAAACCGGGGCGGACATGTCCGCCGGAACACCCAAGGCCATCGACCCGCAGGTGGTGGCCACCGTGGACCGGGTGGTGATCCTGGGCAGCGAGGCGCAGCCGACGTTCGACTCCTCGGTGCGCACCGAACGCTGGATCCTTTCCGAACCCAGCGACGAGGGCTACACCGGGGCCGAGCGGATGCGCCGGATCCGTGACGAGATCGCCGAGCGGGTCCGCTCGCTGAGCTACGACCTGGGGCAGTAGCATCACGGCGGTGACCGCAACCATCCGGACGCAGCGCGCCGGCTCCTGGTGGTTCCCCGGAATTTGTCTGGTGCTCACCGGCTGGTGCGCCAACCAGTACGTCTCCCTGATCGGCTGGTACCAGCAGCACCGCGAGCTGAGCGAGGTGGCCGCGTTCCTGGTGCTGGCCAGCTACGTGGTTGGTCTGCTGCCGATGCTGGTGTTCGCCGGTTCCTGGGCGGACCGGCTGGGACGCAAGCCCTTCACCCTGCTGGCGCTGATCGCCTCGATTGGGGGATCGGTGCTGCTGATGCTCGGCGCCCAGGCCGAGGTGTGGCTGCATGCCGGCCGGGTGCTGACCGGGGTGGGCATGGGCCTGGCCATGGTTGCGGCGACCAGCTGGATCAAGGAGGTCAGCCCCGGAGCCAGCGGTGCGGTGCGCGCCGGACTGTGCACGTCGCTGGGCTTCGCGGTCGGACCGGTGATCTCCGGTGCCCTGGTGGGAGCGACCTGGAACCCGGAACTGGCCTACCTGGTGCACGCGATCACGGCCGCAGCCTGGCTGGTGCTCATTGCCTTCCAACCCGGCACTCCCCGGCGGGAACCGGTGCAGCAGGCGGTGCAGGGCACCAGCGCGCAGGGCCTGAAGATCTTCAACCGCCTGGTACTGCCCATGGCCCCCTGGGTCTTCGGCCTGGCCACCAGCGGTTTCGCGGTGGTCCCGGCGCTGACCGGTAGGGGTGCCGGGGCGAGCCTGTTGTTCTCCACCATCACCGTGGCGGTCACCATGGGCCTGGGCGCCCTGATCCAGCCCTTTGCCCGGCGCTGGGACCGGCCGGGAACGGCAAGGCTGCTGATCATTGGACTGCTGACCGCGATCACCACCTACCTGGTGATGATCCCCGTGGCGTTGACCGGTTCCACCGCCCTGGGCCTGGTGGCCTCGGTGCTGGCCGGCTGCGCGAACGGGATCCTGCTGCTGGGTGGGCTGGGCCAGGTGCTGGCGTTGGCCGGTCCCGGCGAGGTGGGCAAGCTGACTGGACGGTTTTACTCGGTGTGCTACATCGGCTTCCTGATTCCCACGCTGCTCTCACTGTGGCGGCTGTTCGCCGACCCACTGTATTTCATCCTCCTGCTGGGGGTGCTGTGCGTGCTCAGCTTGGTTTGCGTGCTCAGCAATCGGACACTGTTGGCCGGACCCAAGATGCAGCCGGTAAAATCTGGTAGTTAACCCCAACGCTCAGTAAGCTGGTGTGGCCCGCTATCACAGGTTCCCTGGGAACGAGGACTGCACTCATGAAATTCCCAGCTGGAAACCCCGACGCTGAACTTCAGCCCGAGGAGGTACTTGGTGCCGAAAATTATCGACCATGATCAGCGGCGCCTGGAAATCGTGCTGGCCACCAAAAAGCTGATCATCGACGGCGGCTTCCGGGCGGCGACCATGCGCGAGATCGCGGCGGCCGCCGGGTACGCCAATGGCGCCCTCAAACGATACTTCGAGGGCAAGGACGAGATCCTGATGGCCACCAGCCAGTACGCCACCGCGGTCCTGGTTGAGCGTCTGCAGCGCACCGTCTCCGGGCTGCAGGGGATGGACGCGGTCTCGGCGATCTTCGAGCAGACCCTGCCCGACCGGCAGGACAACAAGGAACTGGCCCGGGTGCTGCTGACCTTTTGGGAGCAGTCCATTGGCAACCTGGAACTGAGCAAGGCATTCCTGCGCAACCTCAGTCCCTGGCGCAACCTGGCCGTGATGTACCTGCACCAGGCGGTGAGCCTCGGGCAGCTGCACAGCCGGTGGGACCCGTCAACGGTGGCCGATGAGCTGCTGACGCTGACGGTGGGGGCACACGTGATGGTTCAGCTTGATGACCGGGAAGAAACAATCCAACAGCATGCCGGGCACCTGCGCCGGCGCATCAGCGAATTGCGGGCGGATGTGCCTGAGGAAGCTGCGGTGAACTAGGCCTGGCAGGGCAGCCGGAAGGTCGCGGCTACTTGGTGGCGGTGTCGTGCTTGAGCATGGCGGTGGTGCGGTAGGGGATCACGTCGCGCAGGATCATCGAGGTCGAGGTGCGGGTGATGCCCGGGCACAGCCGGATGACCTCGCTGACGCGGTAAAGGTCATCCGGGTCCTTGGCGGCCACCCGGATCAGCAGGTCGGTGTCCCCGGCCGGAGCCACACACTCCAGTACCTCGGGAATCTGGCGCAGGGCCTCAATCGATTCATCCAGCCGCGCCTGATCCAGCTCGGCGCTGACCACGGCGGAGACCCCACGCCCCAGTGCGGCCGGACGAATGCGTGCAGTGTTAGGGCGCAGGGCGCCGGAGTGCGCCAGGCGCTCCAGTCGGGTCTGCACGGTTCCGCGGGCCAGGCCCAACTGCTGGGCCAACATCATGATCGGCACCCGGGGATCATTGTCCAGCGCCAGCAGGATCCGCCGGTCGGTTTCATCGAGCTGATACGTCTCCGGGATCATGGGGTCTCTCCTGCGCGGTAGCGTCAAATCGAACAATCAGGCGGGTTGCCTTCGTGAAATACTAGTCAAAATGATCAGCCACCCCCAAGCTTGTTGCACGGTATGACCGGTAATGTGTCGGCTGCCCGGAAGGTCCTCTCGGCTAACCGAAACGCACGGTTATCCACAAAATCGCAATAAATCGAACCCAAAGACAGCTAATGGACGTAACGTGTTGGTTATGAGATTCCTACGCCTCGAAGATGTTGCCGAAGAGTTGAATGTGAAGCTGCCCCAGGTGCGTGCCCTGGTCAAAAGCGGAGAGCTGCCGGCGATCCAGATCGGTGGACGCGGGATGTGGCGGGTGGAGCGTGTGGAGCTGGAGAACTACATTCAACGGCGTTACGCGGAGGCGCGGGAGGACATCGCCCGCGAAACCAAGTGAGAACCCTTCCGGGCACCGGGGGTTGACCGGCGCCCGGTCGGGGCTACTGCTGGTCGAGATGGTGGATCAGGGCATCGTGCACAAACTGTGCCTGGCCCCCGTAGGTATCGCCAAAGCGCTGATCCGCCACGTACATTTCCGCGAGGTTGCGCACGTACCGGTGCAGGACGCTGGGGTCGTCACTCCCGTGGCCTGGGGTGCCGGGAATGCCACGCAGCCACCGCACGTGTTCTGCCGCCAGCTGCTGGGCCTCGGCCGAATCGGGGCTCAGGCCCCGTGTCCCGGCATTGGTCCACGCCGAGATCAGGGCCTTGGACTGCGCCATGAAATCTCCCCGCTCGTCTGCGGACAAGGCTTTCCACCAGCGGTCAGAAGCGGTGTAGCTCTCTTCACCCCAGCGCTCGATGACCTCCTTCCGGTATTGTTCGTTGATTCCTTCGAAGGATTCATTTAAGTCCATGCTCTCTCCTCGGTTGAGCCTTTCAATGGTTTTCTGCAGGGTTTCCAATTGCCGATCCAAGGCCGCGCGCTGTCCTTTCAATACCTCAATGTGTTCGGTGAGTGCCGCAATCTGGTCCTGCTCCTGATCCAGGATGGCGCCGATGGCCTTGAGCTCCATGCCCATGTTGCGCAGCAGCAGAATCCGTTGCAGCCGCACGATCGATGCCTGGTCGTAGAGGCGGTATCCGGCGGTGGAAACCTCAACCGGCTCAAGCAGCCCGATGTGGTCATAGTGCCGCAGGGTGCGGCTGGTGACCGACGCGGCCTTGGCGACCTGTTGGATCGAGTAGCGCTCGACTGGGCGGGAGGAATTGGCTTGCATGCCCACAACGCTAAAGGTTGACGCAACGTCAGGGTCAAGGGGGTTTCGCGTCCAATCAGGTATGTCGTAAGTCACATCCACTAGTTTTTTCGGCAGAATGACCAGGAATCGGCAGGCGACTCGTCGTCGCTTGATCAGATTGATCAATGATTAATGTGCCTATTGCTCAGTCTGTCGAATGCGTATTTACTAGAACCAGAACAGGCAACCGAGGGCTACCGCCAGCGGGGCCGATGACCCACCGGAACGTGAACCAAGCATATTCATGTTCAGGGTGCAGAGGACGCTTACCAGCCGAACCGGGTCAGCAGAAACACTACAGATGGTCCGAAAGGCTTCGTGGCAGAGCGAAGCGTTTCGGACCATCTGCATGTTCAGCGGTCGCCCGTAGCTATTCCGGACGCGGCAATATTGATGCTCTTGGCCCATGTCTCCCCGGTCCTTCCCCAGCCAATCTGTCGGCCTCGCAAATCCTTGACCCGCGCGGGACTCATCGATTCGCTGGCCGCTTTTGGGAGAATTGCAGTGTGAGCTCTCGAACTACTTCACGTTTCGTCTCCGCCGTCCGCTCGGCCCTGACCGTTTGGTGGGTGCAGTGGTTGCTGGGAATAGCCGCCGTTGTGCTGGCCTTGCTTCCCTGGCTGACGGCCGAACCTGGAATCCAAGCCACAGCGGGGCAAGAGGCGGCCACGAGCCTGCTTCCCCTTGCGAGCAAGAAGCCCCACCTTCTTTTCCTCATGGGCGGCGCCTCGGCGCTGCTGACCGGCCTGGGCACCCGGCTGCTTGCCAACCGGCGTGGAAGGTGCGCGGTACTCTGTGGCCTTGGACTGCTGACGGGATGGACGGCGGCCATCTACCAATCCTGGACGGTGCTTCGCACCGCGGCGCTCGACGTGGAGCAGCTGGGCGTGCATCTCGGACTGACACTGTCGATGGTGGTGGGCGTATTAGTCCTCCATGCCGGACTGTCCTTGGCGCCCTTGGGCGGGTTCTGCATAGCCCTGGCGGTGTTGAGCCTGATGCCGGGGTACTGGCTCGGCGAAGTTCTGGCAGTGGACGCGGTGCAAACACACTTGGACTTCCTCGGACCCATAATGCTGGGCATCGCCTTGGGCTACCTGGGATTTGCCCGGGGTAGTGCCCTATTGCTGTGGTGCGCCGCGCTACTGGTGCAATGGATCATGCCCGCAGTGTTGTCGGTGGCTGCCAGCTTCTCCTCGTCCGCCGAGGACCTGCGGTCCCCGAACAACCTTTGGGCCGTCGGCCGCGAGCAGCTGCTCCAGCTTCACCACGTCTATCTAGGGTTGGGCACGCTGGCCACGGCCATGCTGCTTAGCGTCATCCTCCTCTTCGTGCGCCGGGCGCGACACCGATGATTGCCGCTCATGCAAGCTGTTTGATGACCCGAGCAGGATTGCCTGCGGCCACAACCCCTGCGGGAATGTCACGGGTAACCACCGCGCCGGCACCGATGACCGAGTTGTGTCCGATGCTGACTCCGGGGACGATGACGACGCCCCCGCCGAGCCACACATTATCCCCGAGTGTGATGGGCTGCGCGGACTCGATCTTGCTGCGACGCTCTTCCGGATCCAGTGGATGAGTGGGGGTGAGCAGTTGGACGTTCGGGCCGATCTGGCAATCGGCGCCGATCTTGATGGGTGCGACGTCAAGGGCCGTGAGATTGAAGTTGATGAACGTGCCTTCACCGATGCTGATATTGCTTCCGTAATCGACTCGCAAGGGTGGGCGAATGTCGACCCCGGTTCCCAGCTCGCCGATCAGGTTTTCCAGGATGCGGCGGGCGCTCGCCGGATCCTCAAGGTAGGCCCGCTCATATTCGTAGGTTCGGGACAACGCTTGCTGCGACAGCTGCGCCAATTCGGCGTCCGCGATGTATGGGTCACCGGCAAGCATTCGTTCCCGATTGGAGCGGGAGTCATCGGCAAAAAGCTCAGTCATGGCACCAGCATAGAAAATCGTTTCGCATCCAGGCCGAAGGCGCTGATGGAAATGCGCAGGGAAATCTGGTGAGCTGGTTGGCATGCGCATCGAAACGGATCCGCAGCAAGTTGCTGCTGCGGATGTCTACCACCTGTTGAAGAATCTCATCATTCCCCGCCCGATTGCCTGGGTGTCAACCGTGGATCAGCGCGGGACGCCGAACCTTGCGCCGCATTCCTTCTTCACGGTTGCCAGCGCGAATCCACCCATTGTTCAGTTCACCTCAGTGGGGCGAAAAGACACGCTACGGAACATTGAAGAGACAGGCCAATTCACCATTTGCTTCGCCTCTCGTCATCAGCTCGAGGAAATCAACGCCAGCGCCACCGCGTTCGAGCCCGGCCGCAGCGAATTCGCGGAAATAGCTCTCGAATCCGAGCCTGGCTTCCGTGTGAAGTCCCCACGCGTGGCTGGTTCCCCTGCCGCACTTGAGTGCGAACTGGAGCAAATCATTGAGGTGGGCGATTCCTTCCTGGTGCTCGGTGAGGTCGTGCACGTTGCAGTGGATGACAACGTCTGTAACGACCAGCAGCGCCCGGATGCCCAGCTGCTGAATCCGGTGGCGAGACTGGGTGGCGCCCAGTGGTGTTCCATCGGCGACATCATGAGCATTCGCCGAATTCCGGTGGAGAAATGGGACGAACAGCGAGCCGTCGCCGACTAAGCAAGCGACAATTCTTGCCGCACCACTTGGGGACTTACTGGGCGAGTTGCACTAAACAGAAAATGTGCACTTTCTTATGACGAACCTGACATAAAATTAAGCAGCCGTGACATTTCGAATCTGCTCGTCGCCCTTCCCCGCGCCGTGCTCGAAGGGCATGCGCAATCTTTTGGAATGCTAGGCAAGACTGGCGACCGGCTGTACTGAGGCACCCGGGGCGCAGAGCAGCCCCGGGTGAAAGTTGAATAAATGGCTCGCACACTACGCGGCACAGCGCTGCTGCTTGCCCTGTCCGTTGTCGTCGGTGGAGCCCTGCCCGCCGCTACGGCAGGTCCCGTCGCAGCGGCAGCGCTAGCTTCTCCTGTCGCATCTGCCAGCGTTGCCACAGCCAAGGCAACGATCAAGAAGAAGACCACTACCAACCTCAACCTGCGCCAAAAACCAACGGCCTCATCCAAGTCGCTTCTGGTGATTCCTACAGGCGTCACGCTGACCGTCCTAAAGAAGAGCGGCACCTGGGAGCAGGTGAAATATGCGTCAAAAACGGGTTGGGTCTCCGGCAAGTACCTGACTTCCACCAGCGCTCCGAAGGTTGCGGTGTATCGGTATGCGCAGTCGTATCAGGAGTTGCGGGCTTCGGCGTCGGCGAAGTCGAAGTCGCTGGGCGCGGTCGCGCGTAAGACCAAGGTCCAGTACCTGGGTGCCTCTGGTTCGTGGAGCAAGGTCAAGGTCTCTGGCAAGACCGGTTTCGTGCCTTCGAATCAGTTGGGGGTGAAGGCTCCTGCGGCTTCGTACCGGTGGCTGACTTCGAAGCAGACCGGGTATAAGAGCGCCAGTACCAAGTCGAGTAAGGTCGTGAGTTTGGCGGCCGGGACGAAGGTCGAGTGGTTGCGGTCCTCGGGTTCGTGGTCGCAGGTTTCCACGGCGAAGGGCCCCGTGTGGGTTGCCTCGAAGCAGCTGTCCACCAGCGCTCCGAAGCCTCCTGCCAAGCCAACTCCGCAGGCTCCCAAGGTCATTGGACAGCGCTGGTTCGTTGACCCCACCGCCGTTCGCAAGAGTGCTTCCACGACGGCCGGCTCGCTGGGAACAATTCCTGCTGGCCAGAAGGTGGACCTGCTGCAGAGCAAGGGCAGCTGGAGCCAGGTGAAAACCTCAAAGGGAACCGGCTGGGTGCCCACCTCATCACTCATCACCACCGCCTACACCCCGGTCAGTGGACAATACCGGTGGACCACCACGAACCTGAACCTGCGGTCGGGGGCCGGCACGATGTACAAGTCGGTCGGTGTGCTGCCAACCGGGGAACGCCTGACGGTCAAGGGGACCTCCGCCGGGTGGAGCCGGGTCCAAACCAGCAAGGGAATCGGCTGGGTCAGCAGCAGCTATCTCTCCTCCAAGGCCCCGGCGGCCACTGCGCCCACGCAGCAGCCGGCCCCGCCCAAGCCGCAAGCACCCCGCCCCGAAGCCATCCAGTATCGATGGACCACCGCCAACCTGAACCTGCGCACCGGGGCTGGAACCAGCTACCCGAGCAAGGCAGTCGTTCCCCAGGCCGAAAAGGTCACCTACCTGAAGGCGGACACCGGGTGGGCGTACATCTCCAGCACCAAGGGCACCGGCTGGGTCAGTGAACGCTACCTGAGCACCTCCGGCCCGGCGACGGTGCAGCCCGACACCCGTGCCGTCATGAAAGCCGTCCAACAGCGGTTCGCTGGCTACTACACGTCCATGGGAACCCTGCGCTCCGGATCCGTGGGGCACAGCAGTGGCCGCGCGGTGGACATCATGATCCGCAACTACAAGGACCCGCAGTCCATCGCCGCCGGTAACCGAATCGCGCAGTTCTTGCTGGACAACCGCATGGAGCTGGGCGTGGAGTACCTAATCTGGCGGGACAAGATCTGGCTGCCGACCACCGGGTGGACTGAGTACTCCAAGTCCGGAAAATACGGGACCCAGTTCACCGGCAATTGGAATGACACCACCTTGCACAATGACCACGTGCACGTGGAAACCTATGGCAACGCCGCAACCGGCGGCAAGCTGGACGACAGCGCGGTGCGCTGACCCGCTGCCGTGCGTGTCGCACCGGCAGACAAGGCCGTGCCCTTGGGGAGATGATGGAGACAAGGCAGTTCAACGTCCAGCACCCAAGGAGGACACCGTAGTGGCGAAGGAAAGCGGCACGCCGCAGGAATCGACGCTGATTGCACAGAGCGTGCAGGACTATGTCGAGCGCAACCCTGTTAAGTCGGGCAAGTATTCGGCAAAAAGGATCTTCGCTGGCCAGATGGTGCAGATTACCGAGATCGCATTCGACGCCGGGGTGGAGCTGCCCGATCACAAGGCCCGGACCCCAATCCTGGTACAGGTCATTGACGGGGAAGTCGACTTCACAGTGGGTGGAGAAGTCCACCGCCTGGGGGTCGGCGGCGTGATCCACCTGGAGGAGATGGTTCCCCACGCCGTCTTCGCCCCCGAACCGGCACGCATCACGGTCACCTTCCTCAACCGCTAAACGTCCTCACCCGGACGAAGGACGCCGCCGAAGTCAACGAGTGCCGTAATCCGCCCGGGAATGCGAAGATGAAGCAATGAGCGAATATACCGAACGTGTCGCCTCGGAGCTGATTCAACCCATCATCCTGCTGGTCGACAAGGAAGACCCGGCCGGCGAGGACGAAGCCATTGCCGCCGTCGCACTGGCTTCGATCGCCGCTTTCCTGCAGGATCCGGTGAACCCAGCCTGGCAGCCCTGGGCGCACGGGGCTTTCGGCAAGTCGGTGCGACGGGCGAACCCCAAGGCGTTCGCCAAGGTGCGGCAGGAGTTCCCCGAGCACGCCCTCATTGAAATTGGCGGTGCACAGGCCGCCGGGCTTGCCCCGGTTCCGGCCGATGACATGCCCAAGATCCTGGCCAAGCTGCAGGTCTCCGGCACACAGCTGCCGCAATCCGGCGGGGTGCTGGGCGGGCAAGTGGTGATCGTCCTGGACGCCTCCCTGGAGATGTCCACCGGCAAGGCCAGCGCCCAGGCCGCCCACGCCCTGTTTGCCTGGTTGCTGGAAGCCGACGAGGATATCGTGCAGCAATGGATCGCCGACGGCGCCACCCTTGGGGTGCGGCAGCTGAGCCGTGATGACTTCACCGCCAGCATGGAGCTTGCCCACGGCCCGGTGATTCATGACGCCGGACGCACCGAAATCGAACCGGGCTCGGCCACGGCCTACGTGCTGCTGGCCGGATAGCGTTGGGGCGGTAGCGCCCCACGGGGCAACGTTGGCTCTGGTTCCTTGCCGTCAGTTGTGCCAAGGTTGCACTAAGCGGCAGCGAGCGAAGGGACGCAGCAGATGGAGCACCCAGTCAACGGCGACTTGCCTCGGGGCGTAATTACGACCGGGGTCGATCAGCTGGCCGAGACCAATCCTTTTAAGCCGGGAAGAATTTCCCCGCACACCCATTACAAGGCCGATAACTTCCGGGTGACCGAGCTGGCCTTTGACGACCAGGTGGTCCTCAGCGAGCATTCCTCGCCGCACCCGGTGATCATCCAGGTAGCCTCCGGAAGCGTTGAGCTGGAGATCGGTGGAACGGTGCATCAGTTGGCCGCCGGGGCGATGATGCATTTGGAGGCGTCCCTGGAGCATTCGGTCACCGCCCTGGAGCAGGCGCGGCTGTTGTTGATCTTCCTGTACCACTAGCTGCGGGGCACACCGGAACCTTCACGGTTCGCCGTGGGGAATCCTTTGTCACGAACTTAAGGTCAGGTGTATCAAATTTGAATGTTTGACCCCTCAAACATTACTCTGGGGGTGTGGCACGCAGAGGTGCCGCATTCTGCACACTGAGAATGGAGTCGGGGTCCGCTGATGCACCTACCCGAAAGCTGGAAACGGCGGCACGCCGTGACCCGCCCAGCAGCGCTCGCACTGGTCCTGGCCTTGCTGCTGGCAGGCTGCGCGGCGCCAGCCAGCACGGATGCCAGCGCCGAACCCGCCGCCGATTCACGCCCCACCGTGCTCACGACGTTTACCGTGCTGGCCGATATCGCACACAACGTTGCCGGTGAGCATCTGCGCGTCGAATCGATCACCAAGTTCGGGGCGGAGATCCACGGCTATGAACCTACCCCCGATGACCTGCGCCGCGCAGCCGGGGCGGATCTGATCCTGGACAACGGGCTGGGGCTCGAAGCCTGGTTTGAGCAGTTCGTTGCGGACGTCGATGCGCCGCACGTGAACGTCAGCCAGGGCATCGAACCGATCGCCATCGCGCACGGGGATGCCAGCGGCCTACCCAATCCCCATGCCTGGATGAGCCCGGTCAACGTGCAAACCTATGTGCAGAACATGGCAGAGGCGTTTGCGGCATTGGATCCGCCGCACGCCGCCGACTACCGGCAGAACGCGGCCGCCTACCAGCGGGAACTGCAACAGGTGCACGATCAGCTGCTGGCCGACGTGGCCCACCTGCCCAAGACCAAGCGGGCGCTGGTCAGCTGCGAAGGCGCGTTCTCCTACCTGGCCCGCGATGCCGGGCTGCACGAACAGTACCTGTGGGCAGTGAACTCCGAATCTCAGGCCACCCCCCGCAAGGTGGCCTCCACCATCGACTATGTGCGTGAGCACCAGGTGCCTGCGGTCTTTTGCGAATCCACGGTCTCCGATGCCGCGATGCAGCGGGTCGTTGAGTCCACCGACGCCGTCTACGGGGGAGCGCTCTATGTGGATTCGCTCTCCGAACCCGACGGTCCGGTACCCACTTACCTGGACCTGATCACCCACGACACCCGGGCGATCGCCCGGGCCCTGAATGGAAACGGAAAATGACACCAGCAATCGATGTGCGTGACGCCACCGTGCACTACGGGCCGGTGCTGGCCCTGGACTCAGCCAGCCTGCAGGTTCACCCCGGCAGCGTGTGTGCGCTGATCGGCATGAACGGCTCGGGCAAGTCCACCTTGTTCAAGACGATCATGGGCCTGATTCGCCCGGACACCGGCACCGTGCGGATCAACGGAATGGATCCGCAATTGGCGCGCAAGCGGGCCGCCATCGGTTACGTGCCGCAGAACGAGGCGGTGGACTGGGACTTTCCAATCTCCGTGCGTGAAGTGGTGATGACCGGACGCTACGGGCGGATGGGTTTCCTGCGCCGCCCCAGCAAGGCCGATCACCGGGCCGTTGACACTGCCCTGGAACGCGTGGGCCTGGCCAAGCACGCGGACCGGCAAATCGGCCAGCTCTCCGGGGGTCAAAAGAAACGCACCTTCGTGGCCCGCTGCATCGCCCAGGAGGCGACCATCATGCTGCTGGACGAGCCGTTCGCGGGGGTGGACAAGCGCAGTGAGGGGACCATCACCGAACTGCTGCGTGAGATCGCCGCGGAGGGCGGCAGTGTGCTGATCTCCACCCATGACCTGCATGCACTGCCGAACTTGGCCGATGAAGCCGTGTTGCTGATGACCCGGGTCTTGATGCACGGCAGCCCGCAGAGCGTGCTGCAACCCGAGAACCTGGCGCTGGCCTTTGGCCTGGACCCGATGAACCGAGGCGGAAAATGAACCTGATCGAACTGCTCTCCGAGCCGCTGGGCTACACCTTCATGCTGCGCGCCCTGGCCGTGACCGTGATCGCCGCGGTGCTGTGTGCGGTGCTCTCCTGCTGGCTGGTGCTGATCGGCTGGTCGCTGATGGGGGATGCGGTCTCCCATGCGGTGCTGCCCGGGGTGGTGATCGCCTACATCCTTGGGGCGCCGTTCGCGCTGGGGGCGGTGGTGTTCGGGCTGCTGGCGGTGGCGCTGATCGGGGGACTGCGCGACACCAGCCGGGTGAAGGAGGACGCGGCAATCGGGATCGTGTTCACCACCCTGTTTGCGTTCGGGCTGGTGCTGATCTCCGTGACTCCCAGCCACCTGGATTTGAACCACATCCTGTTCGGCAACCTGCTGGGTGTATCCCGGGCAGACCTATGGCAGGTGCTGGCCCTGGGGGCGGTCACCTTCGCGGTGCTGATCACCAAGCGCAAAGACTTCACGCTCTATGCCTTTGACCCCATCCACGCCCATGCGCTGGGCATGAACCCCAGGATCCTGGGAGCGGTTCTGCTTGGCCTGCTGGCCATGACCTCGGTGGTCGCGCTGCAGGCGGTAGGGGTGATCCTGGTGGTGGCCATGCTGATCATTCCCGGCGCCACCGCGTACCTGCTGACCGACCGCTTTGGACGAATGCTGGTGATCGCACCGGTGCTGGCCGCCTCAGCCGGGGTGGTGGGCGTGTACGCCAGCTACTACCTGGACGCCTCGACCGGCGGCATGGTGGTGCTGGCCCAGGGCCTGATCTTCCTGGGGGTCTACCTCTTCAGCCCGAGGCAGGGGATGATCGCCAAATCCGTGCGCGCGGCCCGGCGACGCAAGGCACTGACGGCCCGCGCCTAAGCCGCGGAGACCCACACGGCGCCGGAGGCCCGGCTGCCCAGGACCACGGTCTTGGCCTCGGGCCCGGCGCTGACCTCGATGGTGTCCGAGAACGGATCCCCACCGGTGACGTGCAGCCGGGCGCCAACCACAATGCCGTGGTCGGAGAAGTACTGCAGCAGCTGCGAATCCGCATCCGAGATCCGTTCAACCACCACGTCGCTGCCCGGGGCGGTTTCCCCCAAGGGGTGGGCGTTGGGCATGTCGATTAGTCCGTCGGCGCTGGGAATCGGGTCCCCGTGCGGGTCCCGGGTCGGGTGGCCCAACAGCTCGTCGATCCGGCTGATCATGAAATCCGAGACCGCGTGCTCCAGGTGTTCGGCCTCCGCATGGACCTGGTCCCAGCGGTACCCGAGCATTTGCACCAGGAACGTCTCGATCAGCCGGTGGCGGCGGACCATGGCCACCGCGTAGGCGCGCCCGGTCTCGGTGAGACTGACTTCTCCGTAGGGGGCGTGATCCAGCAGGTCCTGCTGACGCAGCTTGCCCAAAGCCCCGGAGACAGTGGAAAGCTTCACTCCGGCCCGTTCGGCAATCACCGTGGGCGTGACCGGCTCATCAGACCACTCCTTGAGGCTGAAAATGATCTTCAGGTAGTTCTGCGCGCTATCCGAAAGCTGGGTGACTGACACGTCTTACATCATAGTCAATGCTGATTGGTGCCAGCTTGGTGGACAGGTCCAGGCGTGGCCGCACCGACGCCTTCCCATCGGCCGTGCAGGGCGCTGCCCTATTCTGGACACCATGGATTCACGCCAGCCCCAAGAAGGCCTTCTGCGTCGCATCGCCCCGGAGGCGAGCCTGCTGCTGGGGGCGGGGAGGGCCATCTTGCTGCAGCTGGCCGAACCGCGCATCGGCACCGCAGTGGTGCGCCACTCGAACTTTGTCGCCGACCCGCTCTCCCGGCTGCACAATACCCTTGCCTACGTCTACGCACTGGGTGCCGGCAACGAACGGCAGCGCGAGCGCGTGGTGAACTTCGTGGACGCCGCCCACCGGCCGGTGCATGCTCCGCGTGATCCGCGGCACGGGACCCCGGCCTACTCCGCCCGCGACCCCCGGCTACAGGCGTGGGTGGCGGCAACCCTCTACGATTCGGCAACCCTCGCCGCCCGGCTGACGCTGCCGGCCCTGGAAGCGAACGATGAGGAGGCGTTGTACCGCGAGTACGCGGCGCTGGGAAGCGCGCTGCAGATGCCCGAGGGTTTCTGGCCGGCGGACCGCGCGGAATTTGAACGCTACTTCCAGCAGATGCTGGGACAGCTGCAGGTCACCGAGGAGGTGCGCCAGCCAGCAGATGAGCTGTTCACCGGGCGCCACGCCCCCTGGTGGATTCGGGCGGTGCTGCCGCTGGTGCGGGATGCGACCATTGCCCAGCTGCCGCCGCGGGTGCGCGAACTCTACGGGTACCGGCTCACCCCCACGGTGCGTCGGCGCTACGGCGCGGTGGTTCGGGTGCTGCGTACCGCGAACCGGGTACTGCCCCGGGCGGTGCGCCATGCCCCGATGCACTACAGCCTGCGCCGCATCGACAAGGGGCGGCTGGGCTAGCGGTCCTGCTGCGGCAGGGTGTCCAGCGGGGTGACCAGACGCGGCAGGATCACCAGCAGGAAGATGGTCACCAGCATCAGTGAACCGCCGACCAGCGAGCCGATCTGCCAGCCGAACAGCACCTGCACCACGAACCAGACACAACCGCAGATCAGCAGACCCACCCCGATCCCGACGATCTTGACCACGATATGCCCCAGGTGCACGGTGGTGGCCTTCACCCGCTGCCCGAACAGGTAGCGGTGGACCGCCACCGGGAAGATCATCAGCAGGATCAGCAGCACCGAGACCAGCAGCAGCACCGCATAGATCACCTGTTCGCGCGGCTCAACGATCTCGAAGCGCGACTGGAAGGGCAGAACCACCAGGAACGCCGCCAGGATCTGGATGCCCGTCTGCATGACGCGCATCTCCTGCAACAGCTCATTCCACTGGCGGTGCGGCGCCTCGGGACTGTCATCGGGCATGCTTCGCCGTTTCCCCATATTCCGGACTCCTCGTGACAACAACACAGCGTGCAAGTGTCGAAAGCCTACCGCAAGCGCGCCGCCCGGCGGAGCGGCGTCCAGCGTGTTTCCTGCCAACGGACAAGGGTAAGCCAGTTCATTGAGCGGCCCGGGCGCTTGCGCCTAGGGTGGGGAAGGTGAAGACCTTGGACCAGCAGCACGACAGCATTCACCCCACCCCGGGCACCGACCCCGCTCCCGGACTGCCGGCGCCCGGCGCCACGGCCGGGCAGGACGGGTTCGTGCACGTGCGCGGGGCGAGTGAGAACAACCTGCAGAACGTGGAGGTGCGCATCCCGCGGGATGCGATCGTGGCGTTCACCGGGGTCTCCGGTTCGGGCAAGTCCTCGCTCGCGTTTGGCACCATCTTCGCCGAGGCCCAGCGCCGCTTCCTGGAATCCGTGGCCCCCTACGCTCGCCGGCTGATTTCCCAGGGCCACACCCCGAAGGTCGAGTACATTTCAGGTCTGCCCCCGGCGGTGGCGCTGCAGTAGCGTCGCGCCGGTTCCAGCTCCCGCTCCAGCGTGGGCACCCTGACCACCCTGTCCAATTCGGTGCGCATGCTCTTCTCCCGGGCCGGCAGCTACCCGCCGGGTGCGGCGCGCCTGGATTCGGACGCGTTCTCCCCGAACACCGCGGTCGGTGCCTGCCCGCAATGCCACGGGCTGGGCCAGGCCCACACGGTCAGCGAGGAGCTGCTGGTGCCCGACCCGTCCCTGAGCATCCGGCAGGGCGCGATCGCCGCCTGGCCCGGGGCCTGGCAGGGCAAGAACCTGCGCGACGTGGCCAGCCACCTGGGTTATGACGTGGACAAGCCCTTCGGGCAGCTGGCCCGCAAGGACCGGGACTGGCTGCTGTTCACGGACGAGCAGCCGGTGGTGGAGGTGACCCCGGAACGGGACCGCATCGAAAAGCCGTACAAGGGCCGGTTCTGGAGCGCCAAACGCTATGTGCTGCACACGGTGGCCGAGTCCAAGAGTGAAACCATGCGGGCCAAGGCCCTGCGCTTCCTGAAGACCGGGCCCTGCCCGCTGTGCGGGGGCACCGGATTCCGCCAGGAGTCCCTCGCGGTGCGCTTCGCAGAGCGCACCATTGCCGAGTTCAACGCGGCCTCGCTCACCGAGCTGGCCGAACTGCTTGATACCTATCAACCCCAGCAGCAGGCCACCGCCGCCGAGCAGCAGGTCGCCCAGACCATCGGCACGGACCTGCGCGCCCGCATCCAGGTGCTGCTGGACCTGGGGTTGGGCTACCTGAGCCTGAACCGGGCCACCCCCACCCTTTCCCCGGGGGAGATGCAGCGCCTGCGCATCGCCACCCAGTTGCGCTCGGGCCTGTTCGGGGTGATCTACGTGCTGGATGAACCCTCCGCGGGACTGCACCCGGCCGACGCGCAGCCGCTGATCCAGGTGCTCGGTTCGCTGAAGGAGGCCGGAAACTCGGTGTTCGTGGTGGAGCACAACATGGATGTGGTCGCCGCCGCCGACTGGATCGTGGATGTCGGCCCGCGGGCCGGACGCAACGGGGGACAAGTCCTCTACAGTGGCCCGGTGCCCGGGCTGCAGGGAGTTCAGTCCTCGGTGACCCGCCGCTTCCTGACCCCGCCCCCGGCCCCCGACCACCAGATAAGGCTGGCCAGCGGCTGGCTGGAACTGCAGGGGGTGAACCTGCACAACCTGGTGGATCTGCAGGCCCATTTCCCGTTGGGGGTCTTCACCGCGGTGACCGGGGTGTCCGGTTCGGGCAAGTCCTCCCTGGTCTCCCACGCCCTGTCCCAATCCGTGCAGGGCCAGCTGCGCACCGCCCCCGCCAGCCCAACGAACGCCGAGCCTTCCGAGGAAGCCACCGCACAGGTCGGTCGGGTGCTGGGCGCCGAGGCCCTGAACCGCTGCGTGGTCATGGATCAAAAACCTATTGGGCGCACCCCGCGCTCCAACCTGGCCACCTACACCGGCCTGTTCGAGGCGGTGCGCAAGACGTTCGCCGACACCCAGCTGGCGCGGGAACGCGGCTACGGAGCCGGCCGGTTCTCCTTCAACGTGGCCGGCGGGCGCTGCGAAACCTGCCAGGGGGAGGGCTACCTGGAAATCGAGCTGCTCTTCCTGCCCGGCACCTACGGACCGTGCCCCACCTGCCACGGGGCCCGGTACAACCCGCAGACCCTGGAGGTGACCTACCAGCCGACGGACGGCGCGCAGCCGAAGAACATTGCCGAAGTGCTGGCGATGAGCGTGGACGAGGCCGCCGAATTCCTGCACCAAATCCCGGCCGCCGCCCGGGCGCTGGCAACCCTGCAGGAAGTGGGGCTGGGGTACCTCAGCCTGGGGCAGCCGGCCACCGAACTCTCCGGCGGGGAAGCCCAGCGCATCAAACTGGCCACCGAGCTGCAACGCGCCCGGCGCGGGCACACCCTGTATCTGCTTGATGAGCCGACCACGGGTCTGCACCCGGCCGACGTGCAGCTGCTGGTGGCGCAGCTGCACCGGCTGGTGGAGCAGGGCAACACCGTGGTGGTGGTCGAACACCACCTGGACGTGGTCGCGGCAGCGGACTGGGTAATCGATCTGGGCCCTGCCGGCGGGGACGCCGGGGGACGGATCATCGCAGCGGGGACCCCGCAACAGGTGGCGGCCAACCCGGCCAGCCGCACCGGAACCTACCTGGCCGCCCGGTTCCCCGACCAGGACCGGCCCGGGACGAAGCCGGACGCCGGCTAGCAGGCTCGACTAATTGCCGGTGACCTGGGCGAACGGGGGAGTCTGCACACCGTCGGCGACCGCCACCGCCGGGTCATCACCCAAGTGGATCATCCGGTTGTGCTCATCCACGTGCACCACCGCCGGGGTGTAGGCGCGGGCCTGGGCATCTTCCATCTGCGCGTAGCTGATGATGATGACCAGGTCACCGGGGTGCACCAGGTGGGCCGCGGCCCCGTTGATGCCCACCACGCCGCTGCCGCGCTCGCCGGCGATCGTGTAGGTCTCCAGGCGGGCCCCGTTGGTCACATCCACGATGCTCACCAGCTCCCCGGGCAGGATGTCGGAGGCGTCCAGCAGGTCCTGGTCAATGGTGACCGACCCGACGTAGTGCAGATCCGCCTGGGTCACGGTGGCGCGGTGGATCTTGGACTTGAACATGGTGCGTTGCATCAGCTGGTTCTTTCCTGCAGGCAGAGCGAATTCTTGCTCACCAAGTTTACGCCCTTTCCACCCCGGGCAGGCTGCGGTACTGCTCACCCTGCCCGGGGCGGGGGGTTAACGGCCCCCGGCCAGCGCCTCGCGCAGCACGCGGTGCACCTGCCC
Organism: Glutamicibacter sp. V16R2B1; assembly: GCF_005774635.1. Classification (NCBI taxonomy): domain Bacteria; kingdom Bacillati; phylum Actinomycetota; class Actinomycetes; order Micrococcales; family Micrococcaceae; genus Glutamicibacter; species Glutamicibacter sp. V16R2B1. The sequence continues at coordinate 218,897 of NZ_VATX01000012.1, forward strand.
GTCGGCCAGCAGCTGGTAGGCGGCCTCCAAATCGGCGGAGAGGAACCGGTCCGGACCCGGGCCCTGCACCTTGCTGCGCAGCAGCCCCAGCACCGCGCCGGTCACCGGGGAGGGCTGCAACGGCCGGCGCAGGTCCAGGGCGCGCCCGGCCACCACCAGCTCGATCGACAGGATGCGGCGCAGGTTCTCCACGGACTTGCGCAGCTTGCGGGCGGCATGCCACCCCAGGGACACATGATCCTCCTGCATCGCCGAGCTGGGAATCGAGTCCGCGCTGGCCGGCACGGCCAGGCGCTTGTTTTCGGCCACCAAACCGGCCTGGGTGTACTGGGCGATCATCATCCCCGAATCCACTCCCGGATCATCGGCCAGGAACGCGGGAAGATCCCGGGAACGGGCCGGATCCAGCATCCGGTCGGTGCGCCGTTCGGCGATGGACCCCAAATCGGCGACGGCAATGGCCAGGAAGTCCAGCACGTAGGCGACCGGGGCACCGTGGAAGTTGCCGTTGGAGCTGATCCGGCCGTCGGGCAGCACCACCGGGTTGTCGATGGCCGCGGCCAGTTCGCGCCGGGCGACGGTGGCGGCGTGGTCCATGGTGTCCCGGGTGGCGCCGGTGACCTGCGGGGAGCAGCGCAGCGAATAGGCGTCCTGCACCCGCCCGTCCCCTTCGCGGTGGGAGGCCACGATCGGGGAGCCGGCCAGGGCGTCGAACATGTTCGCGGCGCTGGTCGCCTGCCCGGGATGCGGGCGCAGCGCCTCGTGCAGATCGGCCCGGAACACCTGGTCGGTGCCCAGCTGGGCCTCCACGCTCATGGCCGCGCTCAAATCCGCGATGTCCACCAGCTCGCCCAGGTCCGCCAGCGCCAAAAGCAGCATCCCCAGCATCCCGTCGGTGCCGTTGATCAGGGCCAGGCCCTCCTTTTCCTCCAGCACCAGCGGTTCAATGCCGGCCTCGGCCAGCAGCTGCGGCACCGGGCGCAGCACGCCCTCGCGGTCCACCGCCTCACCCTCACCCATGAGCACCAGGGCGCAGTGCGCCAGCGGCGCCAGGTCACCGGAGCAGCCCAGCGAACCGAATTCGCGCACCACCGGGGTGATCCCGGCGTTGAGCACCTCCACCATGGTCTGCAGCACTACCGGGCGCACGCCGGTGCGGCCGGTCGCCAGGGTCTTGGCGCGCAGGAACATCAGGGCCCGCACCACTTCGCGTTCCACCGGCTCACCCATGCCGGCGGCGTGCGAACGGATCAGCGAGCGCTGCAGCTTGGCCCGGTCGGCCTGGGGGATGTGGCGGGTGGCCAGGGCACCGAAGCCGGTGGAGACGCCGTAGACCGGGGTGTCGCTGGCGGCCATCTGCTCGATGTGGGTGCGTACCCGCCCCAACTCGGCGAGCACCGCATCGGCGATCATCACCGGGGCCTGCTGCCGTGCCACGGCGATCACGTCCTCGGCGGTGGTCCCGCCGAGGTTCAGGGTCACTGCACTGTTTTCGAGATTTGCTTCCATACTTCACTTCCGCGGGACGAGAGCCAATGGGACTTACCTTCCATCATTGGCCACCGGTGGGGGCCATGGCTGGCGCCCTCGAAGTCGTTGTCCGGGATCCCGGACTTTCGCACCGGGGGATCTTCGGTGTCTTCCTTGGCTTAGCTGGCAGTTTCCGGGTTGGTCTTTACCTCTCGGCGGCGCCCCCGGCACCGTGGAGATGTTCAACCGCGGCCGATGAACACCACCCCGGGCTGCTGGGGAAACTGGCCGGGAGACAACTTTCAGGAAAGGTATGTACTCATGTCCGGAAATCTCTTTGCGCGCTCGGTCCATGACCTGACGGCCGCCGCCTGGTTCGGCGGTTCGCTGATGGGTGCCGTGGGCCTGAACGGAGCGACGTCCGAAGCCAAGGACGCAACCGAACGAACCCGGCTCTCAAGCCTGGGATGGAAGAAATGGGCGCCGGTGCAGACCGGTGCGTTTGCCGCCCACCTGGCCTCCCTGGGCCCGATCCTGTGGGAAAACAAGGGCCGGTATGCCACCCAGGACGGGGTGATGGCCTGGACGTGGATCAAGACCGGAGTGACCCTGGCCGGAGCCGCGGTGACGTTCTATGCCGCGGTACTGGGCAAGAAGGTGGATCAGCTGGCCGAGGAGGGGGCGAAGGGCGCCACCGAACCCCGCGCCGGAAGCTCCGATGAACTGGCCAAGGCCCAAAAGCAGCTGCGCCAGCTGCAGTGGGTGATCCCCGGTTTCGCGGCCACCGTGATTGTGCTCGGCGCCCAGCACGGGGAGATGCAGCGGCCCAAGAATGTGAAGCTGGGGCTGCTGAAACGCTAGGAAACCAGCAACGGGTCCTGTCCGGCACCCCCGAAGCCGGACAGAACCCGCCGGGCACCATGTGGGCGGGGGAACCGCGCTTGGACGCGGTTCCCCCGCCTGCGCCCTTTAGCGCGGTTGGGCGTGGATCCTTCGTGTTACGGGCGCTGCAACCCCTGGCGACACGTTCGCTGGTAACTTTGCGCCTCAACGGGGCAACAAAAGCAAACTTGGCATAGTCTGCCTACACCGGACGGTCAATGAAGATCATGCCGAAGGCACCGATGTCATGCGCCGTCCTTAACGGACCGTTAAAACTGTGAAACACGGCAGTCACCAAAGACCGCTAGGCTTCCCGGCACAAGGGTTCGTGCAGCACTAGGACGAGAGAAAGACCAGCACCGTGGATACCGGGTTAGCCAAGCCAGCCGTCAACGCAACGGGGACCCCTGAAAGCGCCTGGCGCCGGCGCAAGGACGCCTGGGAGCATCTGGGCTACATTCTCAGCGAGCTGGTGCGGGTCGTGGGCAACGGCTCGGGGGAACCCGAAACGCTGGTGCAGGAGGCGGGCAAGCTGATCGGGCTGATCGCTGCCATTGAACCGTATTGGGCGACCCCGGGCATCAGCTACTTCAATGAGATGGTCGCGGCGCTGGAAGCCGATGACTACGACCGGGCCATGGAGAAGGTATACCTGGTCAACCAGACTTTCCGCTCCCAAACCCAGTACATTGAGCCGGACACCCTGCACGCCGAGGATGAGGAAAACGAACCGACCGCACGCTTCACCCCGGTGGTCGAGGTGCTGATGGTCGACAACGGGCGGGTCGAGGAAATCGAGGGCTTCAAGCAGGAAATGCTTGACCAGCGGCGCAGCAGCGACGAGTTCACCTACAACCTGGTGGTGGTGCCCAGCGTGGAGGATGCGCTGGTGGCACTCATGATCAATCCGACCATTCAAACCTGCGTGCTCACCCCGCGCTTTGAGCTGCACACCCGGCAGAAGCTGAGCACCGCCCTGCACGGCTACATCAGCGCGCAGATGGGCGGGATGTTCTCCAGCGGCAAGCAGGTTGACCTGCTGCTGGACCTGGAACGCCTGGTGGAGCGGCTGCGCCCGGAGGTGGCGGTCTACCTGGTGGCCGGGGTGGCCCTGGAATCCCTGGCCCGGGAACTGACCGGCAGGTTCCGCCGCATCTTCTCCCGCAACGACGGGATGGATCTGCACCTGTCGATCATTGGCGAAATCCTCTCCCGCTACGAGACCCCGTTCTTCAACGCGCTGCAGCGCCACGCCCGCCGCCCGGGAGGCGTTTTCCACGCCATGCCCATCTCCCGCGCCGGATCGGTGCAAAACTCCCCCTGGGCCCGGGACCTGGTCGACTTCTACGGGATCAACCTGCTGCTGGCCGAGACCTCGGCCACCTCCGGTGGTCTGGATTCGCTGCTGGACCCGCACGGTTCGATCCGGGAGGCCCACGAACTGGCGGCCCGGGCGTTTGGTTCGCACCGCACCTACTTCGTCACCAATGGCACCTCAACGGCCAACAAGATCGTGCACCAATCGATTCTGGCTCCCGGAGACATCGTGCTGGTGGACCGCAACTGCCACAAATCCCACCACTACTCCCTGGTGTTGGCCGGCGCGCACGTGAAGTACCTGGAGGCCTACCCGCTGCAGGAGCACGCGATCTACGGGGCGGTGCCGCTGCGGGAGATCAAGAAGGCGCTGCTGGAACTGCGGCGGGCCGGGAAGCTGCACAAGGTCAAGATGATCACCCTGACCAACTGCACCTTTGACGGGATCATCTACGACCCGCGCCGGGTCATGGAGGAATGCCTGGCCATCAAACCCGACCTGGTCTTCCTTTGGGATGAGGCCTGGTACGCGTTTGCCGGATTCCACCCGATCTACCGCAAACGCACCGCCATGGCCGCGGCCCGCGGCCTGGAGGCGGACCTGTCCACCGCGCAGCACCGCCGTCGGTACGAAGAACAGGTTGGGCAGCTGCCCGAACCGGGCACGCATGAGGACCCGGCCAATGACGAGGCCTGGCTGAACGCCCGGCTCATCCCGGACCCGCAGGCCACCCGGCTGCGGATCTACGCCACCCAGTCCACCCACAAGACCCTGACCTCGCTGCGCCAGGGCTCGATGATCCACGTGCATGACCAGGACTTCGCCAGCCGCAACGCCAACTCCTTCCGCGAGGCGTACATGACGCACACCTCCACCTCGCCGAACTACCAGATCCTGGCCTCCCTGGACATTGGCCGCCGCCAGGTGGAGCTGGAAGGCTATGCGCTGGTGCAGCGGCAGGTCGACCTGGCCCTGTCCATCTCCAAGGCCATTGCCCGCCACGACCTGCTGCGCAAGTACTTCCGGGTGCTGGACAGCAGCGATCTGATTCCCGAGCGGTTCCGCACCTCGCGCAATACCAACCCGGTGCGCGACGGGCTGGCGGCCTGGGACCAGGCCTGGGACACCGACGAGTTCGTGGTTGACCCCAGCCGGCTGACCCTGGACATCAGCCGCACCGGGGTGGACGGGGACACGTTCAAGCACAGTTACCTGATGGACGGGCACGCCATCCAGGTGAACAAGACCAGCCGCACCAGCGTGCTGCTGATGACCAACATCGGCACCAACCGCAGCGCCGTCGCCTACCTGATCGAGGTGCTGATCAAGATCGCCAACGAACTGGAACGCCAGCGCCGGCTGGACGGGCGGGACGCCTACCCGGCCCAGCCCACCGCCCAGCCGCAGGTGCCGCTGCCGGACTTCAGCCATTTTGCCCCGGCCTTTGACGGGGGAGCGCAGAGCGGGGACATGCGCCGGGCCTACTACCTGACCTACGACGACCCGGCCACGACGTTCCACCATTCCCCGGCCATCCGCGAGCGCATCGCGGCGGGCCAGGAGGTGGTGTCGGCCGCGTTCGTCACCCCCTACCCGCCGGGCTTCCCGGTGCTGGTGCCCGGCCAGGTGATCAGCCTGCCCATCCTGGACTACATGGACGCGTTGGACACCAGGGAAATCCACGGCTACCACCGCCAATACGGGTACCAGGTGTTCACCCCCGAGGCCCTGGCCCTGGTGGAGCAGGACAAACGCGGCTAACGGGCAATACCGCGGCCCGGCACCCCTGAGACCCAGCTCACGCCGCGGCCGTGCGGCCGGTAGGCTGGGACGATGACTTGGACTGATAAGCACGTCACCGTTCCCGCCCGGCTGCGCCCCGGCGCTCAGGTGCGGGTGGTTGCCCCCTCCTGCTCGCGCAGCTATGTCATGGAACATGACAACACGCGCTGGATCAACGAGCGTTTCGCGGCCCTGGGGATCAAGCTTTCCTTCGGACGGCATGTGGATGAGCGCGACGACTTCGACAGCTCGTCGATCACCTCGCGCCTGGAGGACCTGCACGCGGCGTTCGCTGATCCGGCGGTGGACGGGATCATGAGCGTGATCGGCGGGTTTAACGCCAACGAGCTGCTGCCGTACCTGGATTGGGACCTGATTGCCGCCAACCCGAAGGTGTTTTGCGGCTACTCGGACTTCACCGTGCTGGCCAACGCGATCCATGCACGCACCGGGATGATCACCTATGTTGGCCCGCACTGGTCCATGTTTGGCATGCGCGACCATTTTGAACCCACTGGCCAGTGGTTCACCGCCGCCACCTCCGGCCAGGCATGGAGCATTGAGCCGGCCACGGCCTACACCGATGACTTGTGGTTCATGAACCAGGATGGGCGGCAGACGCTGCCCACCGACGGACCGTGGGTCTTGCGCGAGGGAGCGGGCACCGGACGGGTCATCGGCGGGAATCTGTGCACGCTCAACCTGCTGCAGGGCACCGGGTTGATGCCCCGGCTGGAGGGCGCCATGCTGTTCCTGGAGGACGACGCGGCCGGGGACATCCATGAATTCGCCCGCAACCTCGCCGCGCTGCTGCAGCGCCCCGACGCCGCCGGCATCACCGGTCTTGGAATCGGCCGCTTCCAGCAGGATTCGGTCGTCACCCGTTCAATGCTCCAACAAGTGGTGGACAAGCATCCGCTGCTTGACTCGGTGCCGGTGGTCGCGAACCTGGACTTCGGGCACACCAGTCCCATGTTCACCCTGCCCATCGGCGGGCAGGCCCGGCTCGCGGCAACACCGGCCCAGGGGCAGCCGGACAGGGTGCAGCTGCGGTTCGCGCACCGGCGCGAGCAGCTGGACCAGGCAGGCGGGAGCGCCGAGAACTGCTAGGCCGCGGCCGGCGGGTGCAGCGGCAGGCGCATGGAGACCGATGTGCCGTGCCCGTCACGCGAACGCAGGATCAGTGTGCCGCCGTGGCGGGCCACGATGACCCGCACCAGCGCCAGACCGATCCCGGAGCCGGGCATGTCCCGGGCGTTGGAGGCGCGGGCCAGCTCCTCCAGCACCAGGTCCTGTTCCTCCTCCGGGATCCCGCGACCGGTGTCGGCAATGTCAATGATGAGCGAGCCGTCCAGTTCCTGGGCGGTGATCTCGATGCTGTCCCCGGCCGATGAGTACTTGATGGCGTTGCTCAACAGGTTGTGCAGGCTCAGGCGCAGCAGGTCCGGGTCGCCCTGAATTGCCGGCAGCGGCCATGGAGCCTTGGGCAGGTGCAGGGAGATCCGGCGTTGTTCGGCGTCCCGGCCCTGGGGTCCTTCGGCCGTGTCATCCAGCACGTCACGCAGCAGCTGTTCCACGTCCACCTGAACGCGTTCAAGCTGGGCGACCTCCAGCTCGGCCAGCCCGCGCAGGTCCCCAACCAGCCGGGAAAGCCGCCGGGTTTGGGTGGCAACGCTGCCCCAACTGGCCGCATCGGGCAGCTGGTCCTCACTGCCGCTGATCACCGCCTGCAACACGGTCAGCGGATTTTTCAGCTCGTGATCCAGCCGCCGCAGCAGCCGCCGTCGGGCCTGGTCGCCCTCGGAGGTGATCTTGGCCCGCAGGTCCTGGATCTGCCGTTCGGTGCTGCGGCGCTGGCGCAGCACCAGGGCGCAGCCGGTGAAGGCCGCGGCCCCAAGGACCAGCGGCACCAGCCACAGCGGCATGAGGATGGACAGGTCCAATCCGCCGGCCAAGAAGAACAGCAGGATCGCGGCCGCCAGGGCGAGCACCGGGATGCTGAACAACGCGAACAACAGTGCGCGCTGGGCCCCGTCGGCGGCACGGCGGCCGGTGTCGGTGGTGGTCCGTACCCTAGCCACGGCGCACCTGCGCGGCCAGGCGGTACCCATGGCCGGGCACCGTTTCAATCAGGGTGGGGGCCGCGGCGTCATCACCAAAGGAGCGGCGGATTTCGGCGATCCGGTGGTCCACCGCACGGGTGGAGACCGCGAATTCAAAGCCCCACAGGGTTTCGAGCAGCCGTTCACGGCTGTGTACCTCGTCGGGCCGGCTCATCAGGTATTCCAGCAGCGTCAGCGCCTTGGGGGTCAAAGTGACCTCGGAGCCAGAATTCCATACCCGGCGGGCGGATCGGTCCAATTTCAGGGTGCCCCCGGCGTGTTCGGCCACCAGCACCTGGGCGTTGCCCAGCGACTGGGTGGCGGACTGCAGGCGGCGCAGCACCGCCCGGATCCTGGAGAGCAGCTCCTGCGGGGCGAAGGGCTTGTTCAGGTAGTCATCGGCTCCCTCGTCCAGCGCCGCCGAACGTTCGTCGGCCTCCCCGACCACGGTCAAGAGGATCACCGGAGTCCAGTCCTCGCGTTCACGCAGGGTGCGCAGCAGCGCCCTGCCATCCAGGTAGGGCATCATCACATCCGAGACGATGACCGACACCGGTTGGCTCTCCAGCAGCTGCAGTGCCTCGGCGCCGTTGCCGGCGGTATGCACCTCCAGTCCGCTGCGGCGCAGGTAGCCGCCCAGGGTGGCCAAAATGTCCTGCTCGTCATCGACGAGCAGGACCGAGGCGCCGTCGCTAGCGGTCATGGGCGAAGTTTCCTTACCGGTGGGCGGGTGGTGGACAGGATCCCAGCCTATTGAGCTTGCGGCCTAGAGATCCAGTTCGGCGCTGCCCACCGCGTCGTGGCGCAGCACGTTCTTGGACCCGTGGTTCTCCACATCCGGGTCATCCTCATAGGCCGGATCCCAGCCCACGTGGTTGCCCGAACCGCTGACCTCCACGTTGTCCAAGTCCTGCACGGCGATGACGTTGTTGTTCCCGCGCACGATCAGGTCATCAATCTCGGTGGCGGCAATCACCAGGTTGTCCCCGCTGATCACCACGTCGTCACAGTCGCCGGTGATGCTGATGACCGTGTTCTTGTCCTTGATGTACAGGTCATCGGCGTCGTTCCGGCCATGGTCCTCATCCAGGCACTCCAGCTTCTTGGCGGCGTTGGAATTGATGCTCTTGAAGATTTCCGAGAAGCTCGCCTCCTGGGCGCCCTTCGCGGCGGGGCTGGAGGAGGTGGCCGCCGGGGCGGAGGAGCTGGGGCTCGGCTGCGCGGTGGGGGACTGGGTGTCCTGCTCCGGGGCCGCGGGGCTGGTGATCGGTCCGCTGGAGGTTTCGGTGCCGTTTTCCGGTTGCACGCTCACACAACCGCTCAACCCGGCGGAGGCGAGCAGGAGGACCGCCAGCGAGAGTCCCGCGCTATGCATTGTCTTCTTTTCCACGGTGAACGACTCCTTATCGTCAAGGCAGGGATCCCGCCAAAATCAATCTTTCTACCCTTGAGCCTATGGGGTTTCGGTCCTGGGCAGGTCGCACCGCTGTTTCAGGGTTGTCGCAGTTTTGCGACAGGCGATCTTCACGCAGGTAGCGGGCCGCAGACGAAAAAGCGGCTGGCACCAGTGTCCTGGTGCCAGCCGCGCCGACCATCTGCCGGTCACACCCGTGGGCGGGTGGAGGCGGTAGTCGTGGGTTTTTCGGGGCCTACGATTCGTCGTCGTGCGCCGGGGTTGCGGTCGCCGCGCCCTGGTGGGTGGCGCCGCCCTCATCGGTCCAATCGTGACCGGTGTCATCGGAGAGCTTGGGGTCCGAGACGTGGTCCTTCAGCTTGGCGTCCTGCTCGTTGGTCTTGTCCTGGTTGTTCGAGGTGTTCTGCATGAGCCGTCCTCCTGATTCCGTGTGGTTGATTCAGCGTCCGCGCCGGGCTGGTGTGCGCCCGGCGGGCAGATCCGGCGTTGGCCTGATTCTAGCGTTCCGGCAGGGTTTCCGGTTCCGGCGGCGGTGGCGGGGCAGTGGGATCCAGCGGCGGCTGGGTCGGCCCGGTCGGGTCGGTGTGCGGTTCCGGTGGGGCCGTGGGGTCGCTGGGCGGTTCCATGGGCCCGGTCGGGTCATGCGGGGTGACCGGTGGCTCGGTGGGATGTCGGTGTCCGAACATTGTGTCCCTCCTTCGTTCTGCGGCGATCCAGCGGCGGCGGGCTGCCGACCCTGGTGCCGGAATCGATTGGACTAGCCACGATACTGCCCGCCCCGGGGCCAACCCGCACCCAAAAGCGCATTCCATGGGGATTGCCAGTATTGGCCAAAGGCGTTCCCAGCAGGCCCTTCCCGGCCTGCTTCCGCAGGAACGCGCGGCTTGCGAAGTGGTGGAGGAGGTGAACAACCGGGTAAAACCTTGGAAGCAGGTGAAAGAACGGGGCCGAGGTACACATCCTGGGCGCGGAGGGCTAGAGTTCAAATTAGGGCCCTTGGCCGTAACCGCCAAGGGTTGTTGGAAAGCAAGTTGAAGTGACCACCTGAAGGGGGAGCAAACCTTGTCTGATTCCGTAAAGAAGACACCAGCAGGGAAGACCAAGCGGGAAAACGCCGAGAACGGTTTCGTCGCCACCGAGGAGCTGCGTGATGCCCTGCAGTCGGTCCTGGTGAACCTGATCGACTTGCAGCTTGTGGGCAAGCAGGCGCACTGGAACATTGTGGGCCCGAACTTCCGCGACCTGCACCTGAACCTGGACGAGGTCGTGGACATCGCCCGCAAGGGTTCGGATGAAATCGCCGAGCGCATGCGCGCCATGCACGCCACCCCGGATGGGCTGGTGGGCACCGTGTCGAAGTACACCGAGCTGGAGCAGCCCACGAACGGCGAGATCCTGACCACCAAGGCCGTGGACCTGATGGTCGACGCCGTGCAGACCACGGTGGGTGTCATGCGCCGGGTGCATGACGCAGTTGATGAGGCCGACCCAACCTCGGCTGACATCCTGCATGACTACATTGCGCAGCTGGAACAGCAGGCCTGGTTCATCAGCGCCGAAAACCGCAAGCCATAACCCGGACCGGTTTTCCGGTTCTGGCCGGCGGCCAGTTTTTCGCGGCACGTCCCCTTGTGGGGCGTGCCGCTTGCCGTCTGCGCAAGTTGTCACCCGCACCAGGGCCGGCCGCGGGGCCTTAGCGCCCCAGCAGCAGCGCGCGTGATTCCAGGCCCGCCAGATAGTCCGCGAACCCGCCCTGCAGGCGACCGGTCAGCCGGCCGGAGGTGAGCACCGGGATCTGGGCAGTGGCCTGCAGCCGGGCACCGCCCGCCCGCAGCCGGCGCACCAGGCCCACATCCTCATGCGCCGTGACCGGTTCAAACCCGCCGGCGCGCAGGTAGTGGGCGGCGTTGAACGCCAGGTTTGCCCCGTGCACATGCCCGTGACCGGGTTCGGGCCGGTAGTGCTGCCGCCACTGCCGGTACCGGTGGGGTTCCAATTCCTTCTCATCGGGTTGCACGGTGCCCAGCACCGCGTCCGCGCCCCGGGCCGCGGCCAGCAGCAGCACCGTCAGCCAATTGACCGGCACCCGGCTGTCGGCGTCGCTGCACGCCACCCAGGTAGCCGCCGGGGAGGCGCCGCTTAGTTCCAGGGCCCGTTGGACCCCGGCCGCGCGGCTGGCCCCGACGCTGCCAAAGTTCCCGGGCAGCGCGTGGAAGCGGGCATCGGCGCGCACCCGGTCCCGCGCCAGCTGACCGGAGAGGTCGGTGCAGCGGTCCAGCACGAGCACCGCATGCAGTTCCACCTGCGGCGCGCACTGGGTGAAGCGGTCCATGGCGGCCGCCAGGTGGGCCAGGCAGGCGGGTAGGTGTTCTTCTTCGTTGTGCACCGGGATCACGATGGCCAGTGCCCGCAGCGGCTCATTCATCGGTTCCACCCTTCCGCCGGTAGATCTCCAGCAGGAAGTCCGGTTCGCGGTGTTCGACCACCGGATGCCAGCCTTGCAGTTCCCGGGCCATGGCGTGCACCGTTTCCCCGTCCAGCGTCCAGCCCTGGATCGGGTGCAGCCAGTGGCAGAGCACCAGTTCCCCGTCGGGCGCCATCTGCTGGTCACAGCGGGTGAGCAGTTCGGCCAGTTCATCGGCGGCCAGGAAGTAGCCGGTTTCGCTGATGACCACCAGGTCCCAGCCGTCCTGCTCCGTCGGCCACTGCTGCGGTACGGTCGCCTCACGCACCTGGGCGTGGGGCAGGTGGGCCAGCCGGTCACGGGCCGTGGTGACCGCGGTGGCGCTGGCATCCAGGCCCAGGAACCATTGACTGCGTTCGGCGAGCGCTGCGGACAGCTCCCCGATGGAGCACCCGACTTCCAGGGCCTGGCGGTAGCTGTCCCGGGCCAGGCTGGCCAGCAGCACCTGGCGCTTGCGCCGTTCATAGTCGCTGGTGCGGTAGTCCCATGGGTCTTCGCGCTGCTGGTAGAGCTGTTCGAAGACCTGTGAGGCGTCGCTGCCCGAGTGCGTGTTGGCGGGGGTGTAGCGCAGGACCTCGGTCCCGTTGCCGAAGTGGGCGCTGAACGCGGCGCTGAGCAGCACCTCGTCCCCGGGCTGGTCGGACAGCGGGGCCACTTGGGAGCGGTGGGCGGCCATGGCCGCGGCCTTGGCCTGCTGCTGCGCTTCGCTCAGCTGTAGGCGGCGCCAGTGGCGCCACCGGGAGTCCTGGTCTGGTTCGGCCCAGTGCCAGTACCAGAGCGGGAACTCCAGCAGCGCCAGCCCGTGGCGGCTGGCGGTCTCGGCGGCCAGGCGGCCCAGGGTCTCATGGTCGATGTGCCCGTCGCCGCGGTAGGTGGAGGCCAGCACCGTGGCGGGGCCGGCCAGCGCCAGCTCCAGGGCGTCGGTGATGGCCTTGGTGTGCCCTGCCAGCTGGCCATCGGGCAGCCCCAACACGTCCCAGGTCAACGTGCCGTGCGTGGTGGCCGTGGCATCCAGCTGGCGCAGTGCGTCGGCGATTTCCCGGCGGCGGATGGCGGCCAGCTGTTTGGGGCGGTGGGTGGGGGAGTCAGGGTGGGAGGCTTCTCCGGCGCTGCACACCAGCACGTGCACCGCGGCGCCGCGGGCCAGGCACTGCTGGATCAACCCGCCGGCGCCCAGGGTCTCATCATCCGGGTGCGCGGCCAGCACCACCAGGGTGCCGCCGGCGCCGGGCAGGGCCTGCTCTTCCAGTTCCCCCAGCCGCTGCCGGCCGGCCGCCCGCCAGGAGCTGGCGGGGGTTCCGGCATCCCGGTGGTCGAAGCTCACCATGGCCCACCGGCCTGCAGCACTTTGCCGCCCAGGGCGGCGTCATCCCGGGCCCCATGGTGCTGGCGCAGGTAGATGCCCAGGTCCGCGACCCGGCGGGCGTGCGCGTCATCCCCGACCAGGGGGCCGGGGCCGGTGGCCTCGGGGACCATGGCCAGCAGCCGCTGGCAGACGGCGGCGACGTGGCCGCGCACGGTCAGGGCGTCCGCCCAGTCCAGCCGTTGGGCATCGGCGCGCCCGGCCGCGTTGGCGAGCGCCAGCCCGGCACCGTGCAGCAGCCGGTGCCCCTCGCCGAGCCAGGACAGGGCCAGCTGGTCCGGTTCGCGGCGCTGGGCGGAGGCGAACAGCGTCCGGTACAGGCCCACCGCCCCGCCAAACCAGCAGGCGGCCACCCCGACCGCGCCGACGGCGAAGCCCGGACGGTCCAGGTACCACCCGGCGGCGCCGATGGGCTGGGCCGGCACGGCGGTGAAGTGCACGCTGCCGCTGGGGATGTGGGCCAGCCCGCGGCTGTGCCAGGTGCCCTGCTGCACCTCGACGCCCGCATCGCTTAGCTGCACGGCAAAGATCCGCCGGCCCTGCGCGGTGTGGGCGCTGACGATGGCCCGGCTCAGGTTCCCGGCCAGGGAGCACCAGGGCTTGGTGCCGTTCAGTTGCCAGGTGCCCTCGCCGTCCTGTTCGGCGGTGAGCAGCTGGTGGGGTGCCTCGGCCGCGTAGACGCCCCAGGTGCTGCCCGCAGCCCACTCGTGCCCGGCCTGGCGCAGGATGGCGGCCGCGTCCAGGTGGGGTTCGAGGGTGCGGGCGGCGGCCAGGTCAATGGCGGCGAGGGTGGCCAGCCATTGCCACAGCCCGGCCGTGTTTCCGGTGCCGGGCACCGGCGGGATGCCGGGGTGCGCACTGAGCACCCGCAGCAGCGGTTCGGGGTGGCCCTGGCAGTGTTCGGCCGCGGTGAGCAGTTGCCCGGCCGGCTCCCAGTCCAACGGATCCGCCGGTGCGGCGGGGTTCAAAACCACGGTCTGCACGCCCTCTGGGAGCACCTGATCACCTCATGTTCGCGTCCTGCAACGTGGCACCAGTGTGCAACATCAGGTGCCCGGCACTCCAGCGCTCCCATGGAGGATTCAGCAAACCCCCGCGTCAACCGGCAGCTGGCGGGCCGGTGGACCGGGGGTTGGCTGGGTTGGGCGGTTAGGGCATGGGGATGCGCACCCCGCGTTCGGCGGCGACCTGCCGGGCCCGGTCGTACCCGGCATCCACGTGGCGGATCACGCCCATGGCCGGGTCGTTGGTCAGCAGCGCCGTCAGCTTCGCGGCGGCCAGCTCGGTGCCATCGGCCACCGAAACCTGCCCGGCGTGGATCGAGCGGCCCATCCCCACCCCGCCGCCGTGGTGGATCGAAACCCAGGTGGCCCCGGAACTGGCGGCGCTCAGCGCGTTCAGCAGCGGCCAGTCCGCGACCGCGTCCGAACCGTCGGCCATCGCCTCGGTCTCCCGGTAGGGGGAGGCCACCGAACCCGAGTCCAGGTGGTCGCGCCCGATCACGATCGGCGCCGAGACCTTGCCCTCGGCCACCAGCTGGTTGAACAGCAGCCCCGCCCGGTGGCGCTCGCCGTAGCCCAGCCAGCAGATGCGCGCCGGCAGGCCCTCGAATTCAACGTGCTCGGCGGCCGCGTCCAGCCAGCGGTGCAGGTGCCCGTTCTCGGGGAACAGCTCCTTCAGCGCCCGGTCGGTGACCTCGATGTCCTTCGGGTCCCCGGACAGCGCCACCCAGCGGAACGGGCCCAGCCCCTCGCAGAACAGCGGGCGGATGTAGGCCGGCACGAAGCCGGGGAACGCGAAGGCCCGCTCATAGCCGCCCTTGCGGGCCTCGTCGCGGATGCAGTTGCCGTAGTCGAACACCTCGGCCCCGGCGTCCTGGAAGCCGACCATCGCCGCGACGTGGCGGGCCATGGAGGCCTGGGCCTTCTTGGTGAACCCGACCGGGTCGGCCTGCGCCTCGGCGTGCCAGGCCTCCAGGGTGTGCTCCACCGGCAGGTAGCTGAGCGGGTCGTGCGCGCTGGTCTGGTCGGTGACGATGTCCACCTGCAGCTCACCACGCTGCTGGCGTTCGAGCAGCTGCCCGAACACCTCGGCGGCGTTGCCCACATAACCCACCGACAGCGCCCGGCGTTCGTGTTTGGCGGCCATCACCTTGTCCACCGCGGTGTCCAGGTCCAGTTCCACCTCATCGAGGTAGCGCTTGGCGGCGCGGCGGCGCAGCCGGGCTTCGTCCACGTCCACGATCAGTACCGCCCCGCCGTTCAGGGTCACCGCCAGCGGCTGGGCCCCACCCATCCCGCCGCACCCTGCGGTCAGGGTCAGCGTGCCGGCCAGGGTGCCGTCAAAGCGCTTGCGTCCGATGGCGGCGAAGGTTTCAAAGGTGCCCTGCAGGATGCCCTGGGTGCCGATGTAGATCCAGGACCCGGCGGTCATCTGGCCGTACATCATCAGCCCCTCGGCCTCCAGCTTGCGGAAGTGCTCCCAGTTCGCCCAGTCCCCGACGAGGTTGGAGTTGGCGATCAGCACCCGCGGGGCCCACCGGTTGGTGCGCAGCACGCCCACCGGCTTGCCGGACTGCACCAGCAGCGTCTCATCCTCCTCCAGGTCCTTGAGGGTTTGGATGATCGCCTCGTAGGCGGCCCAGTTGCGTGCGGCCTTGCCGGTGCCGCCGTAGACCACCAGGTCCTCGGGGCGTTCGGCGACCTCCGGGTCCAGGTTGTTCATCAGCATGCGCAACGGCGCCTCGGTGGCCCAGGACTTGGCGCTTAGGGTGGTGCCGCGCGGGGCGCGGATGGTGTGCGGTGAGTGGGACGTGGTGGACATCTAGGCTCCTTAGCGCGGCGGATGTGCTGTTGCCTCCATCATTGGCCATCCGCGCCGACAGTGACACCGCTCACCGGCCGCTGTTGTCCGGGATCCCGGACTCTAGCGCCGGGTGGTGGCCCGCCGCCCGTGCAGCCGGGCGGTGAACTGGTCCGCCGTGTGCTTCAGGTCCTCCAGGATCCCGGCGCGCTGGGCCTGGTCCACCCGCGCGCCCAGGAACGTGACCGCCAGGGCGGCGGCCGGCCAGCCGCTGCTGTCCAGGATCGCCACCGCCAGGGAGTGGAACTCCTCGGTCACGTCCCCCTGCTCCACCGCGTACCCGCGCTCGGCGGTGAACTGCAGTTCACGGCGCAGCGAGGCGTAGTCGGTGATGGTGGTGCTGTTGGGGCTGCGGCTGATGAAGCTGGCCGGGCGCGGGTAGAGCGCGCGCACTTGGGATTTGGGCAGCTGGGCCAGGATCGCCCGGCCCGAGGCGGTCAGGTGCGAGGGCAGGCGCACCCCCACATCGGTGACCAGCGAGGGCCGGCCCTTGGCGCGTTCCTCCACGATGTACAGCACATCGGCCCCGTGCAGCACCGCCAGGTGCGCGCTTTGGCCCACCTTGTCCACCAGCTGCGCCACCAGCGGGGCGCCCAGGCGCGCCAGCGGCTCCTGGCGGGTGTAGGCGCTGGAGAGCTCAAAGGCGGACAGGCCCAGGCCATAGGCCTGTTCCTCCGGGTAGTGGGTGGCGAACCCCTGCTCGATCAGCACCCCCAGCAGCTGGTAGACCGTGGAGCGCGGCAGCTGCAGCAGCGTGCAGATCATCGCGGCCGGGGTGGGGGACTTGCGGCTGGCCAGCAGCTTGAGCACCCGCAGCGTATTATCCGCCGCCGGAACCTTACTGGCCACGCCCACCTCCGGGCAGCGTGCCCCTGGCCCGGCGGGCCGGGGCAGCCGGTGCGCGCACCGCTAGTTTCCCCGCTGCAGCGCGCGGTGCAGCTGCTCACCGGTGGGCGGATTCGCCCCGGAGCGGGCGACGGTCAGCGCGGCACTGGCCAGCCCGGCCTGCAGCGCGGCGCGCACCGGCGGGGCCGCGGGACCCGCGGGCCCACCGGTCAGGGAGGCGGGCAGGTCCGAGGTGAGGATCGCATCGAGCAGCCCGGACATGAACGCCGCCCCGGCGCCCACCGTGTCCACCACCTCGGTGGCCGGGGCCGGCAGGGCGAAGCTGTCGGTGGCGGTGCGGGCCTGGCAGCCCAGGGCCCCGCGGGTGAGCACCACCAGGCGCGGACCCAGCTCCAGCACCCGGTCCAGCACGGCGGCCGGCCCCAGCTGCGGGTAGAGCCAGGAGGCATCGGATTCGCTGAGCTTGACCACGTGGCTGCGGCCCATCATGAACCCGACCGCCTCGCGCACGGCCGCGGCGTCGTGCGCCAGCTCCGGGCGGATGTTCGGGTCGTAGCTGCGCAGCTGGTGCGCCGGGGACTGGGCGAACGCCTCGCGCACCTTGCTGGCCCCGGGCTCCAGCCAGGCGGCGATCGACCCGGCGTGCAGCAGGTCGGTGCGCGGGGGCACCACGTCATCGGGCAGGTTCCAGTTGATGTTGAAGCGGTAGCTGGCCCGGCCCTGGGCGTCGAGCTTGACCTGGGCCTGGTTCGTGGCGACCAGGCGCTGGGTGCCGTCGGCCAGCGTGACCCCGGCCGCGCGCAGGTGCCCGGCGATCAGGGCCCCGTGCTCATCGAGCCCGAACTCGGTGTGGAAGCTGACCTGGTGGCCCAGCCGGGCCAGGCCCACGGCCACGTTCAGCGGGGAGCCGCCCGGGTAGGCCCTGCGTCCCACCACGTCGACCAGGGATTCGCCAATCACAGAAATACGCGCCATGCCTCGATCCTATGTTGCAATCTATGTCCGCGATACCCGGGCGCTGTAGTGCCCGGCATCACACAGTGGTACCGTGGCGCTCGAGGCCCGCGGGCAGTGCAGACCCTGCGGCGCCACCACGGGCCAAGGGAGGGCCACGAGCGCAACACGGGCGGCACAACCATGCTGAGGGCCGGTCCACCGGCCGATGAGGGCACCGAAGGGAGCGGGAAGATGTCCGAGGAACGGATCGAGGAACTGCTCACGCTGTGCGTATCCCTGCCCTACGGTGAGCAGCGCAGCGAACTGCTCGAGGAGGCGCTGGCCATGGCCGAGCAGAGCGGGCAGGAGGACCTGGAATACCGGGTGCGGCTGCTGCTGGCCGACGCGTGCGCCATGGCCGGGGACAGCACCGGGCTGCTGGGCAACTTCCGCTGGTGCCTGGACCGCTTCGCGTCCAGCCCGCAGCGCTTCCCGGCCGATCCCGGGGACGGGGCGGACCTGTTGTGGCAGTACAAGTGGATGCCGGCGCTGCTCAGCTCCGACCCGCAGATCCCGGCCGCCGAACTGCGCCAGCTGCTGGTGGAAATGGCCGGGCACTACCGCCAGGCCGGGGCCGGGCTGAGCGCGGTGCACACCGCCGGATTTGAGATGGCGCTGGCCAACGGCTGGCTGGAGCAGGCCGCCGGGGAACTGGCCGCGCTGGAGGAAACCACCCCGGACGCGTACTCGCACTGCGAGGCCTGCCTGCGCTCCAGCATCATCAGCTACCACCTGGCCACCGGATCCCAGGTGCTGGCCCTGGCCGAACTGGACGAGCTGCTGGCCGGGGGAGAGAGCTGCGGGCAGGAACCGGAGCACGCGATCGGCGCCTGCCTGCTGGCGCTGCTGCGGGCCGGGCGCGGGGCGCAGACCAAGGCCCTGCACATCCGCAGCTACCAGGCCGCGCGGCGCGAACCGCAAAACCTGGGCCTGGCCGCCAGCCACATCATCTACCTGGCCGCCACCGGCAACCTCACCCGGGCGGTGCAGCTGGTCGAACGCCACCTGCCGCTGCTGGCCCGGGATCCGATGGCCCAGCGTGAACACCTGCTCTTCCTGTGCGCGCTCGGGCTGACCTGCCAGAAACTGGGGGAGCAGCAGCTGGGCGGGCTGCCGATCAGCGGCAGCAACCTTGCGGAGCTGGACGAATTCCTGGGCCGGCACGCCACCGTGCTGCCGGCCGACGTGCTGGCCCCGCTGGCCTGGGCGGCGGCCCGCGAACTGGCCGGACGCTTCGATGAACGCAACGCCAACACCGTGATGAGCGAACAGGTGGATAAGATCACCGCGCTGGCAGCCGCCGGCTGGGACCTGGACTGGGAGTCGGACAGCTCGCTGTCCCCCACCCCGGTGCCCGCCCCATCCAACGCCGCCGGATGGCTGAGCCGGGCCCGGGAATACACGGCCGCCGGGGACACCGTGCGGGCCGCGGCCGACGCGCAGCAGGGCCTGGGGCAGCACCCGCCGGCCGATGTGGCCGCCGGGCTGCACCAGCTGCTGATGATCCTGGAACTGGGTTCGGGCAACGAGGTCAGCGCCCGCGAACACCTGGGCGCCTACTGCCGGGCCCTGAGCGCGGCCGGGCACCGGGCCCTGGCCCAGCTGCTGGAGGGCGAGGGACTGGAACTGCATGTGGACGGGTCCACCGAACAGCTGCACGCCCTGGCCCGGCTGCACGCCGCCGGCAGCCCGGACCGGCTGGTCAGGGTGTACACCGGCACCTGGCTGGCCCACGCGCTGATGCGCCACGACGATTTCGAGCAGGCCGCCACCCTGGCCGGGACCACGCACCGGGCGGCGCTGGAGCTGATCGCGCGGATGCCGGCCGACGACGTGCGCGACGCGCTGCTGCACAACCTGTACTCCATCCGCATCATCCTGGCCTCGGCGGAGGCCGAACCGCAGGAACTGGAGCCGCTGATCCGCGCCTGGCGCAAATACAACCCCACCGCGAACTCGCTGGCCCAGGTGCGCAACTTCATGGGGCAGCTGGCCTCCGGCGACGGCCAGGCCCAACTGGCGCTGGAGTACACCGACGCCGCCCTGGAGGTCTTCCTGGGCTACACGGACCGGCAGCGGGCGATCAGCGCCGCGGACTTCAGCGCCGAACTGCTGCTGGAGCTGGGGGAGCCGGAGGCCGCCCGGGAGCGGCTGCGCCTGGGGCTGGGGCAGGCCACCCGGGCCGAGGACCCGCAGCGCTTCGCGTTCCTCTTCCGCCTAGCCCAGCTGCACGTGCAGGCCGAGGAACCCTATGAGGCGATCGACTACCTGCAGCAGGCCCTGGAAAACGGGCACCAGGTGCTCGACGAGCGGGAACTGGGGGAGGTACACGACCTGCTGGCCCAGGGCTACGCGATGAGCGAGCAGCTGCCGGAGGCGGCCGGGCACTGGCGGCAGGCGCTGGCGATCTTCGCCGCCACCGGTGAGGGGCTGCGCGAACTGCAGGCCGGGGAGCAGCTGGCCAACGCGCACCTGATGTTCGGGGAGCACGAGCAGGCCGAGCAGCTGAGCACCCGGCTGGTCGCCCTGGCCCAGTCGCTGAGTGAGGAACACGGGATCGCCGTGCTGCTGAACGTGCTGATGCTGCAGGCCGCGGTGCAGGAGGCCGCCGGCACCGGCGCCGCCGAGCAAAGCTACCGCCAGGCCGCCGAGCTGGCCACCGAACACCGGCAGGAGGCGCTGCTCGCCCAGATCCTGGTGCGCCACGCCCAGTACGCCGGCGGGGAGCAGGACTTCGCCCAGGCGGTGAGCCTGATGCTGCAGGCCGCCAACCACTTCGAGGACCTGGGGCAGGAATCCTCGGCCGCCCAGGCGATCGGGGCCGCGGCCAGCTACCTGGCCCTGGACGAGCGCCACCAGGAGGCGGTGATGCTCTTCGAACAAAGCCTGGAACGCGAGATCGGTGAACCCGGTGCCGAGCAGACCCTGCGTCACCGGCTGGCCGATTCGCTGGACGCGCTGGGCCAAAACGCGCGGGCCGCCACCGAACGGCGCCTGGCCGAACAGCTGGGGCAGTAGCCCCGGGCAGCAGGCCGCCGGCCCGGGGCCGCGGCTTGCCCGGGCGGGGTGGCAGCGGGCAGGGTGGAGGCATGGACGCGCTCTTTGACGACAGTGCCCTGCCGCGGCACCCGCACAGTCCCCGGCCCGGGGCACACCACCTGCCCGGGTGGCTAAGGCCGGCCGCGCAGCAGTGGATCACCCAGCGCTTCTTCGAATGGGGCCAGGGCCCGGCGCCGCCGCACTCAACGGTGGTTGCCGGGCACCCGATGAGCGTGCAGACCGTCTGCCTGGGCTGGCACTGGAGCCCGAACCGCTATTCGCGCACCGCCGATGACGTCAACGGGGCGCCGGTGGCACCGATGCCGCAGTGGCTGGTGGATCTGGGCCGCAGCGCGGTGCAGGCGGCCACCGGGGATCCGCGGCAGGCACGGGACTACCACCCGGATGCGGCCATCGTGAACTACTACGACGTGAACGCGACCATGGGCATGCACCAGGACCGGGAGGAGGCGGTCAACGCGCCGGTGGTGTCCCTGTCCATCGGGGACAGCGCCACCTTCCGGCTGGGCAACAACGAGCACCGCAACCAGCCGTACCAGGATCTGCGCCTGGCCTCCGGGGACCTGTTCGTTTTCCAGGGCCCGGCCCGCTTCGCCTACCACGCGGTGACCAAGATCCACCCGCACACCGCCCCGGCCGGGTGCGGGATCAGCAGCGGACGGATCAATATCACGCTGCGCCAGACCGGGCTGCGCTAGGCGCGCCCGCCGCGCCGCCAACGGATTCGGGCGCTAGGGGGCGGACACATCCAGGGTGGAAACCAGCCCCAGGTGGTCAGAATCCCCGGCCTCCACGCGTTCCAGGCCGGCCGGCTCCACCCCGCGCACCAGCACGTGGTCGATGCCCAGCACCGGGAACGGCTGGCGCGGCCAGGTCAGCGCCAGCCCCCAGCGGCTGTAGCGCACCAGCTCCAGCTGCCCGCTGACCGGCGCGAAGTGCCGGTCGGTGCTGGTCGCGTTGAAGTCCCCGGCGGCCACAATGCGCGGGGAGGGATCCTGCTGCACATACCCGGCCAGGTTGCGCAGCATCATGTCCCGGTCACCGTGCCCGGTGGGCCGGGCGGAGGCGGCATGCACCGTGTACAGGCGCACCGGCCCGGCCGCGGTTTCCACATCCAGGCGCAGCGCCCGATCCCAGTCCAGGCCCAAATCCAGGGGCTCGGCCCGGCTGATCGGGTACTTGGACCAGACCCCCACGGTGCTGACCGAGAAATGGTACGGGTGGCTGGAGGCCAGGGTGCGGCTCACCTCGGCGTCCTGCCCGGCACCCAGCTCCTGCAGGGCGATGACCTCCGCCCCGGCCTGCGCCAGGGAACGGGCCGCCGAATCCACCTGCCGTTCATGCACGTTCTGGGTCGCCACCTTCAGCCCCTGCACCGGTTCGCGGGCGGGAGCCGGCACCACCATCGGGCCGAAGATCAGCGCCCAGGCCACCGCCGGAACCAGCAGCATCAGGAAGGTGCCGCGCCCGCGCGCGGCCAGGGCAAGGAGCAGCAGCACCGGTACCCCCAGCCCCAGCCAGGGGGCCAGGTTGTCGATGACCAGGCCGAGCCCGGCCACGTCGGGAACCTGTTGGTGGAAAACCAGCAGCACGGTCAAGGCAAGGCAGCCGGCAATGATCAGCAGGCGCGCAAATATTCTGGATGCCGACAGGCGGCGTGATGCAACGTGGGACATTGGACTTCAACAGTGCCACAGAAACCTGCAAAAACAATCGATTTGCCCTGCGAAATGCTGTGGACGGTTCAGGCCCCTTCCAGGGGGCCGCCGGAGAGGCGATCTGCCGTGGGCGGCTGGTGATCCAAGACCCGGCGTTCCGGATTCTGCTGTTTTGCGGAGCGATACCCGGGCACCTCATCCTGCAGCGACTCATCTTCCAGCTCATGCCAGTCAATGCTGTCCACCGGGTTGTTCCAGCACGCGTTCTCGCGGCGGATGCGCCGGGTCTTCTCCCTGTCCACCCACGCCACCTTCAGGTGGGAGAAGTGATTGGCGTCAAGGACCTGCGCCGGGTAGCGGACCATGACCCGCGGCCCATAACTGGCGATTTCCTGGGCATGGATCAGCGACCCGTCCAGCTCCACCTCCAGATACGGGCATTGGTCGGCCTCGTGATGCTGGATCTGCGCCGGGTCCTCGGCGGCGGGCAAGCGTCCGCGTGATGCCCCCGTCGACTCGCCCTCCATCCAGCGCAGGACGGCACAGCCATTGAGCAGGCCACCGGTATGAAAAGGATCCCCCATGATTACAACTCCAACTCGTGCCGGGCCAACTGCAGCAGTTCACTAAGCGAACCCTGCGCGAAGGCCTGGCGCTGGCGGCGTGCCCCATTGCCGCGACGTACTGTTTCTTCCAATTCCTGACGGACGTACTCATAGTCCCCACTGTCCCGCAGGGCCGGCTCGATGTGGGTGAGCAGGGTCTGCAGGAAAGCCTCGGTGCTGGTGGTGCTGGAGGTCCAGGGGTTCAGCAGCGGGCCGTCCAACCCGTGCTTGGCCGCCTGCCAGAACGCGATGTCCAAGAATTCCGGGTCAAATTCCCGGTTGCGGCTCGGATATTTCACCGCCTGGTCCACCAGCCCGCGCACCAGCAGCGCCAGCAGCACCGAATCGGCGGCCCGCATCTGGGAGTCGGCCACCCGGATCTCCACGGTCGGCTGGTTTTCCGACAGGCGCATCGCCCAGCCCACGTGTCCACTGTCCAGGACCACGTCACTGGCCAGCACCCGGCCCAGGCGCCGGTCGTAGTCCCGGCTGTCCTTGAAGGCCGGCGGAATGCCCTGCACCGACCACCGGCGGTACTGGATGGTGCGCCAGGAGGCGAAACCGGTGTCCGCGGCCCGCCAGTACGGGGAGTTCGCGCTGATCGCCAGCAGCAGCGGAAGCCAGGGGCGCAGCGCGTTCATGGCCACGATCCCGTCCTCACGGTTCTCGATGCCCACATGGATGTGCTGACCGCTGAGGTAGTGCTCCGCGGCGATGCCGGGCATGTGCTGGGCAATGCGCTGGTAGCGTTCGGTGTCGGTGACCGTCGCGGTTTCGGTGCTGATCGCGGGAACCGCGCCCAGCCCCACCGCCATCAGCCCCTCGGCCTGCGCCGCGGAAGCCAGCTTGCGCCGAAAGGTGCGCAGCTGATCCAGCCCGTCCTGGGGGCTCTGGCAGACCCCGGTGGCGAACTCGATCTGGCAAGCCAGCCATTCCTTCTGGATCTCCCCTTCAAGCCGATGCGTTCCCAGTCCGAGCAGTTCGCCGCGCGGAACGGCGGGCAGACCGGTTTCCCCATCGAGCAGGAAGAACTCCTCCTCCACACCAAAGGTGTTCAACGTGTCCTTCCTTCCTTTCTCCCACGCACGCCACTTGCGTCGCCGGCGGGTGGGGGCCAGTGCCTGTCGGTAATCCTGGTGCGACACTAGGCCAGTGAGGCCGCCGCTGAAAGGGGACCGGGTGAATTCACATGCTGTGTTCAAGAAGCCATAGCGGAGCCTGATGGTAAACGGCAGGAAATTTGCTGAACCGTTCCGATGAATCCGTTGACATTTGTTTTATGCCCTGCCTGCGGCTCGTAGCGTGAGGGGCAGGAATCGGGCACGAATCCCCGTGCCGGCGCCGACCGGTGCTGACCGGGCACCCGCTGGCCGCTGTGGGGGTTCGTCGCCGAACACCGCCTTCATCTGCCTCGAACAACTCACGTAGGAGCGCACGCATGAACAAGCCAGCCAATCAACCCAATCAATCCGCCAACGCGAAGCACACCGGTCCGCCGGAGGATGCCGGAACCGGTTTCGGCCAGCGTTCCGAGCACATGACCACCAGCCAGGGCGCCCCGGTTCGCGATACCGACCATTCGCTGAAGGCCGGTCCGCGCGGCCCGGTGCTGCTGCAGGATCACCACCTGCGCGAGAAGATCACCCACTTTGACCACGAACGCATTCCCGAGCGCGTGGTCCACGCCCGCGGCGCCGGGGCCTTCGGGCAGTTCACCAGCTACGGCACCGCCGAATCGATCTGCGCCGCCGGGTTCCTGGAACCCGGACGCGTCACCCGGGTGTTCTCCCGCTTCTCCACCGTGGTCGGTTCGCGCGGCTCCTCGGACACCGTGCGCGACACCCGCGGCTTCGCCACGAAGTTCTACACCGAGGAAGGCGTCTTTGACCTGGTGGGGAACAACATCCCGGTGTTCTTCATCCAGGACGGCATCAAGTTCCCGGACATCGTGCACGCCGCCAAACCGCACCCGGACCTTGAGATCCCGCAGGCCCAGTCGGCGCACGACACGTTCTGGGATTTCGTCTCCCTGCACACCCCCGCCCAGGCGCACGCCATCTGGCAGATGAGTGACCGCGGCATCCCGCGGTCCTTCCGGATGATGGAGGGCTTTGGCATCCACACCTTCCGGCTGATCAATGCCGAAGGCAACAGCTGCCTGGCCAAGTTCCACTGGAAGCCCAAGCTCGGGGTGCACTCGTTGACCTGGGAGGAAGCCCAGCTGACCTCCGGGGCGGATCCGGACTTCCATCGCCGGGACCTGGCTGATGCGATCAGCTCCGGGCACTACCCGGAGTGGGAGCTGGGGGTCCAGGTGTTCCCCGATGACGGTTCGGAAAGCTTTGAGGGCATCGACCTGCTGGACCCGACGAAGATCGTGCCCGAGGAACTGGCCCCCGTCCAGCCGCTGGGGCTGCTGGAACTGAACGAGAACCCGTCGAACTACTTCGCCGAAACCGAGCAGGTGGCCTTCCACCCCGGACACCTGGTGCCCGGCATCGATGTCACCAACGACCCGCTGCTGCAGGTGCGCCTGTTTTCCTACATTGACACCCAGCTCAGCCGGCTGGGCGGACCGAACTTCTCCCAGCTGCCGATCAACCGTCCGCACGCGCCGATCAATGACACGTTCCGCGACGGGATGCACCAGCAGTACATCCACGAGGGGGTCGCGCCCTACAAGCCGAACTCGCTGGACGGCGGGTGCCCGTTCATGGCCGAGCCGGGCAGCGAAGCCCAGGCGCGGATGGTGGACTTCCCCGAGGCGGTCACCGAGGCGGTGAAGGAACGCGCCGAGCCGGTGGGCTTCAGCGATCACTTCAGCCAGGCCCGCCTGTTCTACCGCAGCCTCACCACCCCCGAACAGCTGCACGTGCAGCAGGGGTACTCCTTCGAACTGGGCAAGTGCAGCAGCGAGGAAGTGCGCAAGCGCCAGCTGCAGTGCCTGGCCAACATCGATGAGGAGCTGTGCGCCTCGGTCGCCCTCGCCCTGGGTCTGCCGGCCCCGCAACCGGATGAGGAGGTCAAGGATACGGCACCGAGTCCCGCGCTGTCCCAGGTCGGCCAGCAGTGGCCGGTCGATGGCCGCGTGCTGGGACTGGTTGTCAGCCCGGAAACCGACCTGGAGTTGGT
Source organism: Glutamicibacter sp. V16R2B1 (assembly GCF_005774635.1). Lineage (NCBI taxonomy): Bacteria > Bacillati > Actinomycetota > Actinomycetes > Micrococcales > Micrococcaceae > Glutamicibacter > Glutamicibacter sp. V16R2B1. The sequence goes on from NZ_VATX01000012.1 coordinate 244,851, forward strand.
GCGCCGGCTCAAGGACGAGGCGATGGGCCTGAACCTGCGGGTGCTGCTGGTGGCCGCCGACGGCGGCAAGCTGGCCGAGGACCTGCCGGTGGACCGCAGCTACCTCACCGCCCGCTCGGTGGAGTTCGACAGCATCCTGGTGGTCGGCCGGCACCGTGCCGCGCCCACCGCCAAGGTTCCGCTGGACACCAAGGCCGGGGCGGCCGGGGACCACGCCGGACCCGAGATGCTGGACCCGCGGGTGGGCCTGCTGCTGCAGGAAACCTTCCGCCAGTCCAAGGCCGTGGCCTACACCAGCCCGGAGCTGGAGCAGGACCTGGAGAAGCTGGCCATCCCGGCGGGCACGCCCGGGTTCGAACACCAAGATGCCGGGCAGGCCGTGACCTGGCTGGCCGGGCAGATGGCCCTGCATCGGGTGTGGCAGCGCTTCGGCGGTTAGTTCGCCAAACAACGCAAGACGACCTGGGGCCGTGGATCCGTGTGGGGGTCCACGGCCCCAGGTTCATTTGCCGTACCGGCCCCGCGTGGGCAGCGAGCGCCGCCAAACGGGGTGTGAGTCAAATAAAAAGAGGCACCAACGCCGTGGCGTTGGTGCCTCTATTATTGGCGGGCTGTGCCGCCGTCAGGCCGTTGCGGCCAGCTGCCGGCTACGGCTGGTTCTGTCCGCCGTTGACGTGGATCGTGGACCCGACCACGTAGGAGGCGTCGTCGGAGGCCAGGAACACGTAGGCCGGAGCCACCTCCACTGGCTGACCGGCACGGCCGAGCCAGGTATTGTGACCGAACTTCGGCAGCTTCTCGATGGGCTGGCCATCGGAGGGCTGCAGCGGCGTCCAGATCGGTCCGGGAGCCACCGCGTTCACACGCACGCCGCGTTCGGCGGCCTGCTGCGCCAGGCCCTTGGTGAAGTTCGAGATCGCGCCCTTGGTGGCCGCATAGTCCAGCAGGTGCGCGGAGGGTTCGAACGCCTGGATGGAGGTGGTGTTGATGATTGACCCACCCTCGCCCAGGTGCTTCAGGGCGGCCCGGCTGAGGGTGAACATCGTCAGGATGTTCACGTCAAAGGTCGCCTCCACCTGCTCATCGCTCAGCTGGTCGATGGACTCGATGCTGATCTGCTTGCCGGCGTTGTTCACCAGGATGTCCAGCCCGCCCAGGGCCTTGACCGCCTCGTCCACCAGCGAATCACGGTAGCTGCGGTCCCGCAGGTCACCGGGCAGGTGGTGCACCTCCACACCGGCCTCCTCCAGCACCTGCGCGATGCTCAGCGCGTCGCTTTCCTCCTGCGGCAGGTAGGCCAGCGCCACGTCGGCGCCCTCGCGGGCAAACGCGATGGCCACGGCCGCGCCGATGCCCGAATCACCGCCGGTGATCAGCGCGCGCTTGCCGGTGAGCCGATCCCGGCCCTGGTAGGTGCGCTCGCCGTGATCGGCCAGCGGGATCATCTCGCTGTCCAGGCCCGGTTCGGGCTGACGCTGTTCGGGTGGGGAGATCTTCTCCTTGCCGGCGCGCTGGGCGCGGTCCCCGTCCCCGCCGCCGGAGGAGGTTTCCACGCCACCGGTGCCCACCGGCTCGTGCGGGGCGCCGGGCCCCGCCTGCTTGCGGCCGCTGTGACCGTCCCCGGTGCCGACCGGTTCGTTGTGCTGTGGCACGCCGGAGGTCGATTCCTCGTCGTCGTCGCGGTCGGTGTGGGCGGTGCCTACCGGCTCGTTGTGTTCGGCGCTGGACGTGGTGTCCTTGCTGCTGGTGTCGTTGGGAGTGCCCACCGGTTCGGTGTGCTTCTGTGGATGTCCAGGGTTCTGGGACTGATCATGGGACATGATTGTTTCCTCCTGCTTTCGACATTCGACGGTAGGAGACCGCGCCGCCTCGGGCGACGTAGCCCCTGCTTCAATCCACAGTCTTACAGGCTTGCCCGGCGTCGACAGGCAGGGCAGGGTTTTCACGGAGAAAGCTCAGACGATACTCGGATTCGATTAAGGCGTGCCCGTTTTTGTTCTCACCGCGGGATAATACGACCGGCGACGGTGGCCTTCTCGGTGTTAGCTGGGATTTCCCGCAAAGCCGCACACACGCCCTGTTACCAGCCTGTGAGGTGGTCTAGCGTGATGCGAATAAGGGGCCTGCACCGGGCACGGCCGAACGTCCGGGACGGTGAACCAGGGTCAACGGCGCAGGAGTGAACCGAGTAGGGGAGGATCCATGCCAGAGAACAAGGGCAACAGCCGCATCAAGGACGAGGAGCTCTACGAGGAGCTTCGCAAGGAGGGCAACTCCAAGCAGAAGTCCGCCCGCATCGCCAACGCGGCCGCCCGCGACGGGCGCTCGAAGGTGGGTGAACGTGGCGGGGAGTCCGGCAGCTACGAGGACTGGACCGTTCAGCAGCTGCGGGATCGGGCGGCCGAAATCGGCATCGATGGCCGCTCCAAGATGAAGAAGGACGAACTGGTCGAGGCCCTGCGCAATTCGTAGGGCTGCATCCAAGGAAAGGACTGGACCAATGAGTGATCGCAAATCTTCCGACGACTACCCACAGACCGACGAGCAGGAGGCACGCCTGGCCGAACCGGTCGATCAGGAAACCACCGACCAGCAGGCCAGCACCGAGCGCGGCAAGCGCGGCGATGAGCAGACCGGGCCGGCCGGCAAGGGAGCCGACGAAGACGAACAGCGCTTCGACGCGGGATAGGCCGGCAACGGCCCCGCTACACACAACTTTGCACAAGGGAGAACCAATGTCAGACAGCCGTGGAGTATCTCGTCCGCAGAAGAAACGCCCCGGCGTGGGGCTCATGATCTCCGGTGCCATCATCGCGGTGGCCTTCGCCGCGTTCCTGATCTTCGCACCAGGAGCCGGCACCACCAACCCCAGCCCGCTGTGGATCGCCGTGATCTGGGGTGCGCTGATGTTCATCTACGGCGCGTTCCGGGCGATCCGCGGGCGTCACGCATTGGACCACCCGCGCGGCGGCACCAGCGTCGACGGCAAGTAGCCGCACACGCCCGGTGACTGCCACCGCCGCAGCGCGGCGGTGAACCACACCGGACCGTGAAGAAACCAGCCAGGGGCTGCAGATCCCGTTCAAGGGAACTGCAGCCCCTGGTCTGTGGTCCGCCCGCTATCGGGGACCGGCGGGTGCCGCGCCCTCCAGGATGTGGCGCTGGGCGATGAAGAAGACGATGATCATGGGAATGGTGGCAATGACGCTGGCGGTGACGATCAGCTCCCAATGCCAGTTGCCCGCAAAACCAAACTGATCCACCAGGGCCTTCAGCCCGCGGGGGATCGTGAACGTGGTTTCATCGCGCAGGTAGATCAGCGGCCGCATCAGGTCCGTCCAGGCCGCCTGCGTCTCAAAGACCAAGGTCACCACGATCGCCGGCTTGCACAGCGGCAAGGCGAAGTTCCAGTACAGCCGCCAGTCGCTGGCCCCGTCCACGCGGGCCGCCTCGAAGACCTGCCGGGGCAGGCCCAGGAAGAACTGCCGGATCAGGAAAATGTAGAACGCCGAACCGAACAGGTTCTGCGCCCACAGCGGCGTCAACGTCCCCACCTGGCCCAGGGCATCCCAGATCAGGTACGTGGGAATCAGGGTGACCACCCCGGGCAGCATCATGGTGGCCAGAATCAGGATGAACAGCGCGTCCCGGCCGGGGAAGCGGTAGTACGCGAACCCCCAGGCCACCAGGGAACTGCTGAACGTTACGGCCAGAGACGCCAGCACGGTCACCAGGATCGTGTTGCCCATCCACAGGGCCATCGGCGCCGACTGCCAAATGTCCAGGTAGTTCTGCAGTGTTGGGGTCGCGGGGACCAACCGGTTGTCGAAGACCTCTGACTGCGGTTTGAAGGAGGCCGAAAGCAGCCAGATCAACGGGTAGATGAACAGGCCCGTGGCGATCAGCAGGACCACCCAGGACAACAGCTTGCGCACCTTGCGCAGGGCCGTATGCTGCCCGGCCATCTCGCGCGGGGGGCCGGCGATGCTGCTGGTGCTGCGGATGCTAGCCACCGTCTTCTCCTTCGTAGTAGACCAGTTTCCGTCCGGCGAAGTACTGGATCATCGAAATCACCATGATCACCAGGAACAGCACCCAGGCCAGTGCCGAAGCGTAACCCATGTGCAGGTATTCGAAGGCCTGGCGGAACAGGTAGATGACGTAGAACAGGGCCGCGTCATTGCTGTAGGTCTGGTTGCCCGCCCCGAAGTATGCGGTATAGGCCTCGGTAAAGGTCTGCAGCCCCGCAATCGTGTTGACGATGACCAGGAAGAACAGGGTTCCGGAAATCATCGGCAGGGTGATGCGGGTCAGCCGCCGCCAGGCCCCGGCCCCGTCCAGCTTGGCCGCGTCGTACAGGTCCTGCGGCACCTGGTTCAGCGATGCCAGCAGGATCACCACCGATCCGCCCAGCGTCCACAGGCTCATCAGCACCAGGCCCGGGACCACCCAGCGTCCGTCGGTGGTCCACTGCGGGCCGGGGATTCCCACGGCCTCCAGCAGGACGTTGACCGCTCCGGTGTGCCCGTTGAACAGCAACAGCAACAGCACGCCCACCGCCACCGGCGGGGTCATGTTCGGCAGGTAGAACACGGTGCGGAAGAAGCCGCGGCCCCGGATCACCTGCTGCAGCAACAGCGCCAACGCCAGGGCCACCCCAATGTGCAGCGGCACCGAGAGCAGCGTGAAGTACATGGTGTTGCGCAGCGAGAGCAGCACCTTGGGGTCCTCGAAGAGCTCCCGGTAGTTGTCCATCCCCACAAACGACGGGTCGGTCAGCACGTCATAGTCGGTCAGGGACAGGTAGGCGGTGTAGATGATCGGCCAGGCGGTGAAGATCAAAAACCCCAGGATCCATGGGCTGATGAACACCAGCGCGGTCAGCGTGGTGCGCCGCCGCCGGGCCCGCCGGGTGGTTGCGGTTGCCATGGGGCAGCCCTACTGTTCCGAGCTGCTGGCCTGGGAATTGGCCTCCCACTCACTCCACGCCTGGTCCAGGGCCCGCTGGGCCTCATCCTGCGCGGTTTCCAGCGAATCGGTGACCGACGCGTTGCCGCTGAGCACCCGGTTCACCGCATCCAGCCACGCCTGCTTGAACTGTGCGTCGGCCGGCAGGGCCGGGATGGCGAAGGAGTGGTTGTTCGCTTCGTAGGACGCCTCCACGGCCTCGGCCCACGGGGAGGCCAGGTAGTCGTTGGTGTCCACGTACTGCTCCTTGATCTGCTCATCCGCCGTCCGGTTCGCGGTGAACAGGCCCGTGAACGGCTTCTGGTCCTTCACCCGGTCATCCGAGCGGGCCTTGGCCGCCGCCAGCCAGGTGTCGGTGGTGGTCATGGTCTTCAAAAAGCGGCAGGCGGCCTGCGGGTTGTCGCCCCCGCTGGGGATCGCCCAGGCCGAGCCGGTGCCAAAGCTCATCGGCTCACCGGCGGAGGTCTTCATCGTGGTGAACGCCATCGGGGTATCGGGGGAAACGTCGTTGAGGATATTGACGTACCACTGCTCCATGGGCATCGCGCCCAGGGCGTTGGTGGCGAACTGGTTGCCCTTGCCGAAGAAGTCGGCGGAGTCACGCAGCGACTTGACGGTGCCAAAACCGTCCTGCTTTTCGTAGAGGTCGATGCCGAACTCCAGGGCGCTGACCACCTTCGGGTCGTTCAACAGCGCGGTCCGCCCGTCCTCGGACACCAGGGCGGCACCCTCGCCCATGGCCCACAGTGGAAGGAATTCTGGAAGCTTCGGGTCGTAGCCGATGGCCGAGAGCTTGCCGTTCTTGTGCTGCATCATTTTCTCGGCGGCATCGGTGATCAGCTGCGGGTTGGACCCGTCGATGTCCTGCACGGACAGCCCGGCGGAGTTCAGCATTTCGGCGTTGGCCATGATGATCTGCACCTGGTTGAACTCCGGCACCCCGTAGACGTTCCCGTCGAAGGTGACCTGGGCCAGGGCCGACTCGCGGAAGTCATCGGTGTTGATGCCCTCACCCTCAATGCAGGTGTCCAGCGGCATGACCGCCTTGCGGGCGGCCATCGAACCCAACTCGTCCCGGTTGATGTAGATCAAATCCGGGGCCTTGCCGGCGGCAATGGCCGACAGCAGCTGCTGGGTGTCCAGTTCCCCGGCCGGGGCGCTGAGCGTGGCCGGCTTGATGGCCTCCTCGGCCAGGTCGGTGCGGGTGCTGGCCACCTCGTCGGCGTCCCGGTTGAAGCCCATCACATCCAGCTTGCCCTGAAGCTCGGCGTCGGAGGAGAACTCGATGCCCGGATCGTTGTTCTTGTCATTGGTGCTGCCCCGGGCGCAGCCGGTCACGGCGATGGCCGCGACACATGCCAGGGCCAGGGTGCGGACGGCCGGGTGCGCTGGCGGGCGAAGACCGGACGCCGGGGACGGGGAAGAAGAGCGTGACATCGTGACTCCCAGGTGCGCGTGAAGTAACCGGTGCTCAGCGACCGCGCCGGCAGATCCCGGCGCGGGAGCTGAACGTGGTCTCACGATAGAAGCGGTGCCCAGAGTAAGCCATGTCACACGATTTTTAACAGCAAGTACTCAGGTTTAGTGCCCGTTTCCTGGCGAGCGGCGCGCGGAGCGCGGCTATTCGCCGGACTCTTCGTCCTCTTCCTCCAGCTGCAGGTTGCGCCGCTCGTACTCGCGGTGGCTGAACGTCGCCTGGCGCACCGCCTGCTCATCATCGAAGCTCGAGCCGATGGCCCCGCCCATGGTGCCCAGGGATGCGGCCAGCCACGCCAGGTTCAGGTATTCGTCGAGGCTCGCCTCATGGCCCAGCTGTTCGGAGAGGAATTCAATGTCAATGACGGCCAGCGCACCGAGCAGCAGCACTCCGTAGAGCACCAGGTACATGGCGGCGGCCGCCAGCCCCACGGTGACCAGCGTGGCCACGTTGTACAGCACCCAGCGTTCGCGCCTGCGCACCCCGCGCGGGGACTCCCACAGGCGGTTGTGCATGATCAGCCAGGTGGTCAGCACCGCCAGCGAGGTCAGCGTGATCAGGGTCAGCCGGGCGGCGGAGAGGTAGTCGGCCATCTGCCAGATGCTGGTGTAGAACACGCCGAACGCGCCGGTGGCGGCGGCACCGGCCATGGCGGAGGACAGCCGCGGCACCAGCCGCCAGGGACGGTTGCTGCGCACCATCCCGAACACCAGCAGCAGCCGGCCCGAGAGCCCCTCCACCGTGGAGAAGCGGTCCTCCGGCTCCTGCTCGTGCACCACGCTGCCGGTCATTGACAGCAGCCGGTCGGGCATCTTCACCGAGGGCTCGGGGGTCTCGTTGTCCTCGTGCAGTTCCTTGATGGCCCGCAGGACCCAGTCGATCAGGGTGCGGCGGCGGGCCAGGCCCATCATCGGCACCACGATGGTCGCCACCCGGTGGGCGCTGCTGACGATCATGCGCACCGGCCGGCCCTCGACGTACTGCGGGATGTCGGTCAGGTAGACCACGTAGTCCCAGCCCAGGCGCCTGCCCAGCGATTCGGCGTGGTCGTTGATCATCACCCGGCCGGCGGCCGAGACCGGCAGCGACTGCCGGTCGCTGTCGATCTCCCACAGCTTGCCGCCCTCATCGCGGGTGTTCAGGGTGTGGCGTACCGGTTGCAGGACCCGGCCGGCCAGTGTCTGGGCGATTCCGGGATCGGCAAGCAGCCCCACCGTGTAGTCCGGTTCCCGCTGCGGGCTCGCATCGCCCTCGGACTTCTCCTCTGCGGCCATCTGTTCCTGCCTGTCGATCCCGCCGGTGCTCATGCGCCCCACTTTTCAAGGCGCCATCCGGCGGTGCTGGATATGGCACTGTGGTGGCCGGCCAGGGGCCGGGCCACCACAGTGCCTCGTAGTTGTTCAGTATGGGTCAAGCGGCTGTGTGTCTCCTAGTCCTGCGGTTGGGAAACACCGGAGACCATGTCACCGGTGCGCTCCTCGTCGTAGTAGCGGGCCACGTCGGCCTGGGCGAGCATGCCCACCAGCTTGTGCCCGTCGATGACCGGCAGGCGGCGCACCTGGTGCTGCTGCATGGTCTTGATGGCCTCCTCCACGGAGTCATCGGCGCCGATGGTCACCGGCTTGCCCTGGGCGTAGTCGGCGACCTTCACCCGCGAGGTCTCCACCCCGTCGGCCACACAGTTGATGACGATGTCGCGGTCGGTGATGGTTCCGGCCAGCCGCTCATCGCTGCCGCAGATCGGCAGCATGCCCACATCCAGCTGCCGCATGCGCTGCGCGGCGACCTGGATGGAATCCTGCTCGTTGACGCACTCGGCCGGAGAGGTCATGAGTTCTCGTGCGGTCACTGTTGCCATGGTCCTACTTCCTTCCTTTTCAGGGGAACGGAAGCCGGTCGGCTCCCTGAGTTGTCGATGCCCGCCGCCGCTGCCGATGCACTGAAGCAAAATCCGCTGCGGCGGCATCCAGGCACACCCCCAGCGTGGCCGTTGCCCGGGCGCAGCGGCAATGATTGCCAGCAACCTTTATGCCGTTACCGCCGGCGGGCCAAGCTGGGGGCCGCGCATCCTGTAAGAAACCGATTAAGCGTGTTCCCGCGCCACCGTGCGTGGTACTTGGTAGGGGGTCAGCTGTTGCGTGCGCGGCCGCTGGCACCCCACGTTCCCGAATCGAGGAAAGGCGGAACACCACATGGGTTTCATCGACAAGGCCAAGGACGCGATGAAGGAAACCATCGACAAGATCAAGGACCCGGACCAGAACCTGGTGGAGAAGGCCTGGCCGGTTTCCGAGGGGAACCCGGATGTGGATGACCGTCCGGAGCCCGGGGAAGAGGATGACCCCACCGTGGGCATCGACCCGGACCTGGATCCCTCCGAGGGCGACCAGTACGACGACGAGCGCTAGGACCACCGCCGGCGGCAGCCACCGTCCGGCGCACCCCCGGCACCAGCCCATCCCAACCGAAAGGCAGGCATGAAGGCACTGACATGGCAAGGCAAGCGCAAGATCGAGTACACCCAGGTTCCCGACCCGCAGCTGCAGCAGCCCACTGACGCGATCGTGCGGATCACCTCCACCGCGATCTGCGGTTCGGATCTGCACCTGTACGAACTGCTCGGCCCGTTCATGCAGGAGGGGGACATCATCGGCCACGAACCCATGGGCGTGGTCGTTGAGGTGGGCAGCGAGGTGCACAACCTCAAGGTCGGGGACCGGGTGGTGATCCCCTTCAACATCGCCTGCGGCCACTGCTGGATGTGCGAGCATGGGCTGCAGTCCCAGTGCGAAACCACCCAGGTCAAGGACCAGGGCAAGGGGGCGGCACTGTTTGGGTATTCGAAGATGTACGGGCAGGTGCCCGGCGGGCAGGCCGAACTGCTGCGGGTGCCGCACGCCGACTACGGCCCGATCGTGGTGGGCAACGAGCTGCCCGACCACCGCTACCTGTTCCTCTCGGACATCCTGCCCACCGCCTGGCAGGCCGTGCAGTACGCGCAGGTGCCCGATGGCGGGAGCGTGGCGGTCTTCGGGCTGGGGCCGGTCGGGCAGCTGGCCTCCCGCATCGCCACCCACCTGGGCTACCGGGTCATCGGGGTGGACCCGGTGGCCGAACGCCGCGACATGGCCGCCCGCCATGGGGTGGAAACCCTGAACTTCAAGTCCTCCAGCGCCAAGGAACTGGCGGAAATGACCGGTCGCGGACCGGATTCGGTCATTGACGCGGTGGGCATGGAGGCGCACGGTTCACCGGCGGCCTGGGTGGCGCAGCAGGCGACCGGCCTGCTGCCGGGCCCGGTGGCGGAACTGGCGATGAAGCATGCGGCGGTGGACCGCACCGCGGTGCTGCATTCGGCGGTGTCCTCGGTGCGCCGCGGCGGAACGATTTCCCTCAGTGGAGTCTACGGTGGCGCCGTGACACCGATGCCGCTGCTGGAGATGTTCGACAAGCAGATCACCGTGAAGCAGGGCCAGTGCAATGTGCGGCGCTGGATCGATGACCTGCTGCCGCTGACCGAGGATTCAGCTGACCCGCTGGGCCTGGACGACCTGGTCACCCACACCGCCCCGCTCTCCCGCGGGCCGGAGCTCTATGAGACCTTCCAGAAGAAGAAGGACGGCTGCATCAAGGTGGTGCTAACGCCCTAGGGAACCACCAGGCCGAACGGTCCCGGAAGAGTACTCAGGCGCTCTTCCGGGGCCGTTTGGTCTCTGTGGACTTCTTCGCGCTGGAGGTGGTGCCCTTCTTGGCCGCCGGTTTCCTGGCCGCCGTCTTTTTAGCGGCCGGCTTCTTCTCTGCCGACTTTTTGGTCTCCGTCTTCTTCTGCGCAGTTTTCTTCGCGGTGGTTTTTGTGGTGCTGGTCTTCTCGTCCGAGGAGTTCTTGGCCGCTGTCTTCGTGGCCGTGGATTTCTTGGTGCCCTTGGTGGCTGCTTCCTTCTTGGCCGCCGTCTTCTTGCCGCCGGACCCCGAATCAGCGTCCTCATCCTCGGCCTCGGCGTCCTTGGCCGGCTTCGAACGGGTGGCCGCCTCGGCCTCGGCGTCCTTGGCCGGCTTCGAACGGGTGGCCGCCTTGGCCTTGCCGCCGCGCTTGGAATCGATGCTGCGCTTCAGGGCCTCCATCAGGTCAATGACCTCCCCGGAGGATTCGGTCTCGGCCGGGGCCTCACCGAACGTGGCGTCGGTGTCCAGCGCGTCCCCCTGCTTCAGTTTTTCGTCAATGAGGGTGCGCAGCTCGTTCTGGTAGTCGTCCTCGAACTGGCTCGAATCGAAGTCCCCGGTGAACTGCTCCACCAACGCCGCCGACATCTTCAGCTCCTGCGGGGAAATCTTCGCCGCACCATGGGCGGCAGGGAAATCGGCTTCCCGCAATTCATCGCCCCACATCATGGACTGCAGCACCATGACATCGTCACGCACCCGCAGGACGCCCAGCCGGGTCTTCTGGCGCAGCGCGAACTTCACCACCGCCATCAGCTCGGTCTGCTCCAACGTGCGGCGCAGCAGCGCGTAGGCCTTGGGGGACTTGGAATCCGGTTCCAGGTAGTAGCTGCGCTCCAGGGTCAGCGGGTCAATCTGCTCTGCCGGAACGAACTGCACCACATCGATTTCGCGGCTCTTCTCCGAGGGCAGCGCATCCATTTCCTCGTCGGTGAGCACCACGGTCTGCTCACCGGTGTCGTAGGCCTTGTCGATGTGCTGGTAGGTGATCTTCTTCCCGCACACCTCACAGCGCCGCTCGTAGCGGATCCGGCCGCCGTCCTTGTCGTGAACCTGATGCAGGTCAATGTCGTGGTCGCTGGCCGCACTGTAGGCCTTGACCGGCACGTTGACCAGCCCGAACGCAATAGAACCTGTCCAGATAGCACGCATAGGCACAGTCAAGCAGGAAGGCAGCGGCGCTGACTAGGGGGCGCAGCAAACTTCATGGTTCTTCCGCCATCACCCGGCCCCGCTGTCCGCCGGCGGGGCGGACAACCGCAAAGCTTGCCATGAGCGGTTGGGCACCGTCACCCGGCAGGGCACAGTGGGAAACAGCGGCACGGACCTTGAACAAGGAGCCGGGCCAACGCACGATGGCAGTAGCCGGCACGTGGGAAGCGTGCGGCAGATAAGGGAGGGACGCATGGCTCGGCGGGGCGGCGAACAAAGCGTGAGCATTGACGGACACACCCTGCGGGTCAGCAACCTGGACAAGGTGCTGTATCCGCAGACCGGGACCACCAAGGGTGAGGTGATCGACTACTACACCCGGGTGGCGCCCACCCTGATCAGCTACGCGGCCTGGCGCCCGGCCACCCGCAAACGCTGGGTCGAAGGGGTCGGTACGGAGGACAAGCCGCTGCAGCCGTTCTTCCGCAAGGACCTGGAGGACTCCGCCCCCAGCTGGATTCCCACCGGGAAGATCCAGCATTCGGATCACGTGAACACCTACCCGCTGGTCAACGAACCGGCGGTCCTGGCCTGGCTCGGGCAGGTGGCCGCCCTGGAAATCCATGTCCCGCAGTGGCGCTTTGATCCCACCCTGAACCCGCAGAACCCGGACCGCATGGTGCTGGACTTGGATCCCGGGCCCGGGGCCGGACTGGCCGAATGCGTTCAGGTGGCCAAATGGTGCCGGGAAATCCTGGAGGGGATGGGCATGCAGGCGCTGCCGGTGACCAGCGGGTCCAAGGGCATCCACCTGTATGCGCCGCTGGATGGCACCCATACTTCCGAGCAGATCTCCGCGGTCGCCCGTGAGATGGCCCGTTCCCTGGAGCAGGACCAGCCGGAGCTGGTGGTCTCGAACATGAAGCGCTCGCTGCGTGAGGGGAAGGTGCTTGTGGACTGGAGCCAGAACAACGCGGCCAAGACCACCATCTGCCCGTATTCCCTGCGCGGACGCGCCCACCCGACCGTGGCCGTTCCCCGGCACTGGGAGGAACTGGAGGATCCGGATCTGCGCCACCTGGAGTACCCGGAGGTGCTGCAGCGCCTGGAGGAGGGCAACGACCCGCTCACCCCGCTGGCCGATACGGCCAGCACGGATCGGCTGGCCACCTACCGCTCCATGCGCGATGCGGCCAAGACCCCGGAGCCGGTGCCCGAACCACGCACCAAGACCACGCTGCGCACGGTCGGGCAGCAGGCCACGTTCGTCATCCAGAAACACCAGGCCCGCCGCCTGCATTGGGATTTCCGGCTGGAGCACGACGGGGTGCTGGTGTCCTGGGCGGTGCCCAAGGGACCGCCGCTGCGCCAGGGCGTGCACCGGCTGGCCGTCATGACCGAAGACCACCCGCTGGAATACGCCAGCTTCCACGGCAGCATCCCCAAGGGGGAGTACGGGGCGGGCACCGTGGAAATCTGGGACACCGGCACCTGCCGGATCGAGGAGTGGGAGGACGACAAGAAGGTCATCGCCGTGCTGGAGGGACGCCCCGACGGCGGGCTGGAGGGCGTACCGCGCCGCTTCGTGCTCATCCACGCGAAGAACATGGGTGGGGAGCGCAACTGGCTGCTGCAGCTGACCAAGGACCAGCCCTCCGAACACGAGCGGTCCGAACCGGAACCGAGCGAGGAACCAGGCGCACCGGCTTCCCCCACCAAGGCCCGGGCCACCCGCAAATCTAACGGCAACGGGCCGAGGCCCGCGCAGCTGCGCGAACTGCGTCCGATGCTGGCCACCGCCGGAAGTCTGGGGGACATCGACCCGGAGGAATGCTGGTCCTTTGAAATGAAATGGGACGGCTACCGCGCCCTGGTGGGCACCACCGGGGGAAAGCTGAGCATCACCAGCCGCAACGGCAAGGACCTGACCGAGCTGTTCCCCGAACTGGCTGAAATCACCGGGCTGGCCCCGCAGGGCAGCATCCTGGACGGGGAAATCGTGGCGTTGGATTCCACGGGGCGCCCCGACTTCGGGTTGCTGCAGCAGCGGCTGTCCAGCACCGCCAAGTCCTCGCGGTCCACCGCCAAGGCCCGCTCCGGTGCCGGGAAACCGGATGTGCACCTGATGCTCTTTGACGCGTTGGCGTTGCCCGGTGAGGGTGGAGCGATGCAGGACCTGACCGATGAGATCTACCAGGTGCGCCGCGAACGGCTGCAGCAGGCGGTGCGCGAAGGCCGTTTCATCCACATTCCACCGGCCCATCATGGGGCGGCGCCGGACGCGGTGGCCACCAGCGAAGAGCTGGGGCTGGAAGGCATCGTCGCCAAGGAATGCGACAGCAGCTATGAACCGGGCCGGCGCAGCCGCGAATGGATCAAGATCAAGCACCAGGCCCACCAGGAGGTGGTGGTGATCGGCTGGCGGCAGGGCCAGGGGGCGCGCAGCTCCAGCTTTGGCTCCCTGCTGCTGGCCATCCCCGACCAGCAGGGCACCTTGCACTACGCCGGGCGGGTGGGCACCGGGTTCCGCGAGGAACAGCTGACCCAGATCCGCGCCCGGCTTCAGAAGCTCACCCGCAAGACCCCGCCGGCCAAGGACGTGCCGGCCGCCGATCAGCGCGACGCCCACTGGGTCAGCCCGAAGCTGGTCGGCGAGGTGCAATACAGCGAGACCACCCGGGACGGGCGCCTGCGCCATCCGGTGTGGCGCGGCTGGCGCCCGGACAAGGACCCGGAGCAGGTCCGCCGCGAATAACCGCCCACTTATCGCTGGCTGGGATCTTGCTGGACGTCCTTGGGACTGAGCCCGGCCAGATGACAGGGTGGTGGCAACCGGTGCGAAACGAACCGGACTCGATCACGGAAAGGAGAAGGACCATGCAAACTTGTGCCAATTGCGGAAACACGGCCCAGGACATGTTCAGTATCACCCGCGACGAGATGACCCGGCACTTTGACAGTTTTGAATGCGCGATCCACATGATGGCCCCGCGCTGCGCGCACTGTCAGTGTGCCATTCTCGGCCACCCGGTGCGCAAGGAGGGCGGAGCGTTCTGCTGCTCCCACTGCGCCGAGGGAAGCGAATCGTCGCAGGTGCCCACGCAGTAATCGCGAAGCACGGCGGCTGGCCGAAGCACCGAGGGCTTCTTCGCACCCAGCCACTATCCGCAACCACCAATTTCCAATTCACCAACCATCAGCAACAGCCCGCCACCGGCGGGAAGTAAGGGGATAGAAATGAAAATCCTGATCCGTCTGCTGAGTCTGGGAGTGTCGATGCTGGCCGGACTGGTCGGCACCAAGCTCATCAGCGCCGTCTGGCGCAAGGGCACCGGCGAAGAGCCGCCGAGCCCGGCCAACCCAAAGGAACAGCAGCAGGCCACCGTGCCCAAGCTGCTGGTCTTCGCCGCGATTTCCGGGGCGAGCGCCGCGGTCATCCAGGCCATCACCAAGCGCTGGACCGGCCAGCTGGAAGCCAAGGTCGGCTAGCCAGCCCGCGGGCCAGGGCCAACAGGAGACAGCATGACACAGCTCAGTGGGGACTTCCGGCATCCGGCCTTGCTGCTCATCGACCTGCAGAACGCGTTCTTTGAGACCGAGGAGCTGGCCGCCAAGCGCGATCAGGTGGTGGCCAACTGCAACCGCCTGATCGCCGCCGCCCGCGAGGCCGGGGTACCGGTGATCAACGCCCGCACCGTGCACAAGCGTGACGGCTCCACCTGGACCCTGAAGATGCTGGAGGACGAACAGGGCTACCTGTTCGAGGGCACCGAGCAGGCCGAGAACCTGAGTGAACTGGACCTGGACGGGGCCATCAGCATCATCAAGCGGCGCGACAGCGTCTTTTGGAACACCGAACTGCTCACCCAGCTGCTGCAGCACCGGGTCACCTCGCTGATCATGGCCGGGGTGTCCTCGCACACCTGCGTGGCGGCCACCGCCTCGGACGCGTTCGCCGCGAACCTGGCCGTGGTCGTGGCCACCGACGCGGTGGCCTCCGAGGACCCGGATTTTGAGGATGTCACCCTGAAGCTGCTGCGCGAGCAGCACCGCCAGCGCCTGGCCGAAACCTCCTCCATTGTGCGCCTGCTCCAGGTCTCGCACTCCCACCACAACGAATCGACCGACCCCAACCCGTTGGAGAATGCACCCACGAACACCGGGCGCGAACGAAAGGACTGAGGACATGACCCTGAACAACTCCGAATTTGACGACGTGCGCCGCGACGAGGACATCGACGAGCCGATCGACGGACGCGACAGCCAGCCGGTCAGCGAAGGCTCCTCCGACGCCCCGCAGACCCTGGAATCCGAGGATCCGCTGCGCGGCCAGGACGCCATCCTGGACGAGGACGACGAACACGCCTTCGGCACCGGGCCGCTGGAGGGCGACGACGAGGAGCGGATCGTGGGCGACCCGCAGCTCGAACAGGACATCGACCCAGGGGTGGACGAAGCCCGGCCCGCCAACCAGGGCGACCACCGCGACGACCCGGACCTGGACTGACCCCAGGGCCTTCCCACCCGCCCCGGCTGCCGGTTGGCAGCCGGGGCGCGGCGCGAGAGCACACACAGGAGGCAGCAATGACTGAGCGACTAGTGGCCGATACCCTCGTGGACCGGCTTGCCGAGTGGGGCGTCACCCGCATCTACGGCTACAGCGGGGACGGGATCAACACGTTCCTCGGCGCGCTGCGGCGCAAATCCATGCCGTTCATCCAGGCCCGGCATGAGGAAGCCGCCGGGTTCATGGCGGTGGCCCACAGCAAGTACGCGCTCGGCCAGCTTGGCCAGCAGGCCGATACCGGCACCGGGGTGGACATCGGGGTGATGACCTCCACCCAGGGCCCCGGGGCGGTGCACCTGCTCAACGCCCTGTACGACGCAAAACTGGACAGCATTCCGGTGGTGGCCATCGTCGGGCAGCAGAACCGGCCCTCCCTGGGCAGCGAATACCAGCAGGAAATCGACCTGGAGGGCATGTTCCAGGATGTGGCCGCCTACCGGGAGGAAGTGACCACCGCCGAACAGGTGATCCCGGTGCTTGACCGGGCGCTGCGCACCGCGCTGGCCACCTCCGCGCCCGCCGTGGTGATCGTGCCGCACGACGTGCAGCAGCAGGCCGAAAAGATCCCCGGCGGCTCCCACGGCCAGATTCCCACCGCCGCCAGCTGGCAGCGCTCCAACGCGATGCCCGGCGAAGCCGAACTGCAGCAGGCCGCGGCCCTGCTCGATGACAGCGAACGCATCACCCTGCTGGTCGGCCAGGGCGTCCGGCAGGCCGGGGAACAGGTGCGCCAACTGGCCCACGAGCTGGACGCGGCGGTGGTCACCAGCCTGCTGGGCAAACCTTACGTGGATGAAACCCTGCCCACCAGCGCCGGGGTCATGGGGCACCTGGGCACCTCGGCCAGCGCCGCGGTGATGGAGGAATGCGACGCCCTGCTGATCATTGGCTCCAATGACCCATGGACCGAGTTCTACCCCAAGCCCGGCAGCGCCCGGGGCGTGCAGATCGACATCTCCGCCCAGCGCCCGGGCAACCGCTACCCGGTGGAGGTCGCCCTGGTCGGCGACGCGGCGCTGAGCCTGGAACGGCTCCAACAGCTGATCACCCGCCGCGCCGGGCAGCGCGGCGCCTGGCGGCAACGGGTCGAGGAACACGTGCGCAACTGGCATGAGGTGCGCCGCCAGCGGGCCGCGGTGCCCGCCCGGCCGATCAACCCCGAACTGGTGGTGCGCGAACTGGGCGAACACCTGCCGCACGACGCCCAGCTGGCCCTGGACGTGGGAAGCTGCGTGTACTGGTACGCCCGGCAGCTGATCCTGCCGCCGAATGTGCCCGCCCACCTGTGCAGCACCCTGGCCAGCATGGGCGGGGGAGTGCCCTACGGGATCGCGGCCAAGCTGCTGCACCCGGACCGTCCGGTGGTGGTGCTGGCCGGCGACGGCGGCATGCAGATGAGCGGCAACGCGGAACTGATCACCCTGGCCGCCCAGTGGAAGAACTGGTCGAATCCCGGGTTCGTGGTCTGCGTGCTGAACAACTCCGATCTGGCCGAGGTCACCTGGGAGCAGCGTGAAACGGAAGGGGACCCGCGCTACGAGCAGAGCCAGCAGCTGCCCGGCTTCCCATTCGCCGAATACGCCCGGCTGCTGGGCCTGGGCGGCATCAAGGTCACCGACCCGCAACAGCTCGGCGCCGCCTGGCACCAGGCGCTGAACGAGGAGCGCCCGGTGGTCCTGGAGGTGCACACCGACCCGGACACCCCGCTGCTGCCCCCGGTGCCGCACCTCGTGCAGAAGCTGCCGGACCTGCGCAACGGCCTGGAACAGGAAGGCGATTCCGGCGCCCACGGCCTGGAGCTGCTGGAACGCTACGTGAAAATCGAAACCGACCTGTTCGGTTCGCAGGAGGGATAGCCCATGGAGGTCACCACCGTCGCCGACGGCATCTACCTGGTGTCCGCGGCCAACGTGAACTGCTATGTGGTGGAGGACGAGCAGGGCTGCACCCTCATCGATGCCGGCCTGCCCGCGATGCGCCACGCCCTGGCCGGGCTGCTGGCCGGACTGGAACGCCACGGCAAGCCGTTGCGGGCCATCGTGCTCACCCACGGACACTTCGACCACGTGGGCACCGCCCGCTGGGCCCAGCAGCGCTACCGGGTGCCGGTCTACGTGCACGCCCTGGACCGGCGGCTGGCCGCCCACCCCTACCGCTACCGGTCCCAGGGCAGCCGTCTGCTCTACCCGCTGGCCCACCCGCAGGCCCTGCCCGGGCTCGGGCAGATGATGCTGCATGGCGCCCTGTGGGTGCGCGGGGTGCAGGAAACCGACACCTGGCAGGAGCAGCAGCCGCTGCCGGTGCCCGGCAACCCGGTTCCGATCCACACCCCGGGGCACACCGACGGGCACTGCGCGCTGCACCTGCCCGAGCGTGACGTGGTGTTCTCCGGCGATGCGGTGGTGACCTTGGATCCGTACAACACCCGCACCGGTCCACGGATCGTGGCCAGCGCCGCCACCGCGGACCTTGACCAGGCGCTGCGCTCCCTGGAGCCCATCGCCCAGACCGAGGCCCGCACGCTGCTCAGCGGCCACGGCCAGCCCTGGCATTCCGGGGCCCGAAGCGCAGTGGAGGAGGCCCGGAAGGCGAAGGCCGACTAGGTCACCGGCCCACCAGGGCCTTCCGAGCGTATTCGATCGAACCCGCGTCCCCGCCCCGTCCGACTCCGGACGGGGCGGGGACGCGGCCGTGTCAGACCGAATCGGCGGAGTCCGCGGAGGCCTCCTGGGTGAAGAAGGAAACCTTCCCGCTGGCCTCCATGATCGCCAGGCGGATCTCACTGTATTTTTCGATGCCCGACTGGCGGGCCAGCATGCTCAGCTCGTCAATGCCGATGCGTTCACGGTGCAGCGCCTTGCGGTCAATCTGCCCGTCCCGCACCAGCACGATGGGCCGGCCCTGGGTGATCTTTCCGAACTTGGGCCAGCGCATGTTCGCATAGCCCAGGATCGCGGCGAGCAGGACCACGGTGGTCACTGCCAGCAGGCTGCCGGTCAGGCTGCGGTCGTTCATGGTGATTCCCTGCTGGACCAGGTCACCCAGGACCACGAAGACCACCAGTTCAAAGGAGCTCAGCTCCCCGAGGGTGGCCCGCCCCGCGGCGCGGGTGACCAGCCAGATAATGAAGAAGGCGATGGCTGCACGGATGACTATTTCCATTACGGAATCCTCCAGGTCTTGAAGTCAAGCGCAGCCGTCTCGGGTTTGCCGGTGTCCACGGTGAGGGTACCGGCGGTGGCCGGCTCCCACTCCTCGGACGCTTCGCCGGTCAGTTTCAGGTGAAACTCCTTGGCGCCGGGTTCGGTGGCCAGGGTGAGCTGGATGTTCCCATCCCCATCGGCGGTCTGCGATTCGGGATCAGGGTAGATGTCCAGACCCTCGAAGAAGGAGAGGTACTCTTCGGTGAGCCCCACCGTGATCGTCTCCGGAAGGCCCTCGGAGTCATTGATGTCCAGTTCAAGCTCGATCTCATTACCGGCCCGAGCCACCGACGGGTAAGACAACTCCACGTTGCCGTTCTGCAGGTTTTGCGAGACCGTGGCCTCCCGATCAAAGGAGTGGGCCAGGGCCGCGAGGATGAACAGCGCCGTCGTTATCAGAATTAGAAGGCTGGCCAGTCTCCGCCTGCGGTTCTCATCCTCATCGATCACGTCATCCAGCGTTGAATCATTGACCTTCGCCTGGTAGATGTTCCGCATCGTCTCCTCCTGTCGATTTCTCCCCGAAAGGCTGAGCATTGAGCAGGGACAAAAACTGCATTATTCATACTCTCTATCACTGATGCTAGTTCTATTTCCCTTGTCAGAGTCTGGTTTCAGGATTCTCTCAGACAGCACCGAGTTACGGAAGAGGGGTGAGCGAAACAGTTTCGACAACGGGGCTCCCAGCCCTAAAGGACACTGGTAATCCTTGTTCTGCTCGGGGAGCAGCAACGAGAATCGTAGGCAACTGGAGTCTAGGAGACCTTCGGTTCATCAGCCTTATCGCAAGGACACATTCTCGAGACTTTGGGAAGGTGGTTATGGAACGCAGGAGCTTGAACCGGCCAGTGTTGGAAAAGTATTTGCGGGAGCACGCGCTAGCCTCACAGATGTGCCTCCGGTATCTGGGAGCTGTTTGTCATCAGTGGCGCAACACCGACCTCGGCCCGGAGCTGGCGAAGATGTATGAGCAGGTGCGTGATGACCATAATGACCTGCGCGCAATCATGGGCCGTCTGGGGTTTGAGGAGATTAGTGGTTGCCGGGTACGCATCGGCAACAAGTGTCTGTCCGACCGTTTTTCCACAATCAAGATGGGCATTCCACCGACAATGGCCGGTACTCAGATGCAGCTGGACGCGGTATGCGGTCTGCTGAGTTCGAAACTGGCCATGTGGAACACGCTGCTCTCGCTGGTGACCAGCGAGGAACGGCTGAACCCAGTCGAACTGATCAGCCTGGCCGAGCGCGGCCAGTGGCAGATTGACCGGGTGCACAGCCTCAGCAGCCAGATGCGGCCAGAACAGTTCACCTACACGCGCCGGTGACCAGCACAGTGAGGCTGGGATACCACAGTTGGCCAATACCTTTTTCGGGTAGAACCAGAAAACTCTGTGGGGTACCGCAGCACGGTACCCCACAGAGCGGTAAAGAAATGGATTGATATGGGAAGGGGGGTTGAGTCTTTGTCTAGGCGATTGCCAATGGTGAGGGCGCACGCCAGTAGGTGGGGATCTGGGTAGTCAGCAGCTCGGGCACACGCAGGGCCACGGCGCTGTAGCGCCAGAACCGGACCCGGAATGTCTCCCACAGTTTCGGGACGACCTTTTCATAGAGGCAGCCGATGGTTTCGTCCTTGCCCCAAACGTTCACGACTTCAAGCGCAGAGGTGCCCAAGGTGACGCGCAGCAGGCATAGCCGTTCCGGCTCCTGCTCCAGCATCGCGACGTAAACCGGGGTTTCATGTAGCGACACGAGCGCCATTACATCTTCCAGGGGTTCGTCGCTTCGGGTCATAATGATCGGAGTGCCAGGCACCCAGCCATGAGATTCCAAATGCTTTCTGCCGTACCGTGAGCCTAAGACCTCGGCAACGAGTTCGGCAGTCCGTGAACGCACCATGCGGTTCGTCATTTTCTACCTCCTTCAATTGAAAGTGTTCCGGGTGGAACCACCCGGAAAGCCCCGCGAGTATCGGCGCTGCCCCGACTCCAACCCCGGCTTGCGGATCAGCCAAAGGTAGGAAGTAGCGACGACCAAGGGCGTAGCCCTGACCCTAGCTGTGAAGTCAATCCCAAACTAGAGGCGGTGACCGGGGCCACTTTTTACTGTGGCAAAAAGGTTCCTCCATACGGCGCCGGCCTTTGGCGAAGCGGTCGGATGGGCTTGTGAATTAATCATCCAAGTCCTTTCTGACAAACGTCCAATATTAGGAACTGGTGTTGTTACTCCTCTTGAGTGGGAGGCGATATGTCCGGGAAGGCGACCGATGCTTCCACGCTCGAAGCTGGGAACAAGCTGAGTGCGGCGCCTTTAGTTCTCCGGAGTGACTTGCAGGTTCGGTGCGGACAGCGCTATCCACTACGATCGAACCCGGGCGCCAACGAAGCCGTACCGTTAATCAACGCGGCACAAAGAAAAAGAGGGATTGATGAAACATCCACAGCCCAGCCAGATCCTGGAGGGGCGGGCGCTGCTGTTCGCGGTGCTGGCGCTGTCTATGGGTGGCTTTGGCATCGGAGTCACCGAATTCGCCATCATGGGTCTACTTCAGGAAGGCGGAGCGGATCTGGGCGTGAACAACGCCCAGATGGGGCTGATGATTAGCGCCTACGCCATCGGCGTCGTTGTGGGTGCGCCCATACTTACGGCGCTCGCGGCGAAGATCCCCCGCAAGCGCGCGGTGCAGTACCTGATGATCTTCTTCACGCTGGCCAACTTTTCCTCGGCCCTGGCACCCGACTACGGAACGATGCTGTTCACCCGCTTCCTCTCCGGGTTGCCGCACGGCGCCTACTTCGGCCTGGCTGGCGTGCTGGCCGGTTCCCTGGTGCCCGCTTCGATGCGCGGGCGGGCCATCGCCTGGGTCATGCTGGGCCTCTCGGTCGCCAACGTCGCCGGGGTGCCGCTGGTGACCAAGTTGGGTCAGGAGACCGGCTGGCGTTCCATGTTCCTCGTTGTGGCAATCGTTGGACTGCTGACGCTGCTGATGCTCAGCATTTTCGTCCCATGGCGCAAGGCCGAGGCCGGAGCAAGTATCCGCCGGGAACTCTCGGCGCTTAAGAGCCTGCAGGTGTGGCTTGCCATGGCCACCGGCGTGGTTGGCTTCGGAGGGTTCTTCGCCGTCTATTCCTACATCAGCCCCACGCTGACCGACGTGACCGGTATGGACATCGGCCTGGTTCCGATCGCGCTGGCGCTCTACGGGGTGGGCATGGTGGTCGGCTCCCTGATCGGCGGCCGGCTCGCGGATTGGTCCGTATTCGGTGCCATCAAGCTGACCTCGGTGATCATGGTGGTGGTCATGATCATCTTCGGGCTGGTCACCAGTTGGCTGATCCCCGCCTTCATCATGGTCTTCATCATGGGCGCCACCGGTTCGCTGCTGATCCCGAGCCTGCAGACGCTGCTCATGGATTCGGCGCCCCATGCCCAGTCGCTCGCCGCATCCCTGAACCACTCGGCACTGAACGTTGCCAACGCGATGGGCGCGGCGTTGGGCGCAGCGGTGATCAGCGCTGGCTTCGGCTACCGAGCCCCGGCATTTGTCGGCGCCATTTTGGCGGCCCTTGGGCTGGTTCTGGCCGTGATCACCGAATATCGCTCGCGCAAGCTCGGGCTGAAAATCGGCCGGGAAGCACTGGCTGAGACGGAATCCTCCGCTCGGTAAATCCTGACGGGTATGGAGGCGGCGCGACGCCCACGGTCCCGTAGATGAGGAAGGGTGGTTCTCCGGTTAAGGCCGAAGAACCACCCTTCCTTGATTCAGTGCAAGCCTACTGGCTGGCGTCCGCTCCAATATTGAACATCCAGGTGACCCCGTAGCGGTCGGTCAGCTGGCCAAAGTAGTCACCCCAGGGTGCCTGCTCCAGCGGGATGTCGATATGTGAGTCCTTGCTGAGCTTGGACCACCATTCCTTGAGCGTATCGATCTCGGATGGCCCATCCTCACCGCTGCCGCTGATGGCGATTGTTCCATTGGGACCGACGTTCATGTCTGGGTGAGTGTCCGAGGCCATCAGATGCAGCCCGCGATCCACATAGAGCGAGGAGTGCATGATCTGATCCGCTACCTGTGGGTTGGTTTCCCCGGCACCTTCGGCGAAGGTCATGAAACTCAGTTCACCCCCAAACACCGAATGGTAGAGTTCCATCGCCTCACGGGCGACTCCGCCGTAGCGCAGGTAGGGAGTCATTGCAACGGTCATTGGTTTCCCTCTCGTCTCATGGGAGCGAACTGTCCCGCGCTCATTCTTCCAGCTTGGGGTGGAACGCGGAAGGGTGCAGTGTGAGCAGCGTCTCGTGAGCTCGATTGGCGTTCAGGGCGGAGCTTCGGGTAGAGTTTTATCTCGGTTCGAAGGGAAGAAATTCCCCGGCAACCACACCTTCATCTGGGGGTATGGCGCAGTTGGTAGCGCGTCTGCATGGCATGCAGAAGGTCAGGGGTTCGAATCCCCTTACCTCCACCAGTAAAAAGTCCCGAGGCATCGCAAAATGCCTCGGGACTTTTTTATTTGCCTGATCTTTTCCGTCGGACTGGCGTTCGGTGGTCCGGCGGAAAAGGCTTACCCGGTTTCAGCGCGGTAGCCGATAGCGTGCTGCCGTCAGCGTTTGCCGCTACGAAATGCCTGTCGGGAGATTATGTGCTGGCAGACGCATGGAGCCTGGAACAGTACGGCCGCAGATGCTGCCGCCAACACGATGCCGAATGCCACCATGGTCGTTTTTCCGTGCATGCAGGGCGGCCCATGAATGAGTCTTCCTCGAGACAGCTTGCCCAGGTTGGGGCTATGACGAATACGGTGAGTATCAGCCCGGAGACGTGCGCCGAGGCCCGCAGGCTGAGCAGGGTATGGAGTTGTCTATTTTCGTTGCGCCCTGCACCTCCAGAATGTCGAGCGGATCGCGTCCGGCTCGCGGGTGCGCTCCCATGAATCCGCAGTAGTTAAGGGCAGCCGTTTACTGCTTGACTCGATCCTAAAGCGGAGTACACTCATAAATGAGTTCACTCATTATTTGGTTAAGGATCGTGAGGGCATGGCGCAGGTGTCGCGGCGGGACCGCAATGCACGAGAAAAACAAGAGCGGATCTTCCGCGCCGCTTCGGAACTTTTCGCCGAGCGCGGCTACGGGGCCGTGACCACTCAGGAAATCTCAAAACGTGCCGACGTCGCCGATGGCACCCTGTTCCGGTACGCGGCCTCCAAAAGTGAGCTGCTGCTAATGGTGTACAACGAGGAATTTCGTGCCGCCCTGGAAGCCGGTGAAGCTCATGCTCAGCAGTCAGGTCGACCCGTCGAAGCCATCATGTCGCTGCTGGAGCCAGCGTTGGCCCGTGCCCGCCAGCAAGCCGAAAACAGCGCCGTCTACCAGCGCGAGCTGCTCTTTGGGGTCGCGGCAGAGCGTTATCGCTCAGAAGGCCTGGCCCTGGTGGCCCGCATCGAGAAATCAATCGCAGCGGTTATTCAGGCAGCAGCGGATGATCGCGGACTGGCCCAGGACCCGCAGGCAATCCGTGTCGCCAGCGCCGCGATCTTCGCGGCCATGCACCTGACCATCGCCCGGTCAACGACCGGTGCACATGGCGGAGCGGACGTTTTTGCCGACCTCAACGACCAGGTGTCCCAGATCGTGGCCGGGGTTCTGGCCACCCTGTCACCTGGAACGTGACCCCGGCGTCCGTACCTCCGGGTGACAGAACCACGACAAACTTGCCGGTTCCGCAGACAAGGCAACCGGTCATCAAGAAAAGGAGTAAGGCTATGAGCAGCATCAACAAGGTGACCGTGCTCGGCACGGGGGTCCTGGGATCGCAGATCGCATTCCAGAGCGCCTACAGCGGCTTCGAAGTCACTGCGTACGACATCTCCGATGCGGCGCTGATCGGTGCGAAGGAACGCTTCGCCAAGCTTGTGGAAACCTACAAGGCCGAGGCCGTGGCAGGAGCCAACGAAGGGAAGGCCGATCAGGCGCTGACCCGCTTGAGCTACTCCTCGGATCTAGCCGACGCGGTGCGCGATGCCGACCTGGTGATCGAAGCTGTGCCCGAGGCCCTGGCCATCAAGCAGCAGACCTATGAGAAGCTCGCAGCGGTGGCGCCGGAAAGCACGATTTTTGCCACCAACTCCTCCACCCTGCTGCCCAGCGCGATGAAGGACTTCACCGGGCGGCCCGAGAAGTTCCTGGCACTGCACTTCGCGAACAAGATCTGGCAGTTCAATACCGCCGAGGTCATGGGCACTGCGGACACCGATCCGGCAGTGTTCGAACAGATCGTGCAGTTTGCCAGCGAAATCGGGATGGTGCCCATCCCGGTGTACAAGGAGAAGTCCGGCTACGTGCTGAACTCACTGCTGGTTCCGTTCCTCAACGCCGCGGCGGAGCTGGCCGCCGGCGGCTACGCCGAACCGCAGGACGTGGACAAGGTCTGGCGGACCGCCACCGGCGCCCCCATGGGCCCGTTCCAGATCTACGACGTCATTGGGCTGACCACCCCGTACAACATCCTCGCCCACGGCGATGAAAAGGACCAGAAGCTGGCGGCCTGGCTGAAGGAAAACTACATCGACCAGGGCAAGCTCGGCATCGCCAGCGGCTCCGGGTTCTACACCTACTAGCAACACCAGGGCGCGCACCCAACACGTCACGCCACACACCGCTCAACACGAAAGGCAGAGCAATGGAATACAACAGTGGCAACTACTACGCTTTCGCCCGGCCCCGCAAGCCCGAAGGCGTGGAGGACAAGACGGCATGGTTCGTCGGGGCAGGCCTGGCCTCCCTGGCAGGCGCGGCCTTCCTGGTTCGCGACGGGCAGATGCCCGGGGAAAACATCACCATCTTGGAGGAGCTCGATCTGCCCGGTGGCGCCCTGGATGGAATCAAGGAACCGGAGAAGGGTTTCGTCATCCGCGGCGGACGCGAAATGGAGGACCACTTCGAAACCCTGTGGGATCTATTCCGTTCGATCCCATCGCTGGAGATCGAGAACGCCAGCGTGCTTGATGAGTTCTACTGGCTGAACAAGGACGACCCAAACTACTCGCTGCAGCGTGCCACCATTAACCGTGGCCAGGACGCGCACACCGACAACAAGTTCGCCATGTCCGAGAAGGCGCAGAAGGAACTGATCAAGGTCTTCCTCGCCACCCGGGAGGACATGGAGAACAAGCGCATCAACGAGGTCTTCTCCCAAGAATTCTTCAAGAGCAACTTCTGGCTCTACTGGCGAACCATGTTCGCCTTCGAGGAATGGCATTCGGCGCTGGAGATGAAGCTCTACCTGCATCGCTTCATCCACCACATTGGCGGGCTGCCGGACTTCTCGGCACTGAAATTTACCAAGTACAACCAGTATGAATCACTGGTCATGCCACTGGTCACCTGGCTGCAGGAGCGGGGAGTGGTCTTCCGCTACTCCACCGAGGTCACTGACGTGGACTTCGACGTTGACCCGAACACCGGACGCAAGCAGGCCACCCGCATCCACTGGCAGTCGGGACGCGAAGGCACGCCTGGGGGAGTGGACCTGGGTGAGAACGACCTGCTGTTCATGACGATCGGCTCGCTGACCGAGAACTCCTTCGAGGGCGATCAGCACACCCCGGCCCAGGTGGACAAGGGACCGGCTCCGGCCTGGGACCTGTGGCGGCGCATTGCCGCAAAGGATCCATCCTTCGGGCGCCCTGACGTCTTCGGCAACCACATCGAGGAAACCAAGTGGGAGTCGGCGACCGTCACCACCTTGGATGAGCGCATCCCGAAGTACATCGAGAAGGTCGCCAAACGAGACCCCTTCAGCGGCAAGGTCGTGACCGGCGGCATCGTCACCGCCAAGGACTCCAGCTGGTTGACCTCCTGGACGGTCAACCGCCAGCCGCACTTCAAGTCGCAGAAGCCCAACGAGATCGTGGTGTGGGTCTATGCGCTGTACTCCGACAAACCGGGGGATTTCACCGGCAAGACGATCCAGGAGTCCACGGGCGAGGAAATCGCTCAGGAGTGGCTCTACCACTTGGGGGTGCCGCAGGATGAGATCAAGGAGGTGGCGGCCACCGGGGCAAAAACCGTGCCGGTGATGATGCCGTACGTGACGTCGTTCTTCATGCCGCGTCAGGCCGGAGACCGGCCCGATGTCGTCCCCCAGGGCTCGGTGAACTTCGCCTTCATCGGCCAGTTCGCCGAATCCGGGGAACGCGATACCATCTTCACCACCGAATACTCGGTGCGTACCGCCATGGAGTCGGTCTACACGCTGCTGGATGTCGAGCGGGCCGTGCCCGAGGTTTACAACTCCACCTACGACGTGCGCAAGTTGCTGTCGGCCACCAGCAAGCTGCGTGACGGCGAGGAGCTGAACGTTCCCGGTGGGGCGCTGTTCCGCAGGCTGCTGATGAAGCGGCTGGACGACACGGAAATCGGGGAGCTGCTCAGCGAGTACAAGCTGCTCAGCGAGTAAGCCTGTTCGCCGCTGCCCGCGCTGTGCTTGGTGCACCGCGCGGGCAGCTGGGCTTAAAGCCGCGGAGAAGCGTTGCTGACTGCGGCTTGCCGGCTTCGCGGCGGCGCCACCTCGGTGGGCCGCCCCGAAGCATGCTCAGCGGATCAGAACGAGGTGATGATCGAGCGGATGACTTCGCCGCGCTTCAGTGCCTCGTAGCCTTCCTCGATCTGGTCGATGGAGATCTCCTGGGAGATCAGGTCATCGAGGTTCAGCCGCCCCTGGACGTACATGTCCGCGTACATCGGGATGTCGCGCTTGAGGTTCGTTGAACCCATCTTCACCATCCGCACCCCGCCCTGGCTGAACAGGGCGCCGGCATCGGCGGGCATCTCCACTTCGGTTCCCGGGCGGGCGATGCCGATCAGGTAGGCGGTGCCGAGCATCCCGCGCATGGCGACCGCCTGCTTCTGGGTGGCCGGCAGCCCGATGATCTCGAAGACGTGGTCCGCCCCACCGTTGGTGGTCCGCCTGACTTCCTCGACCGGGTCAACCTGGGTGGAGTTGATCAGGTGGGTGGCACCGAACTTCTTGGCCACGGCCAGCTTGTCATCGCTGATGTCGATGGCGATGATCGTGGTCGCCCCGGCCAGCAGGGCCCCGGAGATCGCGTTGAGTCCGACGCCGCCGGTGCCGATGACCGCCACCGAGTCCCCGACGCGCACCTGCGCCGAGTTGATGGCCGCGCCGGCTCCGGTGGAGACGCCGCAGCCCAGCACCGCCGCCTGTGGGAAGGGGATCTCCTTGTTCACCACGGCCAGCTGGTTCTCGTGCACCAGGGCCTTTTCGGCAAACCCGCCCAGACCCAGGGCCTGGGTGACATCGGTGCCGTCTTCCAGGATGATGCGGGAAGGCTCATCGGCCTTGCGCAGGGTCGCACCCGGGTTGGAGCAGGCGTAGGTCCGTCCGGACAGGCAGTCAACACACGCCCCGCAGAACTGAATCAGGCTGGCGACCACGTGGTCGCCAACGTTCATGGTCGTCACCTCGGGACCGATGGCCTCCACGACACCAGAGATCTCATGTCCCAGCACCGCCGGGAACCCCAGGGTGGTGGCCGCGCCCTGCTCCAGGTGCAGGTCGGAGGCGCACAGCCCCGATGCCTTCACGGTGACAAGCACTTCGCGGCCGATCGGGTCCGCGAGCTGCACCTGTGTGGTCTTGAAGCCTTTGCCGACACCGGTGGTAACCGAAGCCTTCATGGTCTTACCTTTCGTTGCATCTTGGCGTGCGCAGGAAGACGCACGTCGTTCCGGCCCGCCGCTAGTGCGCGGTGGGCAAATCTGGTTCCGACATCCAGGCCGGAAGCATCGCCACCAGGTGGTCGACGATGGTCTTCCGGTCGACGTCAATGTGGCCGGTGACCCACGCGGCGAGCAGTCCCACGAGCGTGTTGGCGACCGCTATTGAGGCCAGGCGGGCATCAATGCCCGCGGGAATCCGGGGCAGTTCGGTGCACATGATCGATTCGATCGTCTTGGCGAAGGCGCGCACGAT
Source organism: Glutamicibacter sp. V16R2B1 (assembly GCF_005774635.1). Lineage (NCBI taxonomy): Bacteria > Bacillati > Actinomycetota > Actinomycetes > Micrococcales > Micrococcaceae > Glutamicibacter > Glutamicibacter sp. V16R2B1. The sequence goes on from NZ_VATX01000012.1 coordinate 273,932, forward strand.
GGCCATGTACGCCGTTGCCGAGTGGCTGCCCTCCAACAGCGGACGCAGCAGATCGCGCTGCTGCCAGAACGCGTCGGCCAGTCGTTCCTGCCCAGCGCGGACCGAGGCGGCAGTGCGCTGTCCCAATTCGCGGCGCTCAGAAAGGTGGATCTCGCGCAGCTCGTCAAAAATCTCGCGCAGCACGACCAGCGCCACCTCATCGACTCCGCTGAAGTGGGTGTAGAACGCGGCCCGGCTGACACCGGCTTCAGTCACCACATCACGAACCGTCGACTCCGAGTGCCCCCGGCGCAACAGGGTGCTCAACCCGGTCACAATGGCCGTGCGGGTGCGTTCCTTGCGTGGATCCGGCGCGCGGCCTGCGGGGCTCTGGGGGAGCTGCTCGTTGGGGGTCATGCCATCAGTGTAAGCACTTTTTAGACAGGTGTCTATAAACTTTCTTGACGCGTCACCTAAATTGGTGAAGCACGTTGTTGGTAGACCGACAATCACCAGTTTGACCTGTAAGTTTCCGTGTGCATGAACCGGGTTGCGCCGCCAGCGAAAGCCGTGCTCTCCCGCCCAGATCAATGTCTGGTGAGGCGTTCCCGGCGTTCGAACCCCCTAGACAGCGGGCTGGTGATGCAGAAGCATGGACAGGAATGCACGGTGGAATGAGGAGACTGGAATGCAGCGCGAGGAAGCACCGGGCCCTGGTGGGCCCACTGCGGCGGCGAACCGGGAAAGGATCAGCATTCAGGGCGTCCGGGTAGGGCACTGGCGCGATCCCCGAGCGATGACAGGATGCACGCTCATCGAGCTGCCCGAGGGCAGCGTGGGCTCCTATGAGGTGCGCGGTGGTGCCCCGGCCACGCGGGAACTAGATGTGCTGCACCCGCAAAAGACCGTGGCCCGCGTGGATGGAGTGCTGCTCACCGGCGGTTCGGCGTTCGGCCTGGCAGCCGCCGACGGGGTGATGCGCTGGATGGAGGAGCAGGGGCGCGGGGTGCCCACCCCGGCCGGCAATGTGCCGATCGTTCCGGCCCTGGGGCTCTTTGACCTCGCGCTGGGTGAGAGCAGCATCCGCCCGGACGCCCAGGCCGGCTACCGGGCGGCCAGCAGCGCTGCCGCCGAATTTGAGGTGGGACCGGTTGGGGCGGGTACCGGGGCGCGCTCGAGTCAATGGCGCGGTCCAGGGCAGGCACACCGCGCCGGCCTGGGCTTTGCCGAACACCGGCTGGGGCAGCTGCGAGTCGCGGCGATCTGCGCCGTCAATGCCCTCGGCGACATCCGGCAGGAGCCCGACCCGCCCTCCTTCGCCGCGGCCGAAGCCTTCGCCGCCCTGGCCTCCGGACCGCTGCCGCGCACCCACACGACCATCGGGGTGGTCATCACCAACGCGCAACTGGACAAGGTCGGCTGCAAGGTGGTGGCCGAGGGTGGGCACGACGGGTTGGCGCGGGCGGTCTTCCCGCCGCACACCCGGATGGACGGAGATGCCCTGATCGCCGTGGCCACCGGGCAGGTGTCCGCCCCAGTGGACACCGTGCGGATGCTGGCGAACGCCGCCGTCGCCGACGCGATCCGCTCGCGCGGCTAAACCCGCCCACCGCGGCTTCGGCAGGCGGGACACCGGTCCCGGGGTTACTGAACGTCCGAGTCCGGGGGAGCGATCCGCATGGTGCGCTGCGGGCTGACCGACTCCACCTTCTCCACCTGGCGCAGCGCGTCAACGTGCTCCGCCGTGGTGGTGCCGGTGACCTGGCCCAGGGTCTTGAGCACGTTGTCCACCATCAGCCCCGCGGCGCGCAGCTTCTCGGCGACGTCATCAATCTGGGCCAGGTCCTCGGAGCGGATCGTGACAATCACCGTCTCGGTCACCTGGGATTCCTGCTTCTTCTCGTCCATCGCACCCTACTTCGTGTTGACCGCCCCGGGTTGTTCGCGCCGGCACCGCGGCTCCGGAGCCCCTGGCGGTGCGGCGTCTGGATGTGCCTTGGCTCCTAGGCCTGGGCCGGGGGCGGGGCTTGGGTCATTCCGGCCCCCACGTCCACGGAGAACTGCTCCAGGCGTTCGCCTTCCTGCACCAGCTCCGCCCACAGTTCCCGGGCCCGGAAGCCGGTGGCCTCGCACAGCAGGGCTGCGATCCCCGCGACGTGCGGGGTGGCCATCGAGGTGCCGCTGATGGTGTTGTAGCGTTGCTCGCCGGGCCACGAGGAGTAGATGCGCACCCCGGGCCCGGAGATGTCCACCTGCCCGCCGCGGCCGGGCAGCGTGCGGGCGGAGAAGTCCGCCACCTTCAGCCCCTCGTCCAGGGCCGCCACCGCCATGACGAATGGGCTGTTCGCCGGGGCGCCGACGAACCCGTAGTTCCCCTGGGGGCGGCGGGCGTTGTTGCCGGCCGCGGCCACGATCAGCGACCCCAGCTCCAGGGCCCGGCGTCCGGCGGCCACATAGGGCGGGTGCACCTCCCGCACGTCCGCGCCCAGCGACATGGAGATCACCTGGCACTCGTTCTCCAGCGCCCAGTCGATCCCGCCTAGGATCTGGGCGTCGGTGCCCGAACCCGAGTTGCCCAGCACCTTGCCGGCGAAGATGCTCGCCCCGGAAGCCACCCCGTAGCCGCGCTGGCCAGGCACGCCGCGCGGGCCGCAGGCGGTGCCGATGCAGTGGGTGCCGTGCCCGTGCCCGTCTAGGGCATCCTCACCCTCCACGAAGGACTTGGTGGTGACCTGTCGGCCGGCGAAGTCCGGGTGGTTCTCGTCGAACCCGGTGTCCAGCACGGCCACCTTCACCCCGGCCCCGGTGTACCCCGATTCCACGGCCTTTACCGCCTGCAGTCCCCAGGTCAGCTCGTCGGTGTCCGCGTATGCCGGCCGCTCGGCTGCGGCCACGTCCCCGGTGTTGACCTGGATGCGGTAGATCCGTTCGGGCACCACCTTCATCGGCAGGCGCCGGGAGGCGCAGCGTTCGCGCAGCTGTTCGACCTGCCCGGACTCGCTGTCCACCACGGCCATGCCCAGCCGGGGAAAGTAGTGCTTGAGCGAGTAGCCCTCGTCGGAAAGCACCTCGGGCACCTGCTCCTGCAGCACCCCCAGGCTGGTCATCGGGGTGCCCACCGGCTCGGCGCCGTCGAAGATGACGACGTAGCGTCCGGGGATCGCCTCGGAGGTGACGCTCACGGACAGCGGCTCATCGGGATCGAACATGACCAGCTCCTTTTCACGGCGCGCCGCCGGGATGAACCCCTGGCAGCCACGGGTATCGGCCTACTCAGGCGAGTACCCAGCACTCTACTCGTCCCGCCCGCCGCTGGGTAGGTCTGCCCGCCCCCGGCAGTTGGCGCCTCAGATGGCCTAGCGCCGCAGGGCACGCAGCGCCTCAAAGCCCAGGATCAGCAGCGCCAGGGCCAGCAGGCCGTAGACGGCCACATCCATGGGCGCCAACCGCTCGCCCAGCAGCAGCGCGACGGCCACCAGGATCAGCGGCTCCAGGTAGGAGAGCAGGCCAAACAGCGGCAGCGGCAGCAGCCGGGACGCCGCCAGGTAGGCCACCATCGCCACCGCGCCGCATACGGCGATCACCGCGACGCCCGCCTGCTGTCCGGGCTGATGCGACGGACCGGGCAGGACGGCCAGCAGCACCAGGGCCGGCGGGGTCAGCACCGCGGCCTCCACCGCAAAACCGGCCCGGTGATCCAGCCCGGTGTGGTGCCGCAGCATGAAGTACACCGGATAGACCAGGGCGATGAACCAGGTCACCCAGGAGAACGTCGGAGCCACCGCGATCTTCAGCGCCAGCGCCAGCGCGGCCACCACGACGCTGAGCCACTGCAACATGGAGACCGGGGACTTGAACACAAAGCGCCCGCCGAGCACCAGGGTGATGGGCAGCAGCAGGAAACCCAGCGAGGCGTCCAGCGCCTTGCCGTGGGCCGGGGCCCAGACGAACAGCCACAGCTGCACGCCCACCATCAGGCTCAGCGGCAGCAGCAGCCACAGGTGGGTGCGGCGGGCGGTGAGCAGCGTGAAGTATTCCCCCAGGGCGCGCCGACCCGAGGACAGCAGCAAAGCCGGAAGATAGCAGCCCAGGATCGCCAGCACCCGCCAGGCAAAGACAAATTCGGCCGAGGCCTGCACCCTGCCCGAAACCAGGAAGATGACGCCAAAGAGCAGGGAGGCTCCCACCGAGGCGATCACGCCGCGGCCCGTTGTGCCCGAGCCAGAACGCACAGAACCTCCCTGGGTGTGGTGAGCCGGTGACCGGCCGCGCTCCGGCGGCGGGCGCGAACCTCAATCCCCCCAGCATTGCCCAGCGGTTGCGGGAGCACAACTTCATGTCCGTGCCCATGGGCACCCGCCGCCTGCGCCACCACACGAGGGTCAATAAATCGTACTTATTGTTCTAGTTGATCCTATATATCTGCTATAACTAAGAGCGGACGCGCCCTCCGGCAGCACCGGGGCCGGCCGTCACTGAGTGCGACGTCGAGGTCGACCGGGGTTCCCGTGGTTGTCGGCGTCGTGAGCAACAACCCCCACGCCTGCTGCGGCAGGCACAGAGAAGGAATCCGCATGAGCCAGCTCTTTGACCTCACCGGACGCCTGGCACTGGTGACCGGCTCCTCCCGCGGCATCGGCCGCGAACTGGCCGCGGCGCTCGCCGAGGCCGGTGCAACGGTGATCCTGCACGGACGCGACCCCCAGCGGCTGGCGCAGACCGTCGCGCAGTTCACCGACCGCTTCGGCGCCGAACGCATTCACCACACCTGCTTCGACGTCACCGACGCCACCGCGGTGGCCGAAGCCATCACCCGCATCGAAACCGAGATCGGCCCGCTGCGCATCCTGATCAACAACGCCGGCATCCAGCACCGGGTACCGCTGCTGGAACTGGCGGTCGAGGACTGGCAACGGGTCATTGACACGAACCTGACCAGCGCGTTCCTGGTTGGCAGGGAGGCCGCGCGCGGCATGGTGAAGCGCGGTGCGGGCAAGATCATCAACATCTGCTCGGTGCAGACCGACCTGGCCCGGCCCACCATCTCCGCGTACACCGCCGCCAAGGGCGGGCTGCGCAACCTCACCCGTGCGATGACCGCCGAATGGGCCGGCCACGGAATCCAGGTCAACGGCATCGCCCCGGGCTACATCCACACCGAAATGACCCAAAACCTCGTCGACGACGAGCAGTTCAACTCCTGGATCCTGGGCCGCACCCCGGCCAACCGCTGGGGCACCGTCGCGGATCTGGCCGGACCGGCCATCTGGCTGGCCTCCGACGGTTCCAACTACGTCAACGGGCAGACCATCTTCATCGACGGAGGCATGAGCGTTGTCGTCTAACCCCACTGCCACGCAAACCACCGCGGTCATCGCCCATGCGGCCGGGGACCTGCGTGTCGCCGAGATCCAGCTGCCGGCTCCCCGGCCCGACGAGGCCCGCGTGGCCATCGCCTACGGCGGGATCTGCGGATCCGACCTGCACTACTGGCAGCACGGGGCTGCGGGCGAATCGATCCTGAAGGCCCCGATGGTGCTCGGGCACGAGATCGTGGGCACCGTGCTGGAAGCCGCCGCCGACGGCAGCGGCCCGGCCGCCGGAACGCGCGTCGCCGTGCACCCGGCCACCCCGGGCGAGACCGGCGAACCGTACCCGAGCCACCGACCCAACCTGTCCCCGGGGTGCACTTACCTGGGCTCGGCGGCACGCTTCCCGCACACCGAGGGCGCCTTCGCCACCCGGGTGAACCTCCCGGCCCGGATGCTGCGGGCCCTGCCCGAGGGGTTGACGCTGCGCGCCGCCGCGCTGGCCGAACCGGCCGCCGTGGCCTGGCATGCGGTATCCCGGGCCGGTGAGGTGGCTGGCCGCCGGGTGCTGGTCGTCGGCGCCGGACCCATCGGTGCGCTGAGCGTCGCGGTGCTCAAGCGGGCCGGGGCCCGGGAGATCATTGCGGTGGACATGCACGACAAGCCGCTGCAGACCGCCACCGAACTGGGCGCGCACCGCACGCTGCGTGCCGATCAGGCCGAAGAGATCGCCCAGGTCCATGCGGACGTGGTCATCGAGGCCACCGGCAACCACCGCGGGCTGGCCTCGGCCGTGCGCGGTGCCGTGCGCGGCGGGCGGGTCGTCATGGTGGGGCTGCTGCCCTCCGGGGAACAGCCGGCCCTGATCTCACTGGCGATCACCCGTGAGCTGGAGCTGGTCGGCTCCTTCCGCTTCAACGACGAGATCGACCAGGTGCTCACCGCCCTGGCCGACGGCTCGCTGAACATCGACGCCGCCGTCACCCACGAATACCCGCTGGCCGACGCGCTGCAGGCGTTCGAGACCGCGCGCAACTCAGCCGCATCGGGCAAGGTGCTGCTGCGCTTCGAGGCCTAAGCGGCCCGCGCCGGATCCGAGTGATACGGCGCCTGACCATCCCGGCCGTGCACGCGTCCAGCCCCCAATGCCACGCGTGCACGGCCGACCCTCAGCCTGCGCACGCCTGGCCCGCCGCGGATGATAGCTTGAGCCCATGCCCACACCGTCCCCCGCCCGAGCCCGACCCGCCCACCGATACCCCGGGGGCGAAACGCGCGTCCGGCCGGTGGCCCGGCAACCGGAACGGCGCCCGGGGGTGGGCCGTTGCTGAACTTCACGGTGGCGTTGGCCCCGATCGTGCTGGTCATTGCCCTGCTGGTGCTTCGCGTCTCGCCGACCCGGGCGGCGCTGGCGGCCCTGGCCACCGCCGTCATCGGCACCTGGCTCGCCTTTCCGCTCTCCTCCCCGGCCGCGGCCGAGGTCGGCACGGCCATGGGGCCAACCACCCTGACGGTGATCTTCATTCTGCTCGGTGGGGTGGGACTGACCGAGGTTTCCGCCCGCAGCGGCGGGCAGGCGGTAATTTCCCGATGGCTGCGGGCCACCGAAACCTCCGGGGACCGGCTGACCACCCTGCTGCTCATCGCCCTGGGAGTCACCCCCTTCATGGAATCGGTGACCGGCTTTGGGTTGGGCGTGGTGATCACCGCCCCGCTGCTGGTCGGCTTCGGGCTGAGCCCGGCGCGCGCGGTGGTTACCGGAATGCTGGGATTGGTGTTGGTGCCCTGGGGATCGCTGGGGCCCGGTACCCTGGTGGCCGCCGAACTGGGTCAGGTTGACTTCACCGGCCTGGGCGTGTGGAGCGCGGTGCTCAGCCTGCCGGTGCTGGTCATCAACGCAGCCCTGATCATCGGGCTCAACCAGCGCCGCATCGGCTGGGGGCAGGCGGGCTTCGTCGTGTTGCTGCTGCTGGGTGAATGGCTGGTGCTGATCGCGGCGAACTACTTCTTTGGCCCACCGCTGGCCGGGGTGCTGGCCAGCGGCTGGGTCATCGCGGTGACGCTGTGGCGGCTGCGCCGTGGTGGGCCGCTGCCCTCGATCTGGCGGCTGGGCCGGGCGCTGCTGCCCTACGCCATCCTGGTGGGCGGGCTGGTGCTCTCAAACCTGGCGGTGGCCCTGGCCGGTGGGAGCGGGAAGATCGCGACCAACCCGGCGCTCTGGCTGAACCTCACGGTCCTGATCACCGTGCTGCTGCTGCGCTGGCCGCGCAGGATGCTGCACGAGGTGTGGCCGGTCATCTGGGGGCGCTGGCAGAGCGTCGCCCTGGTGACCTTGCTGTACATGCTGCTCGGATCGCTGATGTCCGCCAACGGCATGGCCGAACAGCTGGCCAGCACCGCCGCGTCCCTGGGCGGTGGCTTCACCCTGCTGGTGCCGCTGATCGGCGCGCTGGGCGGCTATTTGACCGGCTCCAACACCGGGGCGGCGGCCATGTTTTCCACCGCCACGGTCACCGCGGCGAACCAGCTGGGCAGCAGCCCGCTGATCCTGCTGGCCGGGCAAAACGTGGCTGGCTCGGTGGCGATCATCGCCTCCCCGCCGCGGGTGGCCTTCGCCGTGTCGGTCACCTATCCGCCCGGGCAGACGCTGCCCGCCTCCGGGCAGCGCCAGCTTCTGGGCGCGGTGGGGCTGCTGGTTGTGGTGCTGGCCGCGCTCCTGCCGTGGGTGGCCGCCCTGGCCCCCGGCGTCGGAGGATAGCGACTAGGGCCGCCGGGCATGCCAGGCGGCCCGAGCCGCTAGAATTCCCAATCAGCGTCGTGGGTGTCCTCGGCGCGTCCAATGACGTAGGAGGAGCCCGAACCGGAGAAGAAGTCATGGTTCTCCTCCGATCCCGGTGACAGCGCCGCCAGGATGGTGGGGTTCACCGCGGTTTCCGCGGCGCTGAACGGTGCCGGGTACCCCAGGTTCATCATCGCCTTGTTGGCGTTGTAGCGCACGAAGACCGCCACGTCATCCATGAGCCCCAGCGGCTCGTAGAGCTGGGCGGAATAGCGCAGCTCCAGCTCGTAGAGGTCGTGAAGCAGCTGTTGTGTGAACTGGTGCATCTCGCGTTGGCGCCCCGCGTCCTGCTCGGCGAGGCTGCGCTGGTACTTGTACCCGGAATAGTAGCCGTGAATCGCCTTGTCCCGCAGGATCAGCCGGATCATGTCCGCGGTGTTGGTCAGCGTGGCATGCACGGAGTAGTGCAGCGGCAGGTAGAACCCCGCGTAGAGCAGCAGCGAGGAAAGCAGCGTGGAGGCCACCTTTCGCTTGAGCGCGTCCTGCCCGTAATAGTGCGCCATCACGGACTTGCAGCGCTGCTGCAGCAGGTCGTTGTCCACCGCCCACCGGTAGGCCGCATCGATTCGCGGGGTGTCCGAGAGCGTGGAGAAGACGCTGGAGTAGGAGCGGGCATGCACCGACTGCATGAACGCAATGTTCGTGTACACCGCCTGCTCGTGTTCGGTGCGCCCGTCCTGGATCTGGCAGATCTCCCCGACGGTGGCCTGCAGGGTGTCGAGCATCGTCAAACCAGTGAACACCCGCATGGTCTGGGTGCGCTGCAGCTCGCTGAGGGATTTCCAGGCCGGCAGGTCGTTGGACAACGGCACCTTTTCCGGCAGCCAGAAGTTGGCGGTCAACCGCAGCCAGACCTCCAGGTCCTTCTCGTCCTGCACGCGGTTCCAGTTGATGGGCCGGAGCCGGGCCGCAGGATTCCTGCGGTATTCCGGCGGGGTGACCGATACGGTGCTCAGCTCCGGTTCGAGCAGTCGTTCTTGCATGGGTGGTTGGCCTTTCTCGGTGGGGCGGTGGACCGGCGTGATGGGTTCCGGTCCGTGGTCGACAACGTTGCTGACGTCCGCGGTTCAGTCCTCGGGGTCGGTGGGCTGGGTGCTCCAGAACAGGGCGAGTCCCTCGCGGACCCGCGCCACATCGTGGGGCGTGCCCAGCAGCTCAAAGCGGTAGAGCTCCGGAATGCCGCACTTTTCGGCCACGACGGTGCCCGCCAGGCAGTAGTCCTGGCCAAAGTTCGTGTTGCCGGCGGTGATGACACCGCGCAGCAGTGACCTGTTGCGGGGGACATTCAGGAACTGGGCCACCTGTCGGGGCAGCGCCCGGGACCGCGAGCCACCCCCGTAGGTGGGCACGATGAGTACGAAGGGCCGGTTGACGTGCAACATGCCCTCCAGCCGCGGCCGCAGGGGGATACGGGCCGCCGGCATTCCCAGTCTTTCGACGAAACGCCGCGTGTTCCCCGAGACGCTGGAAAAGTAGATGAGGTTGGGGGAGTCTTCCGGAGCCAGATCGGGCGGGGAAACGCGGCTGTCGGGGGTCGCTCTGAGCGTCATTGAAACCTCCGTGGTTGCAGAACATCGGGACCCAGGACGGGGCGGTGCGCATCTCACCGCGACGCACCTCAAACATTCTTGCTTAAAGTTTTGATTAAGCCAACTTAAAAGTTTGACCCGTCAAACTCATGCTCGAAGGCCGGGTGTGGAAGGGGGAGGGCATCAAAGTGCGACGGGAGGATTCGGTGGTCTTGGGCCGTTCGGGAAGGACGAAACCAGGCGCGGACGGGTTGCCCGGCAAGAGGCCACACGCAGTGGTGCGTATGGCACGGATGAACGCGGCGCCCCACGGGAAGGGGAAGCGGCTGACATGGGGTGCAGCCCAGACGTGGGCCTAGGACCCAAAGACGGAGATGGACGACCAGGCCCGCGGGGTCCGCCCAGTTGATGGGGCGTCCCACTTGCGATGGCGCGGTGGCTGGGAAGCGGGGGCGCACCATTGGAAAACCGGGCCAAGGTGCCCTGCCGCGGTGCGCAAGGCGCGGGCGGCCCGGGTAATGCGGTGTTTGGCCTAGGTTGCCCGCGGGGGCCGGTTGCGCAGCGCGCCGTCCTTCCGGTGGGAGCCGAAGGAGGAAAGGTCAAAGCTGGCCGGTGGACCCCACACCACGAGCATCCGCAGGTCGCCCTGCCCGATGTTCTTCAGGTCGTGCGGCACCCCCGAAGGGGCCAAGACGCTGTCGCCGGGATTGAGCAGATGCAGCTGATCGCCCACGCGCATTTTGGCGCTGCCCTCGATGACCTGATAGAACTCCTCCAGGGGCAGGTCTTGGTCGTGTGCGTGGAACCCCTCATGGCCGCCGGGCGGGATAATCCAGGTCTGGATGGCCACTGCCATGCCGGTGTTGCCGCCAAAATGGTGCTGCAGGCGCATACTGCTGCCGCCGTGCAGCTGGTAGTCGAATTCGTTCTCACCCCGGGCTTCGAACATGGTTCCTCCACATCGTTGTCGGTGCGTCTCAGGTTCCGGGCAGGTGTCCCAGACGCACGCTGACTTCGGCTGCTGCCCGCATGGTTTGGCGTGTTAGGTCCTGCAGAACCTCGGTGCTCACCCGATAGTAGGGAGCGGCGATCATGACACATGCCACCAGTTGGCCGCGGTGGTCGAAAACCGGTGCCGCGACGCCCACCTCATCCTGTGAGGTTTCCCCGTAGTTGATGGCGAATCCCGCTTCGCGGGCCGACTGCAGGCGTTTGAGGTATTCCTCGGTGTCGGTTTGCGCGGGAAGGCTGATGGCTCCGGAGTCGATCAGCTTCAGGGCCTGGTCCCGGGTTTCGTGGGCCAGGAACATCTGCACGGTGGCGCTGAGTCCGGTGGCGTAGCGGCTGCCCATCACGGAAGTGTGCTTCACGTTGCGCTTGGAGGGGATCTGCTCCACGGACACCGATTCGCCGCCGTCCCAGATGTTGAGCACCGCGGTTTCCCCGCTGCGCTCACACAGCTCGTTGAGCACCGGGTAGGCCACCCGCCGCACGTTCAGGTTCGCCAGCAACGGCCCGGTGATGGCGATCAGGCCCAGCCCCAGGCGGAACTTGCGGGTTTCCTGGTCGCGTTCCACGATCCGTTCCTGCTCCAGGGTGGCCAGGATCCGCGAGACGCTGGACTTGTGCAGTCCCACCTCCGCGGCAATGTCGGTAACCCCGACCTCCGGCCGCTCGGTGGTAAAGCAGCGCAGCACATCCACCACGTTCACGATCACCGAGGCGCCGCGCGAATCGCTTCCCGGGGTGCGTGCGCTGCTGCGCGACTCCTTGTTTACCGCGGTCATCACTTCTCCTGGCTAGCTGAGGGTTCCTGACTCAATATCCTAGGCGGTGCAGTGGCAGGTTCCCCGGTGATGATCCTCAGGTCAGTGGCTTGCGGCTGGTCTCCACGGAGCAGGCAACGGCGATCAGGGAAACCACGGCCGCGGCCATCAGGTACCAGCCCGGGGCCAGCAGGTTGCCGGAGGCGGCGATCAGCAGGGTCGCCATGAACGGTGCGGTGCCGCCAAACAATGCGTTGGACAGGTTGAAGGAAACCGCGAAACCGGAGTAGCGCACCCGGGTTGGGAACATTTCGGCCAGGTAGCTGGGCAGGGTGCCGTCGTTCAGGGTCAGCATGGCTCCGAGCAGGATTTGCACGAGGATGATCAGCAGGAAGTTGCCGGTGTCCAGCAGCATGAACGCCGGCACGGTGAACAGGACGAACAGCACCGAGGCGCTCATCAGGACCCGCTTGCGCCCGAACTTGTCCGAAAGCATGCCGGTGATGAAGATGAATCCGATGTAGGTCACCAGCGCCACCGTCGTGGCCAGGTAGGAACGAGTGGCGTCCAGGTGCAGCTCTTCGGAGAGGTAGGTGGGCATGTAGGAGAGGATGACGTAGAAGCCGACCGCGTTCAGCAGCACCGCACCGGCGGCCAGCAGCAGGCGACGCCAGTGCTCGCGGAACAGCGAGCTGACCGGAGAGGTCGGGGCGTCGTTTTCTTCCTCGGCCATTGCCCGGAAGGCGGGGGAGTCCTCCAGCTTGGTGCGGATGTAGCGTCCAATCAGGCCCATCGGTGCGGCCAGGAGGAAGGGCAGCCGCCAGCCCCAGGACTCCATCTGATCCGCCTGGAGCAGGCCCGTGAGCAGGGCCGCCATCAGCGATCCGAGCAACAGGCCCGTGGCGGTGCTGGCCGGAACCACCGCGGCATACAGTCCGCGCCGGTTCGCCGGGGCGTACTCGACCAGGAAGGCCGCCGCGCCGGCATACTCACCGGAGGCGGAGAACCCCTGGACCAGGCGCAAGGCCAGCAGCAAGAGCGGGGCGCCGACGCCGATGCTGGCGTAGCCCGGCAGCAGGGCGATGCAGAAGGTGGCCCCGGACATCAGCAGGATTGACCAGCTCAGTGCCTCCTTGCGACCAATCCGGTCGCCGAGGTGTCCCCACACGAATCCGCCCAGCGGACGGACCAGGAAGGAGATGGCGAAAACACCAAAGGTCATCAGCAGGGCCAGTTGCCTGTCGTCGCTGGGGAAAAAGACCGCCGCGATGGTCACGGCCAGGTAGCCGTAGGCGGCGTAATCAAACCACTCCACGAAGTTGCCGATGAAGCTTGCGGCGACTACTTTGCGCCGGGTGGCCCCGTCAATGGTTCCGTTTCCCGCGGCATCGGCCACGGAAGCTGAAGAGGAGGTCGGGTTGCGGACGGCCGAGGCCGTCGGGTTTGGTGTTTTGAGTTGGTCGTTCTGGGTCACTGTCCACCGCCATCGGTAGGTTTATCAGTTGCGCCTATCGCAACACTGTTGCTTAACGCTATGTGTGCCGTGCCTCACAGTCAAGAAGTTTCCCGCGGTTTTCCATTCGGTGGACACCGCGGCAAAGCGTGAAGTGCGCCGCGCCTGGGTTCGCTCCCGGGGGAATGCGGCCGGGCGTTCTTGGCCGCTGAAACGGCGAACTGCGCACCGCCGGCTGGCGGTGCGCAGTTCGGATGCGAGTTGAAATGGGCGTGCTTAGGTCAGTGGCTTGCGGCTGGTCTCCGCGGAGCAGGCGACGGCGATGAGGGAAACCACGGCCGCGGCCATCAGGTACCAGCCCGGGGCCAGCAGGTTGCCGGAGGCGGCGATCAGCAGGGTTGCCATAAAGGGTGCGGTGCCGCCGAACAATGCGTTGGACAGGTTGAAGGAAACCGCGAATCCGGAGTAGCGCACCCGGGTGGGGAACATTTCGGCCAGGTAGCTGGGCAGGGTGCCGTCGTTCAGGGTGAGCATGGCGCCGAGCAGGATCTGCACGAGGATGATCAGCAGGAAGTTGCCGGTGTCCAGTAGCATGAACGCCGGCACGGTGAACAGGACAAACAGGATCGAGGCGCTCATCAGGACCCGCTTGCGCCCGAACTTGTCCGAAAGCATGCCGGTGATGAAGATGAAACCGATGTAGGTCACCAGTGCCACCGTGGTGGCGACGTAGGACGCCGTCTCATCGAGTCCCAGCTCCTGGGACAGGTAGGTGGGCATGTAGGAGAGGATGACGTAGAAGCCGACCGCGTTCAAAAGCACCGCACCGGCGGCCAGCACCAGGCGGCGCCAGTGGTCGCGGAACAGGGACTTGACCGGCGCCTTGATGACCTCGTCCTCCTGGGCCAGCTCCTTGAAGGCCGGCGAGTCCTCCAGCTTTGTGCGGATGTAGCGTCCGATCAGGCCCATCGGGGCCGCCAGCACGAAGGGAATGCGCCAGCCCCAGGACTGCATCTGTTCTGCATCCAGCAGGCCGGTCAGCAGGGCGGCCAGCAGGGAGCCGAGCAGCAGGCCGGTGGCGGTGCTGGCCGGAACCACCGCGGCATACAGTCCGCGCCGGTTCGCCGGGGCGTACTCGACCAGGAACGCCGAGGCGCCGGCATACTCGCCCGAGGCGGAAAAGCCCTGCACCAGGCGCAGGAGCAGCAGGATCAGCGGGGCCGCGATGCCGATGCTGGCGTAGCCCGGCAGCAGGGCGATGCAGAAGGTCGCCCCGGACATCAGCAGGATTGACCAGCTCAGCGCTTCGCGGCGGCCAATGCGGTCGCCGATGTGACCCCAGACGAAACCGCCCAGTGGACGGACCAGGAAGGAAATCGCGAACAGGGCGAAGGTCATCAGCAGCGCGGTCTGCGGTGCGGATTCGGGGAAGAAGACCACCGAGATGGTCACCGCCAGGTAGCCGTAGGCCGCGTAGTCGAACCACTCGACGAAGTTGCCGATGAAGCTCGCGGCAACGACCTTGCGCCGGGTGGCACTGCCCACGCCACCGGGGTCCGGGCGCTGTTGTCCGCTGAGTGTCGGGCCCAGGTCGGCCTTCGCCCCGGGCACGCTGGATTGCGAATTTTGATGATTCATTGTGGAAACCGCCAAGAGAACTGGAGTGAAAGTTGCAGTGAACGCAACACGGTTGCATTAATAATAGATGTGGTGCACATCACTGTCAACGGATTCTCGGGCGCGCTTCAAGGACGTTTCTCCATGGCCGCTTTCCCACTTCGCTGGCGCGGGAGTCGGCTGGTTGCGCTGAGAAAAATACTGGCGTTAAGCACGGGCAGCGGCCCGGGTTCCCGTGGGGACCCAGGCCGCTGCCCGTGTGGTGGGTGGTGCCGACTAGGCGTCGATGATGTTGTTCTCCGGGCCGAAGCCGAACTTCGTGATGTTTTCCGCGCCATCCTCGCCCACGACCAGGATGTCGTGCTCGCGGTAGCCGCCGGCGCCCGGCTCGCCGTCCATCACGGTGATCATCGGCTCCATCGACACCACCATGCCCGGCTCCAGAACGGTGTCGATGTCCTCGCGCAGCTCCAGGCCGGCTTCGCGGCCGTAGTAGTGCGAAAGCACGCCGAAGGAGTGGCCGTAGCCGAAGGTGCGGTTGGGCAGCAGGCCGTGGGAAATGTAGATCTCGTTCAGCTCGGCGGCGATGTCCTTGCAGACCGCGCCGGGCTTGATCAGCTCCAGGCCGCGCTTGTGGACCTCGACGTTCACGTTCCACAGCTGCAGGCTGCGCTCGTCGGGCTGGCCCAGGAACAAGGTGCGCTCCAGTGCGGTGTAGTAGCCCGAGGTCATCGGGAAGCAGTTCAGCGACAGGATGTCCCCGCGCTGCAGCTTGCGGGTGGTGGCCCAGTTGTGGGCGCCGTCGGTGTTGATGCCGGACTGGAACCACACCCAGGTGTCGCGCACTTCGCGGTGCGGGAAGGTCCTGGCGATCTCGTGCACCATCGCCTCGGTGCCGATCAATGCCACCTCGTACTCGGTGATCCCCTCGCGGATCGCGGCCTTGATGGCCTCACCGCCCAGGTCGCCGATGCGGGCGCCGTGCTTGATGACCTCGATTTCCTCGGCGGACTTGATCATGCGCTGACGCATGGCATCCTGCGAGACATCCAGCAGTTGGGCGCCGGGGAACGCATCCTGGATGCGCTGGCGGGTCAGGCCCGGCAGGAAGTCATCTTCCACGCCGATGCGGGTGGCCTTTACCCCGTCACGCTTGAGCGCCTCCTGCAGTCCGTAGAAGAAGTTGTCACGCTTCCAGTCGGTGTACACGATGTTCTCGCCATAGCTGGTGCGCCACGGCATGCCGGCATCGATGTTCGCGGTCACCGTGGTGGAGTTGTTCGCGGTGACCACCAGCGCGTAGTTGCGTCCGAACGTGGTGTACAGGAAGTCCGAGTAGTACTTGATGCCGTGGTAGCTGGTGAGGATCACTGCATCCAGCGACTTGGCCGCCATGATCTGGCGCAGGCCCGCCAGGCGGCGCTCGAACTCCGCGTCGGAGAAGGTCAGCTGCTGCTTCGAGCCGTTGTGCAGGGTCTTCAGGCGCTCCAGCTCGGAGACATTGGTGGGGCTGTTTGAGGTCGTGGTCATGGTCGACTCCTATGTCTATGAAGGTACTGCAGGAAAACTGGGGCAGCGTTGCCGGGAAGAAGCGCACGAGAGAAGTTGCAATATCTGCAACGCTGTTGCATTCAGGCTATTTGTGGTCCGAGTCACTGTCAAGCAGTGTTCTCGTAGATTTTGTAGATCTCATTCATCGCCGGTCTGACAAGGGAGTTCCGAAGTAATGTGACGCCGGTTCCGCACCCCGCGGCGATGCCCGGCGGGTGCGGTTCGGCTGCATCGAGGCTCGGGCCTTCGCCCGGGTGCCGGGGAAGTGCCCAACGGACGAGGACCTTAGTCCGGGTCGCCGGGCGCCGAGTCGGGGCCATGTGGGTCCCGCCGGAGGGGCTGCTTCGGGGTTCGCGAGCGCAGCAGCGCACCCGAACCGCTGGGGTCAGCGGTGAAGATCAGCGACGGGTCGGGATTGTTGATGTCCTTTTCCAGCTGCTTGATCGCCTTGTCGCGCTTGAGCAGACGTCGAATCAGGTTGACGATCATCAAGAGGATTACGAAGGAGAACGGGAATGCCCCAATGATCGTGCCGGTCTGCACCGTATCGACGACCGCCGTGCCGCCCAGGGTCAGCAGCACCGTGGCCACGGTGGCGATGGACAGCACCAACACCACCCGGAAAATGGGCCCGGACTTGTTGGGCGCCGAAACAAACTCACTGAGCGCATAGATCCCCGAATCCAGGGAGGTGACGTAATAGGTGGCCACTAGGATCGTGGACACCACCAGCAGGATCGTGCCGATCAGCGGCACATGGTCCAGCATCGCGAACAGTCCCGCGGAGGTGTCGGCGGCTACGGCGGCACTGATGCCGCGCTCCGCGCGGTCGTCATAGTAGATGGCGGCCGAACCGATCACGCCCACCCAGATCATCACGATCAGCGTGGGGATCACCGTCACCCCCAGGACAAATTCGCGGATGGTGCGGCCCCGGGAGATGCGGGCGATGAACCCGGCGACGAATGGCGAGAAGGCAATGACCCAGCACCAGATGAACACCGTCCACCAGCCGTTCCAGCTGTCCTGCCAGGTGCTGAGGGGATTGGCGGTGCTTCCCGCATCGGTCCACAGGCTCATGTGAATGAAGTTCGACATGAAGCTGCCGAAGGTCTGGGACAGGTTGGACACGATGTAGAGCGTGGGTCCAAAGATGAATACCGCGCCCACCAGGACAATGCTGAGGATCGAGTTCAGGCTCGAAATGCGCGCCATCCCCTTGTTGATGCCCACGATCGCGGAAATCGCCGTGATCCCGGCGAACACCGCGATGACCATTAGC
Source organism: Glutamicibacter sp. V16R2B1 (assembly GCF_005774635.1). Taxonomy (NCBI): domain Bacteria; kingdom Bacillati; phylum Actinomycetota; class Actinomycetes; order Micrococcales; family Micrococcaceae; genus Glutamicibacter; species Glutamicibacter sp. V16R2B1. Next base: position 291,257 of record NZ_VATX01000012.1, read on the forward strand.
CACATCATCGGGCTGGAGGTGATTCCGGTGAAGGAGGTGATCCCGGAACTGAACTGCAGGGCCGCGAACCCGAAGGAGGTGGCCAGCCCCAGCACCGTGGCAATGATGGCCAGCAGCTCAACTACTACGCCGGCGCCGCGCTGCGACCACTTGGGCAGGATGTCGACGGTGGCCTCCCTGAAGGTCAACGTCTTGCCCAGGTTGTGGTGCGAATAGGCCAGGCAGACCGCCACCACGCAGTACATGGCCCAGGCCGTCAGACCCCAATGGAAATAGGTCCACACGATCCCACCCTCCGCGGCGCCCGTTGCGCCGGCGGGAATCACCGGGTTCTCATCGCGCAGCATGATCGGTTCGGCAACCGACCAGAAGATCAGCCCGATGCCCTGGCCGCAGGCGAACAGCATGGAGTACCAGGCAAACTTGCTGTGCTGGGGTTTCGCCTTGGGCCCGCCCAGACGGATGCGTCCCACCCTGCTGAAGGAAAGCCAGATGCAGACAATGACCGCGAATGCCGAATACAGGATGAACAGCCAAGTGAACTTCCCGGTCACGAAGGTTCGCAGGTCGGAGATCACTGTTGAGGCGCCGGTGGGGTTCAGCAACACCCACAGGATGACCGCGCCGATGAGCAGCGGGGGAATGGTGCGGATCAGCAGGCGATCCAGCGGTGGAATGATGCGCCCGACGAATCGCGGCACCTCAACTTCCCTGTGCGCCGACGAGCTGCCCATCTCCTGGGGGCCCTCGGTTTCCAGGCGTCGTTGCTTCCGGTCGGCTTCGTTGATGGACATGCTATTTCACTCCGATGGGAAAGGTCGGTTGCAGCTCGGTGTGCAGGGAGGTGGTAATGGCCCCGCTGATGGCCTCCAGCAGGAGCCGCCCGCGCTCGGCCGTCGCGCCCTTGGCGCTGGACAGGCATCCGCTGGCGGGGGTGCGTCCCGGGTCTTCGGGAAAAATGTCGTAGGGCGTCAGGACGGCGGGTGGGTGATCGACTACCCGATCCATGTCAACCAGTTCCGGATGCAGCAACAGCATGAGCGATGTTTCCAGCACACCGCCGTGCTCGATGTCCCATCCCAGGAAACCGTCAGGGAAAACCTGGGCCAGGGTGTGCTCGTCCACGAAATCCCAGTAGGACATCAGCACCCCGCGGGAACCCGAGCCCTGGCGGCCCGCCCGGGCGACCGCGTTGTCCAGACCCTCATAGAGGAACTGGTAGTTCTCAAAGTGCCCGTTCAGCACGATGACGTTACACGCCCCTTGGTCGATGAAGGACGAGACCACATCGTCGATCATGCCGGTCAGCGCGGCGGCTCCCAGGCTGGTGGTCCCAAGCCGGTGGTTCCCGCCCCCGGAACGGGGCTGCGACTTGTAGCCGTAGGAGAACTCCGGCGCCACCAGCGCGCCCACCTGCCGGGCCACTTCGGCGGCGATGGCCCGGGAAAGCATCGCATCCACGCCCAGCGGCAGGTGTGGCCCGTGCTGCTCGGTGGCGCCGGTGGGAATGATGACGGTCGACCCCTCGCGGGATAGGAACTGGGCGTAGCTTTCTGAGTCCAGGTTCTCTAGGAATACAGCGGACATCTATGGCTCCTAACTGCTTCGCGGACACAAGATTGGGCGGGATCCAAGGGACGGGAAGAGGACGGGCCAGGGCTTGCGTCGATGTGTTGCCCTCAAGCCTAGGGAGAGTAATGTGAGCCGCGATACACTCACACTGTTGCCGTTTCGAGACTTCGGGGTGACAGACCGACACTTGCGGCCGAGGCCAGGCACTGTGGATCTTCCTGCCGCGGAACGAGGAAACATGTTTGTCGCTCTAACGGAAATCCTGCGGGACCGGTTGTTCCAGAACGCCCAGCCCCTGGCCCTGGCCGGCGCCGAGCAGGTCGCCACCACCAGGGTGCGCTGGGTGCATCCCAGCGAAGTGGTGCAAGTCGGCGGCCTGCTGCACGGTGATGAACTGTTGCTGACCACCGGCGCGGCCCTGCTGGGGTTGCGGATCGAAGCCCAGCACGCGTACTTGCAGTCACTGGTGCAGCGCGGGGTGGCCGCCCTGGTCATCGAGCCACCTGCAGATGGGCCGACCATCTCCGCGAAGTTCATTCAGCGGGCCGAGGAGCTGGGGTTGCCGTTGTTCCGGCTGCGGGCCACCGTGCCCTTTGTTGAGTTGGCCGAGAAGATCAACCGGCAGATCGTCTCGGAACACGCCGCAACCCTGCAACAGGCCGACGAAGTCTCCCAACGCCTCGCAAGGCATATTGCCTCGGCGGGGCCGAACCTAACACCCCTGCTGGAGATGATCGCCTCCGCGCTACGGGTCCGGGCGACGATGGAGGATCTTTCCGGACAGGTCATCGCGGAATCCGGGCCTGAGGGCCAGGAAGATGAGCAAGGGGCCGGCGCTGTTGCCACGGACTTGTTCGTCGGGGCCGACGTGGCGGCGCGACTGGTGCTCTACAGCAAAATCGGAACCGCGCCGGAGCAACTGGAATTGGTGGCCCAGCGGCTGGGAAGCATTGTCAGCCTGGCCTTTGCCCAGCACTACCGTCCTGGACGCCTGCAGATAGCCGACACCTCGCTGTTGCGGGCCATTGTCAGCGGGGCCGGCACACATTTCATTGTCGAGCGGGCCCGACAAGCGCAGGTGCCGGAAAACCATCCGAGCTGTCTCATGGTCTTTCAGAGCTTTGACATGTCCCGCGTGCGCTCGGTGCTGGAAAACACCCTGCATTCGCGGTTCCCCTCCATTCGCACCTATCTGGAGGCCCATCGTCTCTATGCCATGGTCCAGTTGGACCCGCACGATCCGCGCAGAGCGCGGACCCAGCTGGTGCAGCTGCTGCGCGAGGCGTTGAGCGGCATGTCCGTCGAATGCTGTGTCGGTCCGCTGGCTTCGAAAATTGCCCATGCCCGCTGGTCGCTGGCCGAAGCGCTGACGGTCGAGTCCCTGGCAAGCCCCTTTCCGAACGAGGGGCAGGTCCGCGACGCTTCGGATTATGCGTTGGAACGAGTGCTTAAGCGTTTTACCGATTCGCAGGCGCTCAACGAGTTTATTGACGAGCAGCTGGGGCTGCTGATCGCGGCGGACAAGGCCAGGGGCAGCAGTCTGCTCAAGACGCTGGAAGTGTGGCTGGGGTCGGGCTGCAATTCCACGTTGGCGGCCAATCGGCTGTACCTGGAGCGGCAAACCATGCATAAGCGACTGACCAAGATCTTCTCGCTGATCGGTGGGGACCCACGGGGGACCGGTAGGATCTTGACCGTTCATCTGGCCTGCCAGCTTGCTCTGCGCTTCTAGCCGGGCGGCTGCGGGGCAGCCTGCGAGCCCGGGCCGCAGGGTGGCGGTTAGAGAACGGCGCGTACCGTCTGTTCGAAGCTGACCACGTGTTCGGCGGCCAGTTGGGCTGCCTGCTCTTCGCATCCGTCCAGGATCAGCTCGATCAGCGTGGCGTGTTCGGAAATGTGAGCGTGAATGTCCGGCAACCGGTCCAGGACCATGCACCAGATCCGGGTCGCGAGGTTGTCCAGGCGCACCAGCGTTTCCTCCAGGTGGTGGTTCTGGGCGGCACGATAAATGAGCCGGTGCACTTCCAGGTCGTATTCCATCAGCTGGCGCCGGTCCCGCAATGGATCGAGCTGGCGGATCGCCTGCATCGTGCGGGTCAGCTCCTCGCGCAAGGCGCCGCCGCGATTCTCGGCCGCCCGCTGCGCGGCCAACGGCTCCAGCACCTGCCGCATTTCGGAGATGGCGGCCAGCTCGGTGATGTCCACCCCGGTGGCGAAGGTCCCGCGGCGCGGGTAGGAGATCACCAGGTGGTCCACTTCCAGGCGCTTCAGCGCCTCGCGGATGGGGGTGCGCCCCATGCCGAGGTCGGTGGCGAGCAGCGCCTCGTTGATCGGGTCGCCGGGGGCGATGTCCATCATGATCAGGCGGTCGCGCAGAATCCGGTAGGACCGCTCCGCCATGGACTCACTGGCCACGGGCACCTCGGTTGTACTTGTCATCTTGGCGGCTCCCTTCACCTTCATTCTGCCTTGGAATCATGCGGCTAAAAAATAATTCCCCAACCCATTGACGGGCTGTGAGTTAGATCATACGCTAAGACGCAGACATTGATATATCAGTTGTCGGCAATTCGTACACTTTGGAGGGATAGATGCTGGAAACCCAGTCACCCGTCGCAGAATCGCTGACCCAGTCGTTGGGTGAGCTTGATCCTGAGGTGGCGGCGCGGATTGATGCTGAGTTGGCGCGTCAGCAGCGTGGCCTGGAGATGATTGCTTCGGAGAACCACACGGCGCAGGCGGTGATGCAGGCGCAGGGTTCGGTGTTGACGAACAAGTATGCCGAGGGCTACCCGGGCCGCCGCTATTACGGCGGCTGTGAAGAGGTCGACGTGATCGAGACTCTGGCCATCGAGCGGGTGAAGGAGTTGTTCGGGGCGAAGTTCGCCAACGTCCAGCCGCATTCGGGGGCGCAGGCCAACGCGTCGGTGTATCACGCGCTGGTGCGTCCGGGGGATACCGTGCTGGGGTTGAATTTGGCTCATGGCGGGCATTTGACCCATGGCATGAAGCTGAACTTCTCCGGGCGCCTGTTCAACATCGTGCCGTATGGGGTGGATGAGGCGACGAACCTGGTGGACATGGACGAGGTCGAGCGTCTGGCGGTTGAGCATTCCCCGAAGATGATCGTGGCTGGCTGGTCGGCGTATCCGCGCCAGTTGGACTTCGCCCGCTTCCGTGAGATCGCGGACAAGGTGGGTGCGTACCTGTTCGTGGACATGGCGCATTTTGCTGGTTTGGTGGCTGCGGGGTTGCATCCGTCGCCGGTGCCGCATGCGCATGTGGTCACCTCGACCACGCATAAGACTTTGGCTGGTCCGCGTGGCGGGATTATTTTGTCGAATGACGCGGAGATTGCCAAGAAGCTGAATTCGGCGGTGTTCCCGGGTCAGCAGGGTGGCCCGTTGGAGCATGTGATCGCGGGCAAGGCGGTGGCGTTCAAGATCGCCGCGTCGGAAGAGTTCAAGGAACGCCAGGAGCGGACGTTAGCCGGTGCGCGGATTCTGGCGGAGCGTTTGACCCAGGCCGATGTCGAGGCCAAGGGGATCAGCGTGCTGACCGGCGGCACTGATGTGCATTTGGTGTTGGTGGATCTGCGTAACAGCGAGCTCGATGGCCAGCAGGCGGAGGATTTGTTGGCGCAGGTGGAGATCACGGTGAATCGTAATGCGGTGCCGTTTGATCCGCGTCCGCCGATGGTGACTTCGGGGTTGCGGATCGGTACCCCGGCGTTGGCGACGCGTGGTTTCTCGGAGGACGCGTTTGCTGAGGTGGCGGAGGTTATTGCGCAGACGTTGATTGCTGGTGTGGAGGGTAGTACGGGCAAGCTTGGGGAGTTGAAGCAGCGGGTGCTGGATTTGGCTGCGGCCCACCCGCTCTACCCAAACCTGAAGAAGATTGGAGAATAATCATGGCTGACTTGCTGCCTGAGCACCCGGAATTCCTCTGGGCGAACCCCGAACCGAAGTCCTCCTATGACGCCGTGATTGTTGGCGGCGGCGGACACGGCCTGGCCACGGCCTACTACCTGGCCAAGAACCACGGCATGACGAACATTGCCGTGCTGGAAAAGGGCTGGCTGGCCGGCGGGAACATGGCCCGCAACACCACCATCATCCGCTCCAACTACCTGTGGGACGAGTCCTCGGGAATCTACGAGAAGTCGCTGAAGCTGTGGGAGCAGCTGCCCGAGGAACTGGACTACGATTTCCTCTTCTCCCAGCGCGGCGTGCTGAACCTGGCCCACACGCTGGGCGACGTGCGCGAATCGGTGCGCCGAGTCGAGGCGAACAAGCTCAACGGCGTGGATGCCGAATGGCTGAGCCCCGAACAGGTCAAGGAGGTCTGCCCGATCATCAACACCGGGGATGACATCCGCTACCCGGTCATGGGGGCCACCTACCAGCCGCGCGCCGGCATCGCCAAGCACGACCACGTCGCCTGGGCGTTTGCCCGCAAGGCGAATGAGATGGGCGTGGACATCATCCAGAACTGCGAGGTCATCGGTTTCCTGAAGGACGGGGAGAAGGTCACCGGGGTGAAGACCACCCGTGGCACCATCCACGCCGGCAAGGTCGCCCTGGCCGGGGCCGGTCACTCCTCGGTGCTGGCCGAAATGGCCGGCTTTGAGCTGCCGATCCAGTCCCACCCGCTGCAGGCGCTGGTCTCCGAGCTGTTCGAGCCGGTGCACCCGACCGTGGTGATGTCCAACCACATCCACGTCTACGTCTCCCAGGCGCACAAGGGCGAACTGGTGATGGGCGCGGGCATCGACACCTACAACGGCTACGGCCAGCGCGGCGCCTTCCACGTGATCGAGGAGCAGATGGCCGCCGCGGTGGAGCTGTTCCCGATCTTCGCCCGGGCCCACGTGCTGCGCACCTGGGGCGGAATCGTGGACACCACCATGGACGCCTCCCCGATCATCTCCAAGACCCCGATCCAGAACCTGTACGTGAACTGCGGCTGGGGGACCGGCGGGTTCAAGGGCACCCCCGGGGCCGGGTTCACCCTGGCCCACACCATCGCCAACGATGAACCGCACGCCCTGAACGCCCCGTTCAGCCTGGATCGCTTCGAAACCGGACACCTCATCGACGAACACGGCGCCGCCGCCGTGGCCCACTAGGAGCCGCCACCATGATGCTGATTGAGTGCCCGAACTGCGGGCCACGCAATGAAACCGAATTCAAGTACGGCGGGCAGGCGCACGTCGCCTACCCCGCCGACCCCCACGCGCTGAGCGACAAGGAATGGGCCCACTTCCTGTTCTACCGCCAGAACCCGAAGGGGATCTTCGCCGAACGCTGGGTCCACTCCGGCGGGTGCCGCAAGTGGTTCAACGCACTACGCGACACCGTCACCTATGAATTCAAGGCCGTTTACCGCGCCGGGGAAGCACGCCCGGAACTGCAGAACACCCAGGGAGGTACCCGATGAGCCAGAACAAGCCCTACCGGCTGGAGACCGCCATGGCACCTACCGCGCGTGTTCAGCGTGAGGAGGCTTTGCAGCTCACCGTTGACGGCCAGCAGCTCTCCGCTCTGTCGGGGGACACCGTCGCTAGCGCCATGCTCGCCAATGGGATGCGCTCCTGTGGCAACTCGATGTATTTGAGCCGTCCCCGGGGCATCTTCTCTGCCGGAGTTGAGGAACCCAACGCGCTCATCACCGTGGCGGCCCGCCACCACGAGGACATCGACGAATCGATGCTTCCCGCCACGACCGTTACGGTCACCGACCGCATGCACGCCACTTTGCTGCGGGGCCTGGGCGTACTGGACCCAACCACGGATCCGGCCTACTACGACCATGTCCACGTACACACCGATGTGCTGGTCGTGGGGGCAGGGCCGGCCGGCCTGGCCGCGGCGCGTGAGGCCAGCCGTTCTGGTGCCCGTGTGCTGCTGATGGATGAGCGCACCGAGGCTGGCGGCACCCTGCGCGACACATCCGGGGAGCAGATCGACGGCAAGGACGCCTCCAGCTGGATCGAGGAGGTCACCGGGGAGCTGGCGCAGGCCGAGGAAACCACCCACCTGCAGAACACCACTGTGCTCGGCTCCTACGATGCGAACTACATCGTTGCCGTACAGCGGCGCACGGTGCACCTCAACGGTCCGGCCGGCAAGGGAGTTTCGCGCGAACGCGTCTGGCATGTGCGTGCCAAGCAAGTTGTGCTGGCCACCGGGGCCCACGAGCGGCCGATGGTATTCGAAAACAACGACCGGCCCGGCATCATGCTGGCCGGAGCGGTTCGAAGCTACCTGAACCGCTACGGTGTCCGTGTGGGACAGCGCATCGCGGTGGCTACGACCAACGACTCGGTCTACCCGCTAGTCTCCGAACTGGCGGCCAGCGGCGGGGTGGTCGCCGTCATCGACGCCCGGTCGACCGCCTCCGCGGCGGCGGCCGAAGCCGTCGCCGACGGGGTGACCGTGCTGACCGGTTCGGTAGTTGTCGACACCGAAGCAGATGAGTCCGGGGAACTATCAGCCATCCTGGTCGCTCCACTGGACGAGAACAGCGAGCTCGGTGACCACGAACGCTTCGAAGTTGACGTCCTGGCCGTGGCCGGCGGGTTCAACCCCGTCGTGCACCTGCACTCCCAGCGGCAGGGCAAGCTGGCGTGGGACACCACCATCCATGCCTTCGTGCCCGCCGGCGCCGTGGCCAACCAACACCTGGCCGGGGCAGTGACCGGACGGCTGGACACCGCCGGTGCCCTGTCAACCGGTGCCGCCACCGGGGCGGCAGCCGCCTCGGCTGCCGGTTACCAGCATGTGGCCACCGTTCCGCAGGCGCCCGAAACCGCCCTCGGGGAGACTCGCCCGGTGTGGCTGGTTGCTTCGCTAAATGGCGACGACGCGGCGAACTACACGCGCCACTTCGTGGACCTGCAGCGTGACCAGACCGTGGCTGACGTGCTGCGCGCCACCGGGGCCGGAATGAGGTCCGTGGAGCACATCAAGCGGTACACCTCCATTTCCACGGCGAACGACCAGGGCAAGACCTCCGGGGTGGCAGCCATCGGCGTGATCGCCGCCGTGCTGGGCATCGAGGACCCCTCGGAAATCGGAACCACCACCTTCCGCGCCCCCTACACTCCGGTAGCGTTCGCGGCTCTGGCTGGTCGTACCCGCGGACAATTGCTGGACCCCGCGCGCATCACCCCGATGCACTCCTGGCACCTGGAACACGGGGCAAAGTTTGAGGACGTGGGACAGTGGAAGCGCGCCTGGTACTTCCCGCAGGGCGAGGAGGACATGGACGCGGCCGTGCTGCGCGAGTGCGCCGCGGTGCGCGATTCCGTCGGCATGCTCGACGCCACAACCCTGGGCAAGATCGAAATCCGGGGCAAGGACGCTGCCGAGTTCCTCAACCGCATGTACACCAACGGCTACAGCAAGTTGAAGGTGGGCATGGGGCGCTACGGCGTCATGTGCAAGGCCGATGGAATGATCTTCGACGACGGGGTGACCCTGCGCTTGGCTGAAGACCGCTTCCTCATGCACACCACCACCGGTGGGGCCGCCGACGTGCTTGACTGGCTGGAGGAGTGGCTGCAGACCGAGTGGCCTGAACTGGATGTAACGTGCACCTCGGTGACCGAGCAGTTCGCGACCGTGGCAGTGGTCGGTCCACGTTCCCGTGATGTCATCGGGAAATTGGCGTCGAACCTGGATGTCTCCAACGATGCATTCAAGTTCATGGCCTTCCAGGACGTCACCCTGGACAGCGGTATCGAGGCCCGGATCTCGCGTATTTCGTTCTCCGGCGAGCTGGCCTTCGAAATCGCGGTCCCCAGCTGGCATGGACTGAAGATCTGGGAAGATGTCTACGCAGCCGGTCAGGAATTCAACATCACCCCGTACGGCACCGAGACCATGCACGTGTTGCGCGCGGAAAAGGGCTTCATCATCGTGGGGCAGGATACCGACGGCACGGTGACCCCGCAGGATGCGGGCATGGAGTGGGTTGTTTCCAAGATCAAGGACTTCGTGGGCAAGCGCTCCTTCTCGCGGGATGACAACCTGCGGGATGACCGCAAGCAACTGGTATCGGTGCTGCCGGTCGACGAAACCCTGCGTCTGCCGGAAGGCGCCGCTCTGGTCGCTGCCGACGCGGGAACCGAGAACGGCATCACCCCGATGGACGGGTGGGTGACCAGCTCCTACAACTCGGCCGCCCTGGGCCGGACCTTCGGACTGGCGCTGATCAAGAATGGGCGTAATCGTATCGGCGAAACGCTGAAGACACCGATAGGCGACCGCCTGGTCGACGTCGTGGTCTCCGAAACCGTACTCTTTGACCCGGAAGGAAGCCGCCGAGATGGCTAACAACACTCTGATCGAAACCACCGTCCTGCGCCGCTCCCCGGCCGAGCACCTTGCCGGGGAGATGGCGGCGGCGACCGTGACCGGCGAGCGTGCTGTGGCGCTACGCGAGGTCGCTTTCGCCACCCAGGTGGGTTTGCGCGCAGCACCCGGCACCGCCGGCCACCAGCAGCTGGCTGACGCCACGGGGGTCGGCCTGCCCGCACAGGTGGGTGAGGTCGCCGGAGATGTCACCGGCACTGCCGTGCTGTGGCTCGGACCGGATGAATTTCTGGTGTTTGCACCCGAGAACGTTCAGCTGAGCGAGCAACTCATCCAGGCGCTGGGAGACCAGGCCGGCCAGGTCGTGGACTTGTCGGCCAACCGCAGCGTGCTGGAGCTGGAAGGGCCGTCTGCGCCGCTGGTGCTGCGCAAGAGCTGCCCGGCGGATCTGCACCCCAGCGCGTTTGCCGTGAATCAGGCGATCACCACCACGGTGGCGAACGTCCCGGTGCTGCTGTGGCGGGTCAGCGAGCAGACCTGGCGGATTCTTCCGCGTGCCTCCTTCACCGAGCACACGGTACGGTGGCTGGTCGACGCCATGACCGAGTTCGGCTCGCCAGAGGTGGACTAGATGGCACTGTCCGCGCTGGACATGTTTTCCATTGGCATTGGCCCCTCATCATCACACACGGTGGGGCCGATGCGGGCGGCCGCGAGCTTCGCGGCCGCCCTGGACGGGCGGGTACTTGGGCAGGTGGCACGGGTGCGCGCCGAGCTGTTCGGTTCCCTGGGAGCCACCGGCATCGGCCATCATTCGGATATTGCGGTCATCCTCGGGTTGGCGGGACATGACCCGGCCACTGTGAATACCGATGAAGTGCCGGACTTGATTCAGCAGATCCGGGACTCGGCGGTCCTGCGGCTGGCCGGGCGGGCCCCGATCGAGTTTTCGATCGACGCCGATGTGGTGTTGCATTCTCGCAAGTCACTGCCCGGACATCCGAATGCCATGAGATTTGCCGCCTTTAACTCCGACGGCACCGAGCTGGCCAGCCAAACACTGTACTCAATTGGCGGCGGGTTCGTAGTGAACGACCAAGAGCTCCAAGCTCCGTTGAACACCGAAAACGACGCCGTCTATCGATTTACCTCGGGCGCTGAGCTCCTAGAGACCTGTGCCGCCACCGGCAAATCCATTGCCGAGGTGATGTGGGCGAACGAGCTCTCCTGGCGCAGCGAAACCGAGGTCCGCGACGCACTGCTGGAGATTTGGAAGGTCATGCAGCAGTGCGTCGAGAACGGCTGTCGGCGTACCGAGAAAACCTTGCCCGGCGGCCTGAACGTCACCCGTCGTGCCCCAGCCCTGCGCGAACGCCTGCGTCGGCAGGAAGCTGAGGCCAAAGCGTCGGAGTCGATGGACCCGCTGTGGGCGATGGAATGGGTGAACCTCTACGCGTTGGCCGTCAATGAGGAAAATGCCTCAGGCGGGCGGATCGTCACCGCCCCGACCAACGGGGCGGCCGGAATCATTCCTGCGGTGCTGCATTACTACACCCGCTTCGTCACCGGCGCCAGCGATGAGAAGGTCATCCAGTTCCTGCTTACCGCTGCCGCGATCGGGATCATCATCAAAACCAACGCCTCGATCTCCGGGGCAGAAGTTGGATGTCAGGGCGAAGTCGGCTCGGCGTGCGCGATGGCAGCCGCAGGACTGTGCGCCGTGCTTGGCGGCACCCCCGAACAGGTGGAGAACGCCGCGGAGGTGGCGCTGGAGCACAACCTGGGGTTGACCTGCGATCCGGTCGGTGGGCTGGTGCAGATTCCATGCATTGAACGCAACGCGATCGCCTCGGTGAAGGCGATCAACGCCGCCCGCCTGGCCCTGCACGGGGACGGGCAGCACACGGTGAGCCTGGACGCGGCGATCGAGACCATGCGCGCTACCGGGGCGGACATGAAAAGCAAGTACAAGGAAACCTCGCGCGGCGGGCTGGCGCTGACCCTGGCCCAGTGCTGAACCCGGCCCCGCCAACCCCGCCCAGCAAACTGGACCGGCCCCAACCCACCGGCCCCAAAGCCCTAAGCTGGAAGCAAACACACCAGGCGCGACCCGGCCGCGAACCCTCGCGGACACCGGGCGGGCGCCTGGAGAAGAAGTGAAAGGACAAACGAGGATGAGCGAGCAGGTCCGGCACGTTCTGACCCTGCAATGCCCGGAGGCGGCCGGCATCGTGCACGCCGTCACCGGCTTCCTGATCAAGCACGGGCGCACCATCGTGGAGCTGAAGCAGTTCGATGACATGAGCGCCGAGCGCCTGTTCATGCGCGTGGACTTCGCCGGGCAGGACGGTGCGGACCTGCTGCAGCGGCTGCGCGAGGACTTCACCCCGGTCGCCGAGGAATGGGGGATGGACTGGAACCTGCGCGAACGCGGGCAGAAGACCCGCACCCTGATCATGGTCTCGAAGTTCGACCACTGCCTGAACGACCTGCTCTTCCGTGCCCACACCGGGGAGCTGCCCATCGATGTGGTCGCGGTGGTCTCCAACCACCCGGACCACCGCTCACTGGTGGAATGGCACGGCATCGACTTCCACCACATCCCGGTCACCAAGCAGAACAAGCCGGCCGCGGAAGCCGAACTGCTGCAGCTGATCGAGCAGACCGGCACCGAACTGGTGGTTTTGGCCCGCTACATGCAGGTGCTCTCCGATGAACTGGCCACCGAGCTGACCGGCAAGACCATCAACATCCACCACTCCTTCCTGCCCTCCTTCAAGGGCGCCAAGCCCTACCACCAGGCGTGGGAGCGCGGGGTGAAGACGGTGGGCGCCACCGCCCACTACGTGAACTCGGAGCTCGACGAGGGGCCGATCATCGCCCAGCAGGTGGTGGAGGTGGACCACACCTACATGCCCGAGGACCTGGTCGCCGCCGGACGCGACAGCGAATGCAAGGCCCTGTCCAACGCGGTGCGCTGGCACTGCGAGGGGCGGGTGTTCCTCTGGGGCAACCGCACCGTGGTGCTGCGCTAACCCGCCTCCGGGTGCGGCCGACGCACCGGGTGCGGCCGTCGCACCGGCTGCCGCCGCGGTGCCAAAGGCTGAACGCACCCACTTTTCACGCAGCACATCAGGGGCCGACCCACTGGATCGGCCCCTGATGCTGTTGGTGTTGCGGTGCTGCTACTTGCCCAGCCCCAGCGCGTCACGCACCGTGAAGAACAGGTCCGTCTGATCGCTCAGGCCCACCACGTTCGCGGCCCCCGGACCGTAGCCGGCGATGCGCAGCTGCGCGCCGGTGTGGCCCTGGGAGGCGGCCTCCTCACCGGTGCCGTAGAGGATCGCCATCTCACTGCCGTCCGCGGTGACCAGCTTGGAGGTCAGTGCCGGGGACTCGGTGTCCGGGGCCACGATCTGGCTGGTGTGCGCGTGGTCGGCGGTGACCACCACCAGGGTCTCACCGTCCTCCTTGGCAAAGGCCAGCGCCTCCTGCACCGCCTCGTCCAGGTCCACGGTCTCGCCGATCTGCCCGCACGGGTTCGCCGCGTGGTCCTGCTTGTCGATCGAGGCGCCCTCGACCTGCAGGAAGAACCCGTCCTGATCGTCCTTGAGCAGGTCGATCGCCTTGGAGGTCATGCTCTTCAGGTCCGGGGCCTTTTCGAAGTCCCGTGCCGGGTTGTCCTTGCACTGCTGGGCCGGCTTGGAGATGCCGTCCTTGGAAGCCAGGTCCCCGGTCCAGCGCACCTCCATGTTGCCCTCGGCGAACAGCCCCAGCAGCGGGGCGTCCTGGTTCGCCGCCTGGGCCTGCTGCATCCCGGCGGTGTCCTCCACGATCGTGTAGCCGCGCTCGTTGGCCTGCTGGCGCAGGGTCTTGTCCTTGTAGTCCCCGGCCTTGGCCTTCTCCGCGAAGGTCTCCGCCCCGCCGCCGAACACCAGGTCCGGGCGGGTGGCCAGCATCTGCTCGGCGATCGAGCCGGCGCCGCCGTTTTCCAGGGCGTTCTGCGCGCACTTTTCACTGGTGGCCTCCGGGCCATAGCACTTGCGCTCGGCCACATGGGAATACTGCACGGCCGGGGTGGCGTCCTGGATTTCGCTGGTGGTGACCACGCCGGTGGCGAGGTTGCCTTCCTTCGCCAATTCCAGCAGGCTCTGCTGGCTCTTGCCGTGGATGTCCACCGAGATCGCACCGTTGTAGGACTTGGTGCCGGTGGCCCAGGCGGTCCCGCTGGCGGCCGAGTCGGTCACGTAGTCCGGCTTGCCTTCCTCATCCAGCGCGTAGTGGGTGTACTGCCCGGTCAGCGGCAGCGCGTCCAGCCCCTTGAAGAAGCCGCCGGCACCCTCGGCGACGTTGCGGGCGGCCGTGATTTCCGAATCGCCCATGCCGTCGCCGATGAGCAGGATGACGTTCTTCGCCCCGGCGTCCTTCACCGCCTCGCGCACCGCATCGGTGGTGTCACCGTCCATGCGCCGCGCCCCGCCGTGCTCGGAGAGCCCACCGGTGGCGGCACGATCCAGCAGCGGGGCCGGATCCTGGCTGGACTCCACCGCCCCGGCGCCCACCGAGCACCCGGACAGGGCGCCGACGCCCAACACCAGCGCGGCCGCGGCCGGAACCAACCTCTTGGTACGAGAAAACATGATCTACCCTTCAACTGAAGTTTTCCTGGCCGCCGTGATCGATGCGGCGGCACCAGGGCCGATGCTGCCCAAGCCAGCTGTCGCAGCGGCAACCGGCGCCTGAACCGCAGGTTAACGTCCGGCAACCCCCGGCGCGGGTGCCGCCAATTATCGCGCAAATCCCGCTGCCTGTGAGATGCGTCTCGGTCAACCTCCAGCTCCCGGGAACCTGCCTCACCACGCTCCAGCTCCCGGGAACCTGCCTCACCACGCTCCAGCTCTTGCCACGCCCCGGGCAACGGTGTGAGGATCGAAGCAGAGGACAGGCTCAAGGCAACACCGGGGCCCGGGGTTGGTCCCGGCGCCCAGAAGGGGCAGGATCATGTCAGAGGCACCAGTGATCATCATCGGCGGCGGCTTGGCCGGCGCCACCGCGGCCAGCGAGCTGCGCGAACGCGGCTACGTCGGGGCGGTGACCCTGATCGCCGGCGAGGAGCACCTGCCCTATGAGCGTCCGCCGCTGTCCAAGGACTTCCTGCAGGGCAGCAGCGAGCTGCCGGACTTCACCGTGCACGACGCGCAGTGGTACGCCGAGCACGACATCGACCTGCTGCTGGGCACCCGGGTGGAGGCGATCGACCGCACCGCCAAACGGGTGACCCTGGACGGCGGCGGCACCCTGGACTACGTCCAGCTGGTGCTGGCCACCGGATCGCGGGCCAACCCCAGCGGCGGCATTGCGGGGGCGGACCTGCCCGGGGTGCGGGTGCTGCGCACCATCGACGACGCCCGGGCACTGCGCGAGGACCTGAAGGAGGGCACCCGCCTGGTGATCGTCGGCTCCGGGTGGATCGGCATGGAGGCCGCGGCCTCCGCCCGCCAGCAGGGCGCGGAGGTTACCGTCATCTCCCCGTCGCGCATCCCACTGGGCAACGTGCTGGGCGAACCCTTCGGCAACCACCTGACCCGGATGCACCAGGAGGCCGGGGTGCAGTTTGAGCTGGCCACCCACGTGGACCGGATCGAACGCGGCGCCGACCAGCTGGTGGTGCACGCCGGCAGCTGGCAGACCGGCGCGGACCTGGTGCTCCTGGCGATCGGCGCCAGCCCGCACCTGGAGGTCGCCGCCGCCAGCGGGATCGAAACCGATCACGGGGTGGTGGTCGACGCGTCCCTGCGCTCCTCGGACCCGGATGTGCTGGCCGTCGGGGACATCGCCCAGGCGTTCAACACGACGCTGCGCCGCCAGCTGCGGGTGGAGCACTGGGACAACGCGATCCGCCAGGGCAAGCTGGCCGCGGCCACGCTCACCGGCGCCGACGAGCAGTATGACTGGCTGCCCTACTTCTTCACCGACCAGTTCGAGCTGGGAATGGAGTACGTCGGGGACCGCCAGGACGGGGACGCCGATGTGGTGCGCGGGGACATGGACGAGGGCGAGTTCATCATGTTCTGGCTGCGTGAGGGGCGGATCACCGCGGCGATGAACGTGAACATCTGGGATGTGAACGACACGCTGCGTTCCCTGGTGGGCCAGCGCATCGACCCGGAACGGCTGCAGGACACCTCCATCGAGCTGGGGCAGCTGGCCGCCGGACAGTAGGAGCCGGCCCCGGGTGATGGGAGCCGGGCCCGGGTGATGGGAGCCAGCCCCGAGTGACGGGAGCCGCGCCGCGGACCACCGGTGAGAGCGGCCCGACACCGCAATGCGGCGTGCGACACTGTGCGCCGGACCGGCAAGGTGCCTACGATGAGCTCATGACACAGCATCAGGTGGATTTGGCAATCATCGGCGCCGGCTCGGGCAACACGCTGCTCACCGACTACTGGGACGACAAGCAGGTCGCGATCGCGGAAAAGGGGCCGTTCGGCGGCACCTGCCTGAACGTGGGCTGCATCCCCACCAAGATGTTCGTGCGCCCGGCCGAGCTGGCCCGCACCCCCGTCGAGGCGCAGCGGCTGAACGTGTCCCTGCCGGAGGGCAGCGCCGACTGGCCGGCGATCCGCGACCGGATCTTCTCCCGCATCGACCCGATCGCGCAGAACGGCTACGAATACCGGGACCAGTCGCCCAACGTGCGGGTCATCGCCGAAGAGGTGACCCTGGATGGCACCCACGGCTTGCGCACCGCCCAGGGCACCAGCATCAGCGCCGAGCAGCTGGTGATCGCCGCCGGATCCCGCGCGGTGATCCCGGACATCGAGGGCTGCGACCTGCCCGGGGTGCACACCTCGGACACGGTGATGCGCCTGGAGCGCCTGCCGGAGCGGATCGTGATCGTCGGCGGCGGGTTCATCGCCTGCGAGTTCGCCGCGATCTTCTCCGGGCTGGGCTCCCGCACCACCCAGCTGGTCCGCCGCCAACACCTGATGCGGCACATGGACACGGAGATCCGCGATGCGTTCAACGCCGAGGCCCCGAAGTACTGGAACGTTGAGCGCAACACCGAAACCCAGCGGATCACCAAGAACGCGGACGGGACCCTGGAAGTGCACACCAGCGCGGGCACCCACACCGCGGACATCGTGCTGGTGGCCACCGGGCGCAAGCCCAACACGGATTTGATCGGCGCGCAGCAGGCCGGGCTGGACCTGCACCAGGACGGACGGCTGGTGGTCGATGAGTACCAGCGGGTGCTGCGCGGCGGCCAGCCGGTGCCCGGGCTCTACGCGCTGGGGGACATCTGCAGCACCGAGCAGCTCAAGCACGTGGCCAACTACGAGGCCCGGGTGGTGGCCCACAACCTGCAGCACCCGCACGCGCTGCGGGCGAACTCCAACCGGGCGGTGCCCGCGGCGGTGTTCACCCACCCGGAGCTGGCGCAGATTGGGCTGACCGAGCAGGAGGCGGTGCAGCGCATCGGCCGGCAGAACGTGAGCACCAAAACCCAGATGGTGGGGGACACCGCCTACGGCTGGGCGCTGGAGGATCAGACCGGGCTGTTCAAGGTCGTCGCCGATCGGCGTGACGGTTCGATCCTGGGCGCGCACGTGATGGGCTACCAGGCCTCAAACCTGATCCAGCCGGTGGTGATGGCCATGAACCTGGGCATCGACGCCTACACCGCGGCCCGCGGCCAGTACTGGATCCACCCGGCGCTGATGGAGGTCACCGAGAACGCGTTGCTGGGACTGGACGTCCCGCAGGGCCAGGACGCCCCGCTCTAGCGGCCCCATCCCGGCGTTGAGCAGCGTCGTCGGCGTTGAGCCGTGTCGCCGGAGTTGAGCAGTGTCGCGGGCGGTCAACTCGGCAGCGCCGGTGCGCAGTGCGGCAGCTAGCGCCGCGGCCAGGCCCAGGCCGGCCGGTCGAACACTCCCTGGTCCTGCAGGATCGTCTCCCCGGCCTCCTTGAGCAGTTCGTGGCGCAGCGCCCCCTCACGCTCCAGCGCCGCCACCAGCTGCGGGGAGTGGGAGACCACCACGATCTGCGAGTCCCGGGAGGCGTGGGCGATCAGGGCCGCCAGCGCCGGCAGCAGCTGCGGGTGCAGGCTGTTTTCCGGTTCGTTCAGCACCAGCAGCGGGGCCGGGCGCGGGGAGAGCAGGGCGGTGGCCAGCAGGATGTAGCGCAGCGTCCCGTCGGAAAGCTCACTGGCCTGCAGGGGGCGCAACAGGCCGGGCTGGTGCAGGTGCAGGCTGAAGCGCCCGTGCTCCGATCGCACCTCCAGGCGGGATCCGTCAAACGCGTCGGCGATCGCCTGGTTGAATGCCGCGGGACTGGACATCTCGTGGATGGTGCGCACCGCCGCGGGCAGGTCCGCCCCGTCGGAGGCCAACACCGGGGTGCGGGTGCCGATCCGCTCGGCCCGGGCCGGTGCGCCGGCATCGGTGCGCAGCGCATCGTAGAACCGCCAGCCCTGCAGCATCACCCGCAGCTGGCTCACTTCCGGGGCGCTGGAGGCGTCGATGGTGGAGAGCACCGACTCCCACTCGGGCAGCCGCAGCCCGCTGTCCTCCAGGCGCGCCTGCCCGCGGATCTGCACCAGCGCCCCCTGGCGGAGCACGCTGGTGGTCGACGGGCGCAGCACCGGGCCGAACCAGACCGCCTCGCTCTTGAGCACCGGGTCCTGGCCGAACATGCTCGGGTCGCGCATGTCCGTGTCCGGCACCGGCAGCCCCAGATCCACCGCGTACCCGTACTCGTCGGAGGCGAACCCCAGCTTCAGGGCGACCGGCTCGCGGCGCACCGTGCCCTGCGCCGGTCCCGAGTCCCGCCCGCCGCGCGGACGGCTTCCGGCCTCCGGTCCGGCCCACGCGGCCGAACCCAGCCCGCCCTCGCGGGCCAGGGAGGCGATCGCCCCGTCGTGGCCGAGCTCGCTGATCAGCTTCAGCGCGCGGTAGACGTTGGATTTGCCCACCGCGTTGGCCCCGGTGATCACGGTCAGCGGGGCCAGTTCGATGACCAGGTCGCGCACCGAACGGTACCCGCTGATCGCCAGGGTCTGCAGCATGCACCCCACCCTACCGGCCCTGCCCGACAGCATCCGCGCTGCATCCGCGCAGCACCCGGACGGCACCGCCGGGGCGGGGTGTCCGGCGGTGCCAAAGCGTTCGGCGGCCATGCCATACTGGGGTTGAGCGGCGAAGATCCTCGCCGCCACCTGCACTTTGAGTGGCGCAGGTGCTGCACGAGCACGGGAGTACCGATGACCCAGAACCCGTCCCCTTCCACCGCCACCCTGCTGGTCGGCGTCGAGCCGGACCAGTCCCCGACGGTGCTCAACGCGGTCGCCCCGCTGGCCGCGCAGCTGCAGGCCCGCGTGGTGTGCGTGCACGTGCACACCGGACGGTTCATCACCCAGCGCCTGCCCGAGAACCTGGCCGAGGCCAGCCCGGCGATCAGCGGCTCGGCGCACCCCGATGAGCAGGAGGTGCCGTTCCCGCAGGGGCTGCGCGATCACCTGGCCGAGGTGTTCGATCCGCTGCAGGTCAGCTGGGAGGCGCGCGAGGTGGAAGGGGACCCGGCCAAGGCGCTGGCGCAGCTGGCCGAGGAGCTGGATGCCAACATGATCGTGGTCGGCACGCGCCGCAAGGGCTGGCGCAACCGCATGGAGCAGTTCATTGACGGGTCGATCGCCGTGAGCCTGTCGCACCGGCAGGGCCGCCCGGTCCTGGTGGTGCCGCAGGTCGCCAACGAATCCGGCCGGCTTCCCTGGGAAGGATAGCCGCCGCCCCGCGCCGGGGCCAACGCCAGCACCCCACCGCGGGTTCGAACCCCACAGGGGATCGAATTCCGCACGGGAACGTACTCAAAGCGGGGCAGCCGCTCCCCGGACGGACAGGGGCGCTAGTTGCCGGACCGGGCCTCGAGGCCCGGCAGGGGCCCGTCCGTGTCGTTGCCGCGACATGTTTCCGCGCCGGCGAAGTACAGTTCGCGGTGCAGCTTGCACCCGGGATTGAACTGCGCCGCACAGTGCGGGCAGTGGTCGATGCCCAGGTATTGGGCGACGCTCATTTGGGTGCCGCACACTCCGCACAGCACTGCCGGCTGGTCGAAGTGGCGCAACGGCCACACCTGGGCCGGGTGATCGGCCAGCTCGGCGTGGCACAGGTGGCAGGGGTAGTACCTGGCGCAGCAGTAGTGCTTGATCGCGATGACGTCGACGTCCCGGTGGTAGTGCGCGCAGCGGGTCTGCGGGTCCAGGTCCACGCCATAGACTGTGGGTCCGCGGTTCACAATTATTTCCAAGTCACTGATTCTACTGTGCGGGCCAAAGACATCGACACATCCAGGACAGGACATCTACAGCAGAAGGTGACGCGTACAGCCGCTGTGCCATGGTGCGGCTGCATCAGGACTGTCACCAGATGCAGCCCGATTTGAGCAGACCCGTCAAGAAAGTTCGAGCGCACCCCTGCCCAATAACCCGGGTGCGGCCAGAAGCCACACCCGGGTTGGTGCTGCTGGGCTGGGTCCCGGTCTGGTCCGAGTACCCCGCAGTCCTCACCGCCGAGCGCTAGCGCTGCAGCCCGGCTTGACCCGCAGCGGCCGTGGTGCCGCCCGCCATGGCAGGACGCACCTGGCGGCGCAGCAGCACGAACAGCAGGATCATCCCGGCGGTCAGGAACATGTGCCCCAACCCGGCGAACCCGGCAATCATGGCGGAGGACTCCACCCCGCGCACGGTGAGCATGCCGTGCACGATGAGCATCGCCGAGGTGAGGATGACCCCGGCGTTGTAGGTGGCGAAGAACCAGCCGAACAGCTTGCGGTGCGTAGAGAGCGCGAACGCCTTCTCCAGCAGCAGCACGATCAGCAGGACGATGAAGCCCAGGGTGAGCAGGTGGGTGTGGGCCAGGCCCAGCTGTGTGAATTCGCCGGCCGGGAAGTCGTTGGCCTTGGTGAACTCGCGGTAGAACAGGCCGGAGGCCACCCCGACCAGCATGTAGCCAAAGGCCCAGTTCAGGATCTTGCGCATCTGTTTTCTCCTTGTGGTTTGGTGATGCCCCGGGAGTGAGGGCACCGGTGGTTGCTGGGCAGTGCTCCGTGGTGCTCCACGGCTGCCCGGTTGATTGGAAAATGTCTGCCGCCCGCTCGCCGCCCGCCGCTCACGGCCCCGAGCCGGCACGGTGGCGCGCTAGCTGCGCGGCGTCTGCGCCATCTCGGTGCGGGACGCCGCAGCGGTTTCCGTCTGTCGGGTCGGCGCCCAGGCCGGGATGTTGCGCCGCCCCAGCAGCGTGAACAGCGCCGGAACCAGCACGGTGCGCACCAGGAAGGTATCGAGCAGCACCCCGAGCCCGACGACCAGGCCCAGCTGGCCCAGCACCATCAGCGGCAGGGTGGCCAGCGCCGCGAACACCCCGGCCAGCACCACGCCGGCGGAAGTGATCACCGCACCGGTGTGCCCGACGGCGTCGATCACCGACTCCCGGATCGGCTGGCGGGCCGCCTCCTGCTTGATCCGCTGGGTGAGGAAGATCGTGTAGTCCACCCCGAGCGCGACCAGGAACAGGAAGGCCAGCAGCGGGACCTGCACATCGAATGCGCTGGTGCCCAGCACCAGTGAGCCGATCAGCCCGCCCAGCCCCAGTGCGGCCGCGGCGCTGAGCAGGTTCACCAGCGCCAGCAGGGCGGCGGTCAGCCAGGAACGGGTGAGCACCAGCAACATCACGAAGCAGATGCCCAAGACCAGTGGGGCGATCACGGCAAAGTCCCGCAGGTGCCCGTTGTGGGCATCGAGCTGTTCGGCCCCCGCCCCGCCCAGCAGCGCATCGGCCCCGTCCACCGCATGGATGGCGGTGCGCACCTCACGCAGCATCTGCTGGTCTTCGCTCGATCCGGGGTCCGCCTGGCC
Source organism: Glutamicibacter sp. V16R2B1 (assembly GCF_005774635.1). Taxonomy (NCBI): domain Bacteria; kingdom Bacillati; phylum Actinomycetota; class Actinomycetes; order Micrococcales; family Micrococcaceae; genus Glutamicibacter; species Glutamicibacter sp. V16R2B1. The sequence goes on from NZ_VATX01000012.1 coordinate 313,058, forward strand.
CACCAGCAGCAGCCGCTGCCAGGAGCCGTCGGCGCTGCGGCCCATTTCGCTCACCCGCTGCACGCCGGGCACCTGTTCGGCGGCCCGGGCCACCTGTGGGGCCTGGTCAGGATGGGTGAGGATGGTGGCCGGCTGGGTTTCCCCGGCCGGGAAGTGCTCGGTGAGCACCGTTGAGGCGCTCGCCGATTCCATCGGGCTGCGGAACTGCTCGGCGGGCTTCAGGCCCAGGCCGGTGCCGGTGAGCACGGCGGCCAACACCGCCAGCACGGCACCGACCGAGACCAGGGAGAGCACCGGGCGGGCGGTGACCGCGGTGGCGATCTGCGCCCACCGGCTGCGGCGTGGGGCCGGCTGGTGCGGGGCCGGCACCAGCGGCCAGAACACCTTACGTCCGGCCAGGGCCAGCACCGGGGGCAGCAGCCCGAGCACGAACAGCGCGGCGATCAGCAGCCCCACCGCGCAGGCGATCCCCAGGCCGCGGGTGTCCTCCATGACCGCCAGCACCAGGCTGGCCAGCGCCAGTACGACGGTGAGGTTGGAGGTGGCGATGGCCTCGAAGCTCGAGCGCCAGGCGGCGGCCAGCGCCGCGCGGTGCCCGGCGTGTACCCGCAGCTCATCGCGGTAGCGGGAGATCAGCAGCAGCGCATAGTTGGTGCCGGCGCCGAACACCAGCACCGAGAGCACCCCGGTGTCAAAGTGCAGGTCCCACACCCCGGCCAGCGCGGCGGTGACCAGGCTGGCGGCCCGGTCGGCCAGGCCGACCACGGCCAGCGGCAGCAGCCACAGGATGGGGGAGCGGTAGGTGAGGATCAGCAGGACCGCCACGATGGCGACGGTCACCGCCAGCAGCGTGAAATTGGCCCCGTCGAAGGAGTGGGCCACGTCCAGCGCGAACGCCGGCCCGCCGGTCACCTGCACCTGCAGGGCGGCGGCGGGGGCGGCGGCCAGCTGCTCACGCAGTTCGGCGACCACCTGCCGGTCGGCCAGGCTGCCGCGCTCATCCCAGCTGGCGGTGAGCATCCCGGCCTGGGCGTCATCACTGAGCAGCGGCTTGCCCAGCTGCACCCCGGCCAGGTCCAGGCGCCCCTGAAGCTGGTCCAGCGCGGTCCGGTCCGCGTCGGTCAGCGTTGCGGCGTCGGGCCGGGTGGCCACCAGCACGGCGGTGCTGCGGCCGGAGGATTCGAATCCGTCCAGCAGCTGCTGCACCCGGGCGGATTCGGAGCCCGGCACGCCGCTGTCCGGGGCGCGGGTGGCCGCGTCGGCGGAGGAGAGCACGGAGAACAGCACGGCGATGACGGCCAGGAAGCCCAGCAGCCAGCCGGTCGCGCCGCGCCGGGAGGTCAGCGAGGAAGAGAGGGAAGTCAACATGCTTCCAGTCAACCGATTTTTGGCGGGATCCAAATCGGGGAAGCGGTCGAAAGCCGGCTCAACCGTTTGGTGGATGCGCACCGGCATCGGGTGCGTTAGTGCGCCGCGCGGGCCGGGGTGCGGGGGCGGAGGGGAGCGTTAGATCAAGCCCTGTTCACGCGCCGCGGCTACGGCCTGGGTGCGGCTGGTGGCCTGCAGCTTGTCGAAGATGTGCACCAGGTGGGTCTTCACCGTCGCCTCGGTGACGAACAGGGAGCCGGCGATCTGCCGGTTGCTGGCCCCGGTCGCCAGCAGCTGCAGCACCTCGCGTTCCCGGGCGGTGAGCACCGGGCGGGCGGTGCGCAGCCCGGCCAGCACGCGCTGGGCCATCTCCGGGGCCAGCACCATCCGGCCGGCCGCGGCCTGGCGCACCGAATCGACGATGGTGTCCGAGGTGACGTCCTTGAGCAGGTACCCGGCCGCGCCGGCCTCCACGCAGGCCAGGATTTCGGCGTCCTTGTCGAACGTGGTCAGGATCAGCACCTGTGGGGGATCGGGCAGGGCACGCAGCGCCGCGGTGGTTTGCACCCCGTTCATCCCCTCGCCCAGGCGCAGGTCGCACAGCACCACGTCGATGGGGCACTGCCGGGCCAGTTCGACGGCCTGCTCGCCGCTGCCGGCCTGGCAGGCGACGGTGATGTCCGGGTAGTTGTCGAACACGGCCTTCAGCCCGGTGCGCACGATCGGGTGGTCATCGACCAGCATGATGCGGATCATCGGCGCGCTCCTCCCCTTTCCATGGTCAGAGTTCCTTGGTCAGAGTTCCTCGGTCAGGGCCGCAACGGCAGGTAGGCGGACAGCCCGGTGCCGGTGCCCGGGGTGCTTTCCACATCCAGCCCGCCGCCCAGCTCCCGCAGCCGTTCGCGCATCGAGCGCAGCCCGAACCCGCCGTCGCCCAGGTGGGTGGGCGCCTGCTGCCAGCTGTCGGCGTCGAACCCGATTCCGTCGTCGAAAATGTCCAGACGCACCATACCACCGGCCAGCTGCAGCGAGAGCACCACCTGGTTGGCGTGCGCGTGGCGGCGGATGTTGGCCAGCGCCGACTGGGCGACGCGCAGCAGCGCCACCTGCACCGTGGTGTCCAGCGCCGGCACGTCCGCGTCGGCCCGCAGTTCGGTGCGGATCCCGGTTTCCTCGCCCAGCTTTTCCAGCATCCGCCCCAGCGCCCCCGCCAGCGCCTGGTCCTCCAGTTCGGCCGGCGCCAGCGCGGCGATGATCCGGCGCAGGTCCGCCAGCGCCTGGCCGGCCAGCTGCTGCACCCGCTCCAGGGCGTTGACCGCCCCGGCGGCGTCACCCGCGCCGGTGGCGGCCCGGGCGTGCAGCGAGATGGAGGCCAGCTGCTGGGCGACGGTGTCGTGGATGTCGCGGGCCAGCCGGGCCCGCTCGGCCAGCACCCCGGCCTGGTGCTGGGACCGGGCCAGCTCCTCGTGCAGCCCGGCCATCTCGCGGTGCGCCTGCAGCAGCGAGCTGACCAGCGCGTTGCGTTCCTGTGCGTCGCGCAGCAGCTGCAGGTAGCCGCGGGAGATGCCCCATGCGAAGCACCCGCCCACCAGCGGGCCGATGATGCTGGCGTAACTGGTCTGCCCGTGGTGCAGGAAGGGCGCGACGATCGCCAGCGCGTACACCAGCAGCGAGACCAGCACGGAGCTGGCCAGCGGCAGCAGGTGCCCGATCAGCAGCCACAGGCTGAACGCCAGCCACATGAATTCGCTGCTGGCCGCCAGCCCGGCCGCCCAGATCGCCAGCAGCACCCCCAGCCAGAGCATGGTCCTGCCCGAGGCGTCCAGCCCGGCCGCCGATTCCCGCCGGGCCAGCCGCGGCAGCCCGCCCAAGTACCACAGCGCGAAGCCGATCCCGACGATCGGCACCAGCCAGCCCGGTCCCGTGCTTTCGGCCATGCCGCGCACCACCGCGATCACCAGCAGGACCCCGGTGATCGCATGCTGGCCCAGGCGCATGACCTTCGCGGTGAGCAGCCGCCCGCGCACCGCACCGGTGCCGATGGCGGCGACGGCCGCCGCACCGTGCCCGGCCCCCGCCGGCAGGGCGTTCACGCCCATTCCGCCGTCCTCCGGGGCGTTCCCCTCGCCGGTCATGGGCGGCCCGTGCCTTGCGCCGTCGCGGCGGCCGGGCTGCAGGCGGGATCCGCGGCCGGTGTCTCAGCGTCCGTCGGTGTTTCAGCGTCCGCCGCTGTCGGGCCCTGCCCCGGCAGGTCCCCGGCGAGCATGCCGAAGATCAGGGTGTCGGTGTATTCGCCCTTGCTGTACAGGTGCTCCTGCAGGTGCCCCTCCAGCCGGAAGCCCAGGCGCCGGGCCAGCGCCGCGCTGGCGGTGTTGCGGGCATCCATTTCGGCGGCGATCCGGTGCACGCCCAGCCGGGTGAAGGCCACCTGCAGCAGGGCGGCGGCCGCCTCGGTCGCGTAGCCCAGCCCGGCGCATTGGGGATCGAGCACCCAGCCGATCTCCGCCTGCCGGTGCGGGATGTCGGTCAGCCACAGGGCCAGGTCCCCGACGTAGCGCCCCGAGCCGTCGGCGATCACCAGGGCCAGGGCGTGCGGCGGTTCGTCCAGGCTGGTGCGCACCACGCGCTTGGCCAGCTGCTCCTGGGTGTACTCCTCATCCCAGCGCTCCTCCAGCAGGTAGCGGGCCACCGGTTCCTGCGCGTAGACGCGCAGCAGGTCCGCGGCGTCCTCGGCCGAGTGGAATCGCAGTTCCAGCCGTCCGGTGGCCAGGGGGAAGATCGCATCGCTCATGTCTTGACTCTAGACGCAGCCGGCCGGGCGCGGCCACACCCTCCAGCGCCCGAACAGGGGCGCGTTGCCCGTGCTCTGCGCCACAGCCGCGGGTGAAGCCGGGCATGCCGTGCGCGGCCGGCGCAGGCGCCTTTGCCCGGGCCCGATCCGCTGCCGGCGCCGAACCGCGGGCGCCAGACCAGGGCGGAACAACCCCCTGGACCCCGCGCTTCGCGGGCCGGGCACGCCGCCCGCTCGAACGGAATCCATCCAAGTCAAACTAATTTTCGCAAAAACGGCGCGAAGGCTGGAAACCGCGGGCCCGCTGCCCCGGACGAGGCCGCACGGGAACCGTGCGCACCGGCCCAGGGGCGTTGCGCAGCGTTCCACGAAGTGCGGTGGCCAGCCGCCGGAGGACCCGCGGCGGCGGGCCGGACGGGCGGTGGCTCACAGTGGACGTTGGTAGCATGGCTGACGCCCTTGGGCGGGACCTGCCGGCCCCGCCCGAGCTTTCGCAACCGGAAGCACACGGCACAGCGCAGCGCTGCCGTCGTGCGGGCTTGACGAAGGACAACGGCGAAGGAACGACAGAGAAGTGAGCACGCCCTCTGGCAAACAGCCAACCGGCACCGGCAGCGCACCCCAGCTGCCCCACCACCCCTCCCCAACGGCCCGCACCGCCCTGGCGGCACAGCTGCGCCGCCGCAAATCCATCAACCACATGGTCAGCGAGGCCGCCGACAACGCCGGGCACGGCAAGCTGCGGCGCAGCTTCGGGGTCCTGCAGCTGACGATGATCTCCGTGGGCGCCACCCTGGGCACCGGCATCCTGGTGATCCTGGGCGACGCGGTGCCGATCGCCGGCCCGGCCATCTGGCTCTCCTTCGTGCTGGCCGGTGTCACCGCCCTGCTCTCGGCGGTCAGCTACGCGGAAATGGCCGGCATGGTCCCGGTCTCCGGGTCCAGCTACTCCTACTCCTACGCCACCCTGGGCGAGGGCATCGCCTGGGTGTGCGGCTGGTGCCTGGTGCTGGAGTACGCGGTCTCGGTCGCGGCCGTCGCGGTTGGCTCAGGGCAGTACGTGAACCAGACCCTGGCGGTGTTCGGCCTGGCGCTGCCCGATGCCTTGGCCGCCGGCCCGGCCGAGGGCGGGGCCGTCAACCTGCCGGCGCTGGCCACCGTCGTGCTGGCCATGGTGCTGCTGGCCCGCGGGGCCCGCGAATCGGCGCTGGCCAACACGGTGATGGTGCTCATCAAGATCGGCATCCTGGTGTTCTTCGCCGTCGTGGCGTTCACCGCGTTCAACGCCGGGAACTTCCAACCGCTGCTGCCGATGGGCGCCGCCGGAATGAGCGCGGCCGCCTCCATGGTCTTCTTCTCCTACATCGGGTTCGACGCCGCCTCCACCGCCGGGGAGGAGGCGGTCAACCCGCAGCGCGACCTGCCCCGGGCGATCCTGATCGCCATGTTCATCGTCACCGCCGTATACGTGCTGGTCGCGGTCGCCGCGATCGGGGTGCGCCCCTGGCAGTGGTTCGACGGGACCGAGGCGGCGCTGGTGCAGATCGTCGCCGAACTGACCGGACAGCGCTGGGTGGTGCTGCTGTTCGCGCTGGCCGCCGTCGTGGCGATCCTCTCCGTGGTGCTCACCGTGCTCTACGGGCAGACCCGCATCCTGATGAGCATGGGGCGCGACGGGCTGGTCCCGCGGCTGTTCGCCCGGGTCTCCCCGCGCACCGGCACCCCGCTGGCCGGCACCCTGGTGGTCGGATCCGTCGTGGCGCTCACCGCCGCGCTGATCCCGCTGGGGCAGCTGGCCGAGGCCACCAGCATCGGCACCCTGTTCGCGTTCGCGCTGGTGGGCGCCGCGGTGATCTACCTGCGCCGCACCCAGCCCAAGGCCGAACGCACCTTCCGGGTGCCGCTGTACCCGCTGACCCCGATCCTGGGCATCGCCGCCTGCCTGTTCCTGATGCTGAACCTGGACTGGCGCACCTGGGCGGTCTTCGGGATCTGGATGGTGATCGGCGCCGGGATCTACCTGGGATACGGCCGACGCCACTCCAGGCTGGGATCGCTGAGCGAGGAACAGTACGCCAGCCAGCAGGAGTAGCCGGCCCGCCCAGGTCACCTTGCCCGGACCGGGCGCCTTGCCGGCCCGACCACTTTGCCCGGCCCTGCCCGTCGCCTCCACCTGGCGGCCGCGGCTGCTGGGAGCTGGCTCGCAGGCGCTGGCCGGGGCCCGGCCCACGGGTCTAGGCTGGTGGCAGCGGGAAAAGGCCCGCACCGGATGAACCGGCACGGGGTGGGAAGGCGGAAGGCCATGCGCCTGGCAGTACTGCAGCACGACGCGCATCCCTCGGATGTGACCAGCAACCTGCACCACCTGGAGCAGGCGGCGCAGATGGCCGCCGAACACCACGGCAACGTGCTGCTCAGCCCGGAGCTGTTCCTCACCGGCGCGGACCCGCACCTGGTCACCCGGGTGCTCTCCCCGGCCGGGCTGCGCGATGTGCACCAGGCGGTGGCGGGGATCGCCAGCTCATACAACATCGCCCTGGCCTATTCGCTGCCCGCCTACCCACCGGACGGGGCGGCCGGCCGGCCGCAAATCACCAGCTACTTCGTGGACGACGCCGGGGACCTGCTGGCCAGCTATGCGCGCGCCCACCTGCGCAGCGCCGCGGAACACGACACCTTCGACCCCGGCCAGCTGCCCCCGCAGGTTTTCGACTACCAGGGCACCGGGTTCGCGCTCTCCAGCGGCTATGACGTGCAGTTCCCCGAACATGCCCGCGCCGCGGCCCTCGCCGGGGCCGGGATCCTGCTGGTGCCAGCCGCCGCCGAGCAGGGCTCCGAGTCCCTGGCGGTGAAGCTGCTGCCCACCCGGGCCATGGAGAACGGCATCTACCTGGCCTGGGCGAACCACTGCTCGGTGCAGGGCGGGATCCCGATGGCCGGAACCAGCACCATCATCGGCGCGGACGGGCAGAACCTGCGGGTGGCGGGCAACGACCCGCAGCTGATCATGGCCGACGTGGACCCGATCCGCCAGCAGGCGATCCGCAAGCTGGATCCGTACCTCTCCCGGATCCGCCCCGAACTGTACGCCGTCGCCCCGGGAGGCTCACCGGGCTAACCGGCACCGCTCCTCCCGCCGGAACAGAAGCGCCAGGGGACAAGGAGCCAGGAGCCAGCACCCAGCAGCCGGGAAGGCATGGTGCCGCAGCCTGCCAAGGTGGCGCAGCCTCCCAAGGTGGCGGCGTCGTGGCGGCGGCGCCGGGAACGGGTCGTGGGGGAGCAGCAGCGGCCCCGGAAGCGACGCCGGACTTGGTAGCGTGGGAACTGCGGCACGAGCAGGAGGTAGCAGATGGACACTTTTGAGCAGGCCGGCCAGACAGCGCGGCCCACGCCCACCGCCACCGGGCCGGACACGTCGCAAACCCGGTTCCCGGCCAGCCTGGCCAATGTGCGCCAGGTCGGGGGCATCGCGGCCGGCTCGGCCACCGTGCGCCCCGGGGTGCTCTTCCGCAGCGCCGCACCACACCATGTGGATGAGGCGATCTCAGGGTGGGTCGCCCAGGCCGGCATCACCCGCATCTTCGATCTGCGCAGCGACTTTGAGGCCTGGCGGGTCAACGGCTTCCCGGAAACCTCCGGCGCCGCGGTGCGCACCAGGCTGCCGCTGCTGGAGGGGGCGTTCGCCCCGGGCGGTCAGCTGCCCTCGCTGGAGGAGCTCTACCTGCCCCTGGTGCTGGAACACGCCCCGGTGTGGGCGCGGATCGCCGACGAGGTCGCCGGCAACCGGCACTCCACCCTGGTGCACTGCACGGCCGGCAAGGACCGCACCGGGGTGGCGGTGGCGCTGCTGCTGTTGGCGGTCGGCGCCGAACGCGACGCCGTATTCGAGGACTACGCCGCCTCCACCGCCGCCCTGTCCGGGGCCTGGCTGGAGTCGATGCGCGAGCAGATCACCCAGGCCGGGGTGCGGGTGGATGAGAAAATGGTGGAGATGATGGTGGGGACCAGTGTCCCCGGCCTGGACAGGGCGCTGCGCCGGGTGGAGGAACGCCACGGCAGCGCCGCCGACTACCTGCTGGCCGGAGGGCTGGCACCCCAGCGTCTGGAGGCGTTGGGCGAACGGCTGCTGAGCTAGGTGGCCGGGGCGGAAAGGAGAACCTTGCGTTTCGACGCGATTGACCCCACCGCGCAGATCAAACTGGTCGCGGTGGACATGGACGGCACCTTCCTGGATCCGGAGGGGAACATCCCCCAGGCCGCCTGGGCGGTGATCGACCAGCTGCACCGGCGCGGCATCACCTTCGCCCCGGCCAGCGGCCGGCAGCACGCCCGGCTGGCCGAGCAGTTCGCCGCACTGGGCCCGGAATTGACGATCATCGCCGAGAACGGCACCGTGGTGATGCGTGGGGAGACCGAGGTCTACTCTAACGTGATCGACCCGCAGCGGGTGGAACACGTGATTCGGCGGCTGCGGGACGCCGGGCCGGAACTGGACGCGGCGGTGGTGCGCTGCGGGCGACGGGTGGGCTACCTGCAGCAGCCCACCGAACGGGTGGCGCGGGCGGTCGCCCCCTATTACGCGCGCACCGAGTCGGTGCCCGATCTCCTGCAGGTCCGCGACGACACCATCAAGCTGGCCATCCACAGCCCCGCGAATTCCGCGGCCGTGGCCAAGGTGTTGGAACCGCTCAGCCAGGAGCTGCAGGTGGTGATTTCCGGGCCGGACTGGGTGGATGTGATGAACCTGGGCGTGCACAAGGGCATTGCGGTGCGCCGGCTGCAGGAATCCCTGGGCATCGGGCCGCAGCAGACGGCGGTGTTCGGGGACTACCTCAACGACCTGCAGATGCTGCAGGCCGCGACGTATTCCTTCGCGATGCACAACGCACACCCCACCATCCGGCAGGAGGCGCGGTTCACCGCTCCGCCGAACAGCGAGTACGGGGTGCTGCAGGTGCTGCAGGCTTATTTGGCCGGTGCGCCGCAGCTGCTGGGCCACCAGGTGCGCTGAACCTGCGCCGGCATCGAACCGCACGTGCGGGGGGTGCAGAACCTGTGGCCGGAGCCGGTGGTTTTAGCACCCCTGGTTACCGGGCCGGCGGTTTTAGAACCCGCGGCGTCGGCCGATGAAGCGGTCCACGCCGGCCCGCCCGGCCCCGGTCAGCGCGAAACCGGCCAGCACCACGGCCAGGAGCAGCACCAGCTCATACCCGCCGTCGGCGGCAAAGAACCCGGCTTCCCGGTGCACCAGGAAAAACGCGGCCACCATTTCCGCCAGCAGCAGCAGCGACACGAACCGGGTCGCCAGCCCGAGCACCAGCAGCGCCCCGCCCAGGAGTTCCACGCCGATCAGCACCGGGGCGGCCAGGGTCGGATAGGGCACGGCCACGGTCTCCAGCCATTTCACGGTGGCCGGCACGCCCTCACGGTACTTCTGCCAGCCGTGGATCATGAACACCGCGCCGACCACCAGGCGCAGCGCGGTGGCGGCCAGGGTGGACAGGGCTGCCTGGGTGGATCGGGTCATCGGCCTTCCTTCGGGTGGCGGGTAGCGGCACCACCCACCCTATGCCAGGCCCCGCCGACGGCCGGGGAACGGGCAGCGGTGCGCCGCTTCCCGTGCTTCGACCAGAAGCAGACCTCCCGAAGGAGCGGGGCGGGCACGCAAGACCGTGAAAGGCCGGGGCCGGCGCGCTAACCCCGGAAAGGGCCCGGGGCGGGAAAGACCAAGGCGGGCGGGGACCAGGGCCTCCTACAGCGGAGGGTTGGCCGCCAGGTGGTTCGCGATCGCGTCGAACGCCCGGATCGTGGGGAAGAGCTTGCCCGGATCCTGCGGGTAGGGCCAGCTGGAGAGCTTGACCCCCACGGTGGCGGTGTTCGGGTTCATGTAGATCATCTGCCCGTGGATCCCCAGGGCCAGGGCGACGTCGGAGCCGGGGTACGGGAACCAGATCTGGTTGCGGTACATCCCACCGGGCATCCGGTTATCGCCCGGGGAGTCCTCAAAGGCCTGCCGGGAGTCCGCCGCCCCGGTGAACGTGTCCTGGATCCAGGCCTCGTCCAGCACCTTGTTGCCGTTCAGCGCGGTCCCGCCGTTGACGTAGATCTGCCCGAAGCGGGCCAGGTCGCGCAGGGTCGCGTTGAACCCGCCGTCGAACATCCCGGTGCCCAGCTGGTCGGTGCCCATCACCAGGTCCTGCTGCGCGCCGATGCGCGACCACACCAGGTCGGACAACAGCTGCTGCATCGGCTGCCCGCCGGCGGCCTCACACACCCAGCCCAGCACGTCGGTTTCGCAGGAACGGTACTCGAACGGGCCGCCGTGCGGCGCCTTGGCCTGCAGGCTGGCCAGGTATTCGTACATGCCGTGGGCCGGGTTCTGGTTCTGCTCATCGCGCACTGCCCAGCCGATCGCCTGCTCCAGCAGGCGCACCTCGGCCTGGTGGTCCAGGTACTCCTCGGAGAATTTGATGCCCGAGCGCATGTCCAGCAGGTGGCGCACGGTGGCCCCGGCATAGCCGCTGGCCTCCAGCTGCGGGACATAGTCGGTGACCGGCCGGTCGACCTGCAGCTTGCCCTGCCCGCACAGGATCCCGGCCACGGTGCCCACCAGGGTCTTGCTCACGCTCATCAGCAGGTGGTCGGTCACCGAAGTCATCGACCCGGAGTATTCCTCAACCAGCATCTTGCCCTGGTGCATCACCAGCCAGCCGTCGGTGTTGGTGGCCTGGATGACGCTGCGCACGGTCAGCGACGGCTCGTTCTCGTTGTTTTTCAGCAGCTCGATGCGGCCCAGGTCCATCGGCACCAGGTGCAGCTTGGCGATCGGCTCACCGCCGCGGCTGACCCTGGCGGTGGGCAGGACTTCGGAGAGGTTCTGGAAGCTCCACGCCAGGTTTTCCGGGTGCTGCCAATTCTCGACCGTCACGGTCCGGTTCGGCTTGGCAGGTGTCATCGGGCGCCCATTGTCCTTTCCCCGGTGGTCAGTTGCAATCCATCGGAGGATACCACCGCCAGCCGCCGGACGCCGGGCAAGCGCGGCTATTCGGCGGCCGCCGGGGGCACCGGGATGCCCTTGTAGAGCGAACGCACCGAGGAGATGAAGTGCTTGGCGTCGATGCTCAGCCTGGTGCCCTTGCGCCCCTCGTACTGCAGTTTCGCCTTGGTGACCAGTACCCCCAGATCAGCGCCCTTCCAGCGGTAGTCCTCCGCCCCGTAGATGCGCAGGAAGAACGCCTCCTTGTGATGCTGCAGCTGGTGCCAGTCCAGCGCGGCGCGCACGTACTGCAGCTTGCCGGAGGAGTCCAGCACGTACTGCCCGGTGCGTGGGGCGTGGGTGAGGTACTCCACAATGTCATCGGTTTCCTTGATGATCATGTGGCTCCAGATATCGGCCCCGCTCAGCGCCTCCCAGCGCTCGTTGATCTCGTCGACGTCCAGCTCGAAGTCGACGTCCAGGAACTCCAGCAGGTGGAAGAGGAACAGCGGTACGTCCGCGTAGGCCCCTGCGGTCACGTTCGTGATGGCGCTGGCCCCGGAGATGCGGGGGTTCAGCTCACCCAGGTACACCTCGTCGCTGTCCGTGTCCACCAGCACGTCGACCTCGAAGAAGCCGCGGTAGCCCTTGTCCTGCAGCCCGCTGCCCACCTTGCGCACCAGCTCGATGGCCCGCGCCCGCTGGGAGGCGGTGAGCACGTCGGGGTGCATCTCGTTGCCGCACCAGCCGCCCTTGTAGGGGGTCAGCTCGTCGTAGCCGGCCAGTTCGGTCAGGAACGGGCCGACGACGGTGCCGCAGCGGGTGAGCACCGCCTCCACGGCCACCGGCACGTTGTTGATCCGCTTCATGACCTTCAGCTGCTCGCCGATCATGTTCGCCGCGTTCTTGTCCCAGTCCGCTTCCTCGGCGATGAAGAACGTGGTCTTGCCCGAGTCCCCGTAGGGGGTCTGCACCACCAGGTCGGTGCCCAGCCGGTTGCTGCGCGCCAGTTCCAGCAGATCCGCATAGTTCGTCGCATAGCCCAGCACGTTGGGCACCGAGGCGGCCCCGGCCTTGTTGCCCAGCTCCGTGGTGACGATCTTGGAGTCCAGGTGGGTGCGCAGTTCCGCCGGCGGCAGGATCAGGTCGTAGCCCAGCTCCTCGCAGATCTGCTCGGTTTCCTCATCGAAGAACACCATGGCGATCTTCGGGCGCTCGCCGCTGGCCGGGCGCCGGGAATCGATGTGCTCGCGCACCTCCGGGTTCTGCAGCAGCCAGTTGTTGATCGCCTCGCCGCTTTCGAATTCGATGTACGGCTTCTCGGTGGGGGAGAAGACCCGGGGATGGGCCCCGTCCCAGCCGTCGTAGTAGGAGATGTAGCTGAAGCGGCGCACCCAGCGGTCCAGCCCGAGCAGATTGAAGGGGGTGGCACCCACGAAGTAGATCGGGGTTTCGTTGGTCCGGAAGAAATGGCGCACCTCGCTCATGTTCTTCAGCGGCCGGGTGAACTTCACGATCCGCGCTTCGCTGTCCTCGGCAATCTCGGTGGTGTAGGCGGCGTCGGTGCCCACGTTGGCCGTGGGCACGTCCTCGCTGGGAGGGGTGGCCCGCCAGCGGGCGATATCGCTCGGTTTCGGCATCCGCTGCTTGCGGCGAATTTCAGGTGCGGCTACATCCTTGCCCATCATCAGGTCCCCCACTGTTCAGGTTCTCGTAGTCTTGGTGTGATCGAAATCTCGTGTAGACAAGAGCTTGTGTCAACAGGCGTTGAAAATCAATTTATGTCACATCCATGTGACACCGCCGACGTAATCGGGCGCGTGCCTGGATGTGAAATCATGATGAACTTCCAGCGCTATGCAATTTTCCAGGCACCGCCCCGGGCCCTGCCGGAACGAAAAATGCCCGTGCTGAACCAGTCCGAAGACCGATCCAGCACGGGCATCCAATGTGATCTGTGCCTCGTGAAGACTACCTTGCCATGTGGGCGCCTTGCCCGCCAGTACCCCAGCACCAATGTGGGGCGGACGCGCGCTACGGCAGCCGCTGCAGCATCTGGTCGAAAGTGGGCTCGTCGAACTGGAAACCCAGCTCCTCCAGCACGCTGCTGGTGACGTGGCGTCCGGTCAGCGCCATGCGCGGATTGCTGCCCAGCAGGTTCGCCCCGGCCTGCACCAGGCGGGCCGGGGCCCCGATACCGGGCATGGAGTACTTGGCGCGCAGCGCCCGCATCATCTCCTCGTTGCGCACCGGGTGCGGGGCCGCGGCATGCACGATGCCCTCCGCCGGGCGCTCGCCTTCGATGCCCAGCAGCTGGCGGACCAGCTTCAGCCAGTCCGCCAGTGCGATCCAGCTGACCCACTGGGCCCCGGTACCCACCGGGCCGCCGAGCCCGGAACGCACCAGCAACAGCAGCCGGCGCAGCAGCGGCGCCTGCTCGCCGAAAACCAGTGAGGTGCGCAGTACGTAATTGTGCTCGGCCCGCACCGGGGCCTGGGCGAACGCCTCCTCCCAGGGGCGGGCGACCCCGGTCATCTCCGGCAGCGCGGCGCTGCCGGTGGGCAGCGCACTGGATTCGGTGAGCCGGGCCTCGCCGGCGTCGCCAAAGATCGCAGTGGTGCTGGACTGCACCCAGGTCTGCACCGGAACGCCAAGGCGGGCCACCGCATCGGCCAGGGCTCGGGTGGAATCCACGCGGGAGCTGCGCAACCGGTCAAGGGAAGCCGGGGTGTTGCGCTGGTCCACCAGCTCACCGGCCAGGTTGACCAGGCTCACCGGGTAGTTCTCGCGCAGGAACGCCGCCCGCCACGGACCCTGGTGCTTGCCGTCCCAGAGGAATTGGGCGGCCGGAAAATCCGGTTCCTGGGTGCGGGTGAGCACCACCACCGAGTTGCCGCGGCACACCAGATCCGCGGTCAGCCTCCGGCCCAGATAGCCGCGGCCGCCGGCGATCACCACGTGGCGGCGCACCCGATACCGGCCCTGGTGCGGGATCAGCCGGTAGAGGCGCGCGCAGCTGATGTCGAAATCGTCGAACAGGGGATTGGCGACCGTGTGCTTGAACGCGGTGGTGCCCGGGCCGGTCAGCTCCACGGTGAAGTGCAGCCGGGCCCCGCCCTGGACCGCCTCCACCGCCCAGCGCAGCGCCAGGGAGCCGCCGGGCTGCGGCTGGGTGAATTCGACCAGGCGCTGGGCCTGGTTGCGCCGGGTGATGGACCCGGAAGGGGCGGTCTCGCGGTGCAGGGCGCCCAGCAGGCGGCCCGGGGGCAACAGGTCCACGGTGCTGCCCACCCCGCGCTGGTCGTCGTGCACCAGGAACCCGTCGAAACTCTTCATCCACTGCCCGGTCTGCTTCAGATTGCCCACCACGGCGAAGATCGCGTCCGGGTTGGCGGAGAGGAAACGGGATTCGGTGCGCTGCCAGGAGGTCAGCGTGTGCTTCAGCGAGGCCAGGGTCATCAGTCCTTCGGGTTCGGTCCTGCCCCGTCCGGCCGGGGCACCGGGCAGGGATCGTGTCTCCATCGTAGGCACGGCGTGCGCCGCTGCACAGCATTCGCGTCCAGGTGCGTGGCCGCTGGCCGGGCCGTGGGCGCTGGGTGATTAACGGGTTGCGCCCCGCCACGCCGGTGGGGCGTAGCGGGGCGCAGACGGCAGGCCGCGGGCGGGAGGCTTAGGCGCGGGCCTTGGCCCCGACCTCGTCCTCCATGGCGGTGAACTCGGACTCGATGGTCTCGTTCGGACGGTAGGTGGAACGCGACACCAGCCAGGCCACCAGCAGGTTGACCAGGAAGCCGGGCACGATTTCGTACATCACACCGCTCAGGGCCGCGATGTTGCCCCACACGAAGACCACGACCGCGCCGCTGACCATGCCGGCAAAGGCGCCGACGGCGGTCAGCTTGCGCCAGTAGAGGCTGAGCAGGATGATCGGGCCGAACGCGCCGCCGAACCCGGCCCAGGCGAACGCCACCAGTTCCAGGATCGAGGAATCCGGGTTCAGCGCCAGCAGTGCGGCGATGACCGCCACGGCGAGCACGCCCAGCCGGCCCAGCAGCACCAGCGACTTGGGGCTGCCCTTGCGGCCCATCAGGTTGTACAGGTCCTCCACCAGCGCCGAGGAGCACACGATCATCTGCGAGGACATGGTGGACATGATGGCCGCCAGCACCGCGGCCAGCACCAGCCCGGCGATCAGCGGGTGGAAGAAGATCTGCGAGAGCAGCAGGAACACGGTTTCGCTGTCGGCGGTGCTCAGCGGCTCGTCGGCGAAGTACGCCACGCCGATCAGCGCGGTGCAGATGGCGCCCAGCGCGGTCAGGAACATCCAGCCGATGCCGATGCGGCGGGCCACCTTGGCCTCGCCCGGGGTACGCAGCGCCATGAAGCGCACGATGATGTGCGGCTGGCCAAAGTAGCCCAGGCCCCAGGCGGCGGTGGAGATGATGGCCACCAGGGCCAGGATCCAGCTGGTTTCATCGAAGGAGGAGAACAGGTTGAACGCCTGCGGGTTGGCCTCGGTGATCCGGCTGCCCAGCGTGGAGATGTCCCCGCTGCGGAAGACCGCCACGATCGGCACCGCGATGAGCGCGGCGAACATCAGCACGCCCTGGGCGACGTCGGTCAGCGAGGCGCCGAGGAACCCGCCGAACAGGGTGTAGAGCAGGGTGATGGCCGCGACGAACAGCATGCCGTTCAGGTATGGCCACCCGAAGGAGGCCTGGAAGAACTTGCCGGCGGCGACCATGCCCGAGGAGACGTAGAAGGTGAAGAACACCAGGATGATCAGCGCCGAGGCGATGCGCAGCAGGTGCTTGCGGTCCTTCAGGCGCTTTTCGAAGAAGCTGGGGATGGTGATGGCGTTCTGCGCGATCTGCGTGTAGGAGCGCAGTCGCGGGGCGACGAACTTCCAGTTCAGCCACGCGCCGATGGTCAGGCCGATGGCGATCCATGCTTCGTGCAGGCCGGTGACGTAGATGGCGCCGGGCAGGCCCATCAGCAGCCAGCCGGACATGTCGGAGGCCCCCGCGGACAGCGCGGCCACCCAGGGTTTGAGCCCGCGGTCGGCGAGCATGTAATCGTCGATGTTGCTGGTGCGACGGTAGGCGAAGTAGCCGATACCGAGCATCACGCACATATAGAAGACGATCGCGATCATCTGGAATGTATGGTCGGACATGATTCCCTCATTGCTAGTGCTCCCGTGCGGGGTGGTTCCCCCATGAACGAATGGGGCGCACGGTCACCGGGTGCGGAAAACCACTATGGCATCCTTTGAGTGATTTGTCGCTCACGAAAACCCGCGTCGTTACCATTTCGTGACCTAGTCTGTGGCTGGGGTCACCACTTCGGCGTTCCGCTCCGCGGCGTGCGGGGAGGGCAGCGACTGCGCCTGGTCGTGCAGGCATTCGCGCACCGCCAGGATCGCCGGGTTGCGCTCGGAGGAATGACGCATCGCGGTGAACACGGTGCGCACCGGCGCCCCGGGCAAATCGGCGATGCGCAGCCCCCGCCGACGCTGGGCCCACACCAGATCCGGCAGCAGCGCCACCGCGTTGCCCGACTCCACCAGCTGCACATGCGCCTGCAGGTCAGCGGTCTCGTAGCGCACGTCGGGTTCGAACCCGGCCGTCCGGCAGGCCTGTTCGGCCCAGTGCCGGCTGGCGGCGCCCACCGGCTCCATGACCCAGGGCAGGTGGGCGGCGTCCTCGATGCGGATGACCCGATCGAACTCCGAGACCTCGGTGGGGTCGGTGGCCGGCAGCGCCAGGCGCAGCGCGTCGTGGGTGAGCGTGCGCCGGTCCAGGTTCTCAAAGTGGCGGGCCGCGTGCCCCGGGTACTGTTCGGCGACCACCAGGTCAAAGTTGCGCGCCGCGGTCTCATGCAGGGCGCGTTCGGGCTCCTGCTGGCTCATCTCCACGCGCAGGTGCGGGTGCTGCTGGCGCAGCTGGCCCAGCGCCCCGGGCAGGATCGCCAGCATCGCGGTCTGGAACACGGCCAGGCGCACCGTGCCCGAGACGGTGGACAGGGTCGCGGACAGGTCCGCCTCGGCCCGTTCCATCGAGTCCAGCAGCTGCTCGGTGTGCGCGACCAGCACCTGTGCCTGGGGTGTGAGGCTCAGGGTGCGCCCGTTGCGCTGCAGCAGCTTCACCCCGGCCTCCGCCTCCAGCAGGCTCAGCTGCTGGGAAACCGATGAGGGGGAGTAGCTCAGCTCGTAGGCAACCTCCGCGATCGTGCCGCGCAGGCTCAGTTCGCGCAGCAGGCGCAGGCGGCGCATTTCCAGCATGTTCCTCGTACCTTTCGCCCTAGGGAACCCGGGAAAAACCGGGGTTTTGGCACCCCCAACGATACCTTGGGAAAACCGAATGGAATAGTTTAGTTTTGTTCACTTTTCCTGAACTGATTTAAGGGCCATACTCTTAGTGCACACAGCTTTTTCGCAGCAAGACGCCGCATCGGAACCCACCCGTCCCCGGCCGGTCCCAGAACGAAAGATGCGTTGGTGCTCCGGTCCAATCAGATGAAGCATTAGGAAAGGCGCAACGTGTCAGTCACTAGCCACATCCCCAAGAACATTCCCCCGGCGCAGGCCGCCGACGGCAGCGCCCTCGTCCAGCCAACCGAACTGGCCGACGAGGCCATCGAACTGGTCAAGAGCTGGCTGCAGCAGGCCTCCGAAATCCCGGCCGACGCCGCCGCCGCGCGCCTGGCCGGCGTGCTGAAGGACCCCAACGGCCTGGACTTCACCGTCGGATTCGTCGACGGGGTCATCCGCCCCGAGGACTTGAAGGTGGCCGCCGCGAACCTGAAGATGCTGGCCCCCAAGGTGCCCTCCTTCCTGCCCTGGTACATGCGCAAGGCCGTCGCCCTGGGTGGGACCATGGCCCCGATCATGCCCGGCATCGTGGTGCCGATCGCCCGGCGCGTGCTGCGCGAAATGGTCGGGCACCTGATCATCGACGCCTCCGATGCGAAGCTGGGCAAGTCGATCTCCAAGATCCGCCGCGAAGGGGTGGACCTGAACGTCAACCTGCTCGGCGAATACATCCTGGGTGAGGGCGAAGCCGCCCGCCGCATTTCCGGCACCGAGAAGCTGCTGGCCCGCGATGACGTGGACTACGTCTCGATCAAGGTCTCCTCGACCGTCGCCCCGCACAACCACTGGGCCTTCGACGAAGCGGTGGAGAACATCGTCGAGAAGCTGGTGCCGCTCTACCGCCAGGCCAACAACGCCTCACCGAAGAAGTTCATCAACCTGGACATGGAAGAGTACAAGGACCTGGAGCTGACCATCGCGGTCTACACCAAGCTGCTCTCCCGCGAGGAATTCAAGGACCTGCGCACCGGCATCGTGCTGCAGGCCTACCTGCCCGACGCGCTGGGCGCGATGATCGGTCTGCAGGAATTTGCCGCCGCCCGCGTCGCCGAGGGCGGGGCCCCGATCAAGGTGCGCGTGGTCAAGGGCGCGAACCTGCCGATGGAAACCATGGAGGCGGACCTGCACGGCTGGCCGCTGGCCACCTGGCACAGCAAGCAGGACTCGGACACCAGCTACAAGCAGGTGCTGGAGTACGCGCTGCGCCCGGACCACATCGGCAATGTGCAGATCGGCATCGCCGGGCACAACCTGTTCGACATCGCCCTGGCCTGGCTGCTGGCCAAGGCCCGCGGGGTCACCGAGGGCATCGAATTCGAGATGCTGCTGGGCATGGCCACCGGCCAGGCCGAAGCGGTGCGCCGCGACGTGGGCAAGCTGCTGCTCTACACGCCGGTGGTGCACCCCGCGGAATTCGACGTGGCCATCGCCTACCTGATCCGCCGCCTGGAGGAAGGCGCCAGCCAGGAAAACTTCATGTCCGCGGTCTTCGAACTGGATTCCAGCCGCGAACTGTTTGAGCGCGAGAAGCAGCGCTTCCTGGCCTCGCTGCACGCCATGGGCGACACCGTCCCGGGCCCGCACCGGGTGCAGAACCGCCAGGAGGCCGACCCGGCCCTGGCCAGCGCCGTCGACGGGTTGATCAGCGGGGACCGCGACTTCTTCAACACCCCCGACTCCGACCCGGATTTGCCCGCGAACCGCGAATGGGCGCGCGGCATCCTGGAACGCATGAAGGACTCCACCGTCGGCGCCGACGCGGTGAAGGCCAACACGCTGAAGTCCTCCGCCGAACTGGATGAGGCCATCGCCATGGGCGTGGACGCCGCCGCCGACTGGCAGGCCATGGGCGCCGCCAAGCGCGCCGAGATCCTGCACCGCGCTGGCGCGCTCTTCGAGGAGCGCCGCGGGCTGATGCTGGAGGTCATGGGCTCCGAATGCGGCAAGACCCTGGACCAGGGCGACCCGGAAGTCTCCGAGGCGATCGACTTCGCTCACTACTACGCCCAGCGCGGCCTGGAGCTGGAGAACGTCGACGGGGCGAGCTACACCCCCTCGAAGCTGACCGTGGTGACCCCGCCGTGGAACTTCCCGATGGCGATCCCCGCCGGCTCGACCCTCTCCGCGCTGGCCTCCGGCTCGGCGGTCATCATCAAGCCGGCCAGCCAGGCCGCCCGCATCGGCGCCACCATGGTGCAGGCGCTGTGGGATGCCGGGGTGCCCAAGGACGTGCTGCAGCTGGTGTTCCTGGCCGAGCGCGACCTGGGCCGTGAACTGGTCAGCGACCCGCGCGTGGACCGCCTGATCCTCACCGGCGGCTACGAGACCGCCGAACTGTTCCGCTCCTTCCGCAAGGACCTGCCGCTGCTGGCCGAAACCTCCGGGAAGAACGCCATCATCGTCACCCCGCACGCCGACCTGGACCTGGCCGCGCGCGACGTCGTGCAGTCGGCCTTCGGGCACGCCGGGCAGAAGTGCTCGGCCTCCTCGCTGGTGATCCTGGTCGGTTCGGTCGCCGAATCCCGCCGCTTCAACAGCCAGCTGGTCGACGCGGTGAAGTCGCTGACCGTCGGCTACCCGTGGAACCCGGAATCCCAGATGGGCCCGGTGATCGACAAGCCCGGCGAGAAGCTGATGCGCGGGCTGAGCACCCTGGGCGAGGGCGAGCGCTGGGCCTTGGAGCCCAAGGAGCTCGATGATTCGGGCAAGCTGTACTCCCCGGGCGTGCGCTACGGGGTCAAGCGCGGCAGCGAATACCACCTGACCGAGTACTTCGGCCCGATCCTCGGCGTGATGACCGCCGAAACCCTGGAAGAAGCCGTGGCCATGGTCAACGAGATCGACTACGGGCTGACCAGCGGGCTGCACTCGCTGGACGCCGATGAACTGGCCTACTGGCTGGAAAACATCCAGGCCGGCAACCTGTACGTCAACCGCGGCATCACCGGTGCGATCGTGCAGCGCCAGCCCTTCGGCGGCTGGAAGAAGTCCGCGATTGGTGCCGGCACCAAGGCCGGCGGCCCGAACTACCTGATCGGGATGGGCACCTGGAGCGACGCCCCGGTCAGCCAGAAGGCGCCGCTGTCCAGCTTCGGGCAGCGCCTGCTGCAGGCCGCCGACCTGGAAGCCGCCGACGCGAGCTGGCTGGAAGACGCCCTGGGCAGCGACCAGCACTGGTGGGCCACCGAATTCAACGTGGCCAAGGACCGCTCCGGCCTGCAGGCCGAACGCAACCTGCTGCGCTACCGTGCGCTGGATGTGACCGTGCGCTATGAGAACGAAACCAGCGGCCACGGCATCGCCGAGGCCCTGCGCGTGGTCGCCGCCGGTGTCACCGCCGGCTCGCGCGTGACGTTCTCCAGCGCGGTGGAGCTGCCGCGCCGGGTGCGTGAACTGCTGGCCGAGCACTCCGTGGTCGTGGTCATCGAAGACGCTGCGGCCTTCGCCCAGCGAGCCGCCGCCCTTGCCGGGAAGACCGGCCCGGACTCGGCCGCCCGTATCCGCCTGATCGGCGGGTCGCTGGCCGAGGTCGCCGAGGCCACCGACGGCAAGCCGGATGTGGCCATCTACGCCTCGCCGGTGACCTCCGCCGGACGCGTTGAGCTGCTGCCGTTCCTGCACGAGCAGGCCGTGTCGATCACCGCGCACCGTTTCGGTACCCCGAACACCCTAAGCGACGGTGTCATCTAGTCCGCGGTTTGCGCGCTAACTGAATATCCGGTGTGACCGGCTCCGGCCGCGTCAGCCGCCACGGCGCCGGGCCCAGCTTCCTGAGGGAAACTGGGCCCGGCGCCGTTGGCCTACCCAGGGCGTAGCGCCGCCGCGTCGGGCACTGGGAGGCTACGGGTTCGGGTTCCAGTAGGTGTTGCGCTGCGGCTTTTGTTCCGGATCGATGTGCTTGGGCATGATCACGTAGGGCAGCCCGTCGATCACCACCACCTCGATCTGCCCGCTGTCCACCGCGTGGTGGTCGGAGTCGCAGAACGGCCCGATATTGGCCAGCTCCGTTTTCCCACCGAGGTACCACGGTTTGATGTGGTGGAACTGCAGTTGGGAGGGTGGCGCGGTGCACCCGGGCACCAGGCAACATCGGTCCCGGGCCAACACCGCGCGCTGCAGCGAGAGCGGAACCAGGCGTTGGGTTCGCCCGTAGTCCAGCAGTTCGCTCTTGGCGCCCAGCACGGCCGAAATGATGTTGGCCTGGCACAGCAGCCGCCTGAGTTCTCCTGGCGGAAGGTCCAGCCCGTGGGCCGTTTGCGCGTGGGCCGAGGCCAGATCGCGCAGGTCCTGCAGCTGCAGGTAGACGACCGCTTCGGGGCGGATCGTCTTGCGTTGCCCGGTGCCGGTGGGGGAACTGGTGAGCAGGTCCATGATCGCGTTCAGCGCCCGTTCCGGTGGGGTGGGTTCCAGCCCCGGGGCCGCCGGTTCCCAACGGGCCGAGTCATCCACGTCGTCGGGCAGGAAGTCCGGACGGTCAGCTGCCCCGGCGTTCGCCTGCTGTTCGTCGAGCTGACGCTCGGTGCTGCGGGCCGCCTGCCCGGCATTGGTGCGCGGGTTGTTGGCCTGGGCGATCGCCGATTCAAGCCGTTCGGCCTCCAGGATGGAGACGCGCAGCAGGTATTCGCGCACCAACGGGTTGTTCGTGGGCAGCCGGAACAGGCCGCGGCGCAGGGCAGCGGGGGAGCTGTTCTGCGGGTTCGCGGCGGCGCGGCCGATCAGCGTGCGCACCAGCTGGTCGGTTTCCCGTGGGGTGTGCCCCCGGCGCAGGACCTCGGCGGCGTGTTCCTCGATGCTGCGCCCGTCCTCGTGGGTCAGCGTCGGGGCGCTGCTGGCACCCTCGAAACTGGTGTCCTTCGGTTCGTGGCGGGAGAGCTTGCCGCTGGTTTCCCGCACTTGCTGCGGGTCCTGGCCGGGGTCGTTGAACAGCTGGCCCAGGTGGCTGAAGCGCGGGGGCAGCTGGTTGCCCGACGGGTCGCGGCGGGCGATGAGGTCGGCGGCGTCCAGCACCATCTTGTTGGCCTGGGAGTAGGGGATGCGCAGCCAGGCGGCCAGCAGTTCGGCGGTGTTCTTGAACGATGCCCGGCCCTTGCACTGGCGGGCCGGGCGGGTCGTGTCCGCGGGGGTGGTGCGCAGCTGTTCGTATTCGGCCGGATCCAGCAGGTGGGCGTTGGTGGCCGCGAGCCGGTCGGCGGCGGTAAGGGACATGCGCGTGGCCTCATTTTGCAGTTCCCGGGCCGCGGTGGCCAGCTCCAGGGCCAGCCGGGGATCCGTGGTGGCGGCCAGCGCCTCCCGCAGGGAGCTGAGCAGCTGGCGGCCGTGGGTGAGCAGGGAACGCAGCAGCGTCCCGTCGTTTTCGGGCACCACCGGGGAGGCGTTGCCGGTGGCTTGTGCCAGCACCCGCTGCATCCCGTTCAGGCTCGCGGCCAGTTCCGTGGTGGTCATGTCCCCAGTGTGCCCCGCCGGCCAGCGGGCGCCGGTGGGGGCTAGGGTTTTGTGGATAACCCGCGGCGCGCGGCCACCGCGTCGGCGGCGGCCGCCAACCAGGCCGGCAGCACGTAGCGGGCAACCCCGAGCAGCACGAAGAGCGTGGTGGTGGCCTGTTCGGAGTTGCTGGCCGCCAGCATCGCCCAGCTCAGCAGCAGGCTGGCGGCGAACCCGGTCAGCCAGCCGGCCAGTTGGCGGGTGCGGAAGATGAACCAGCCGGTGAGCAGCAGCAGCGGGAAGAGGAACCCGCAGAAGCCCAGGTAGCCGGCGTACTGCCCGGTCAGGTCGAAGGCGCGGGCCAGGAACCAGTCCCCGTATTCGATGTGGCCAAGCACCGGAGCCTTGAGCAGCGCGTCGAGCACCAGGAACCCCAGGATCAACCCGAGCCCCCAGGCCTTGGCGGTGCGTGGGGCCGGCAGCAGCCAGCAGGTGCCGAGCACGACCAGGCGCACCGCCCACAGGCTCACCACCAGCAGGCCGCTGCCGCCGAAGGAGAGGTGAACCAGGCTGAGCATGCTGTTGGCGATCAGCCCGGCCAGCAGCACCAGCCAGATCAGGATGTGCTTGGCGGGCAGGTCCACGCGTCGGGTGGTAGGGCTCACGGGCCGTCGGCTCCTTGGGTTCTGGGCGGGATCGGGAAATTCTCCACCGAACAGCCTAGCGCCCGTGGCTGTGCCGGTGCTGGGTGCAGGCGTTGGGTGCAGGCGTTGGGTTTGGCCCTGCCCGGGACGGGCTACTCCTCGAGCTTCAGCGCCTTGCGCAGGGTCAGCGCCCCGCCGGTGTGCATCACCGCGCGGCGGTAGATCCTCTCCGCGAACACCAGCACCACCCAGCAGAACGCGAGCGCCACCAGCAGTGAGAGCACCGGCTCGAACCAGGGCACCTGCCCGGTCAGCAGCCTGATGGGCATGGCCACGGAGGAGACGATCGGCACGTAGGAGGCGATCACCAGCACCGTGCCCTTGGCGTAGAGGCCGATGAACAGGATGCCGATCAGCACCGTGACCACCGGCCCGGAGGACTGTTGCAGGTCCTCGGTGCGGGTGGCCAGGGCACCCAGCGCGGCCCAGCATCCGGCCAGCACCAGGAACCCGGCCAGGAAGAACACGACGAACCAGGTCGCCACCTGGAAGACGACGCCCAGGAACGGGATCTCGATGGGGGCCAGCCAGGCGGCCAGCAGCCCCACCCCGAGGAACAACAGCAGCTGGCCCAGGGCCAGGATGACGTTGCCGATGATCTTCCCGGCCAGCAGTTCGCGCAGCCGGATCGTGCTGGCCAGGATCTCCACCACCCGGTTCTGCTTCTCCTCGATCACGGAGTTGGCGATCGGCATCCCGAAGATCAGTGCGGCCATGTAGAACAGGAAGGAGAAGATGAACGCCATGGCCTGGATCATCGAGTTGCGTTCGGCGTCCCCCTGCAGCAGGGTGACGCTCAGCGCCGTGTCCGCCGGCAGCTGCCCCGGATCGATGCCGGCACTGCTGAGCAGCTCGGCGGTCAGCACCTGCTCGACGGAGGTGTCCAGCAGGCTGCGCAGCTTGGCGGGCACCTCTTCGCCACCGGTGAGCGTGAACTTCCCGGGGCCGGTGGAGTGCAGCACCGCGTCCAGGGTGCCGGCCTCCACCTGTTGGCGGGCCTGGTCGTCGGGCAGGTTCTGCACCGAGAGGTCCACGTCCTGCGGCTGGGTCTGCTGGGCGTGCTCCAGCACCTGCAGGCTGGGCTGGTCGGCGCCGGCCACCGTGTAGGTGCTGGTGCGGTTGGCCAGGAACCCGGAGAGCGCGATGGAGCCGACGATCAGCCCGACCGTGATCAGGGTGGAGATGATGAACGCCTTGTCGCGGACCTTGGTCTCGACTTCGCGCAGGGTCACGGTCAGCCAGGCGGGGGTGGTGCTCATCGGATGATCTCCCGGTAGATGTCGGCCAGGGTGGGGCGGTGGGTGGCGAATTCGTGGACGGCGCCGCGGCGCATCGCCTCGGCGAGCACCTGCTGGGCCAGCTGGGGGTCGGCGAAGCTGACCAGCGCCTCGGGCCCGGAAACATCCAGGGCGGTGACCCCGGGGTGCTCGCGCAGCCAGCCGGCGTCGTGCTCCAGCACCAGCCGGTGCTTGTCGGTGTGGCGCCGGCGCAGGGCCCCGGCCGCGTCGTTGGCCAGGATGCGCCCGTCCTGGATGATGACCAGGTGGTCGACGAGGTTTTCCAGCAGGTCCAGCTGATGGCTGGAGAACAGGATCGGCACCCCGCGGTTGGCGTAGTCGCGCAGGATGGAGCTCATCGCGTCCACCGCCAGCGGGTCCAGGCCGCTGAACGGTTCGTCGAGCACCAGCACCTGCGGTTCGTGCAGCAGCGCGGCGGTGACCTGCACGCGCTGCTGGTTGCCCAGGGACAGGGATTCGAGCTTGGCCCGGGCCCGTTCGGCCAGGCCGAAGCGTTCCAGCAGTTCCATGGCCCGCTGCCGGGCGGTGGAGCGGGCCAGGCCGTGCAGGGAGCCGAGGTAGACCAGCTGGTCGATGACCGGCTGCTTCGGGTAGAGGCCGCGCTCCTCGGGCATGTAGCCAAAGCCGCGGCGGGTGCCTGCGCCCAGATCGCCGCCGTTGAGCCGGACCGTGCCGTGGTGGGCGGCCAGCAGCCCCATGATGATGCGCATCGTGGTGGTCTTCCCGGCCCCGTTCGCGCCGACGAAGCCGGTCAGGGACCCGGCGGGCACCTGGA
Organism: Glutamicibacter sp. V16R2B1; assembly: GCF_005774635.1. NCBI lineage: Bacteria > Bacillati > Actinomycetota > Actinomycetes > Micrococcales > Micrococcaceae > Glutamicibacter > Glutamicibacter sp. V16R2B1. The sequence continues at coordinate 338,764 of NZ_VATX01000012.1, forward strand.
AGCTGACATCGTGCAGCACCTGGTGCTCGGCGAAGGACCGGCTGATGTTTTGCAGTTCAAGCACGTGGGCTCCTTGGCTGGGTTCCGCGCCGTGCGGGCGGGGTGGGGGTTCTGCCCTCCAGCCTAGGTGGGCTTTGGCCGGCACGGCTCACGCGCAGGGATGAAACTATTGGATGAGGCCGGCGCGGTGGGCGAAGAGCACCGCTTGGACCCGGTCGCGCAGCCCGGCCTTGGCCAGCAGGTTGGACAGGTGGGTTTTCACCGTCGCCTCGCTCAGCCCGAGCTGGGCGGCGATCTCCTGGTTGTTCTGCCCGCCGGCCAGGGCGCGCAGCACCTGGGTTTCGCGTTCGGTCAGCCGCTGCAGCACCGCCTGCTCCGCCGCCGGGCAGGACGCGGCGGTGCCGCCGTCGGCGGGGTGCGCGCCGGCGCCGTTGGGCGGGACCGGTTCGGGGTGGGCGGCGGGATGCAGCCGGTGGCGGATCAGCTTCAGCGTGACCTCCGGGGCCAGCAGCCCGTGCCCGGCCGCGACCTGGTGCACCGCGTGGATGAGCATTTCCGGTTCGGCGTTCTTCAGCAGGAACCCGCTGGCGCCGGCCTGCAGTGCGTCGAACAGGTAGTCGTCGCGGTTGAAGGTGGTCAGCACGATGATCTTGGCGCCGGTCTGGCCGGCCAGCTGGGCGGTGGCGGCGATCCCGTCGAGTTCTGGCATCTGGATGTCCATGAGCACCACGTCCGGGTCCAGGGCGGTGGCGGTGTTGATCGCCTGGCGCCCGGTGCCGGCGGTGCCCACCACGCTGATCCCCGGGTCGGTTTCCAGGATCAGCTGCAGGCTGGAGACGATCAGGGGCTGGTCATCGGCGATCACCACGCGGATAGCAGGCATGCCTTCAGCCTACTGCCGCGCCGGGCCGGCGCCCGGATCCGTGACGGGTCCGCCGCCGGGCACCGCACCGGGGGCAGCGGCCGCGCCGGTCGCCGGATCGGCGGGGGCCTGGACCCGAAGCCGGGCGCGGGTGCGCCAGCCACGTTCGGCGCGCGGCCCGATCTCCACCTGCCCGTGGTGCAGGCCGGCCCGTTCCCGGATGCCGCGCAGCCCAAACCCGGATCCGGCGGTGCCCGGGCGCGCGGTGCCCGCATCGGTGGTTTCGGTTTCCACCCAGTCACCGTGCGCGTCGCGGCCCGAACGCAGGCTGAGCCGGGCGGTGCGGGCGGTGGAGTGCTGGCGCACGTTGGACAGGGCCTCGCTGCTGATTCGGTACAGGGCCAGGGACAGGCCCTGGGGCAGCGTGGCAAGGAAGCCCGGGCGGTGTTCGGCGACGCTCAGCTGCACCTGCAGCCCCAGCCCGGCGTTGTGGGTGATCAGCTTCTCCAGCTGCCCTAGGGAGGGTTCGGGGTGGCGGGTATCGCCCAGTTCCGGGCTCTGGGCCTGGGCCTGGGTGTGGTGGGCCGGGTCGCGCAGCACCCCCAGCAGGGCGCGGGTTTCGCTCACGGCGCTGCGGGCGGAGGATTCGATGCCGCGCAGCAGCTCGGTGGCGCGCTGCGGGTCGCGGTCCTGCACCAGCCGGGCCGCGGAGGCCTGCACTCCCACCGAGGAGATGTGGTGGGCGATGACGTCGTGCAGTTCCCGGGCGATGCGCAGCCGTTCCTCGCTGACCGCCCGGGCGGCCAGTTCCTCGGCCTGCGCGGCGATGCGGGCCGCCTGTTCGCCGACCACCTGGTTTGCGTAGGCGTTGGACCAGCTGATCAGCCCCAGGAAGATGGCCCCGCCGAAGTAGAGCAGGTTGATCAGGAAGGTGTACAGCGGCAGTGCCCCCAGCGGGTCGAACGCCCCGGCGGGGTCCTCGACCAGGGTCCGGCCGGTGGCGGTGACCAGGTCGGAGGTGAAGAAGGAGAGCACGAGCCACAGCGCCATGGCCAGCAGCACCACGGCCAGCGCGGTCCACAGCGCGCGGCGGTTGCGGGCCCAGGCGACGGCCGTATAGATCGCCAGGAAGTAGGCCAGCTGGGCGCACAGCTGCATGGCCACGATCGCGCCGTCCCCGACCCCGGCGAGCATGAACACGGCCGAGGAACTGAGCATGACGAGGATCGGCCAGCGCCGGCGCACCAGCAGGGGCGCCACCAGTCCGGCGATGACCAGGTAGGCGATGGTGCGGCTGACCGCGTCCTCGCGTTCGCTGAGGGACTGGACCAGTTCCTGCATGAACAGCGCCAGCACCAGGAACCCCAAGCCGGCCCACACATCGCGGCGCAGGGAGGCCGGCACGGGGGCCGGGCGTTCCCATTCGGCCGGGGGCAGGGAGGGCAGCAGGCGGTGCACGTAATCGGCGAGTCGGGCCATGGCCTTCTCCTGGGGCAGCATCCGGCGGGGGTGCTTCGCACTTTACCCGGTGTCCGGGCGGGGGCGGATGCGCCGGGAGGATTACGCCAAAGGTCGTGCCCGGCGGTGGCGGGGGTGGAAGATATTGTTACCCGGCGGTAATGTGACGGTATGCACATGATCTTCCGTATCCTCATCCTGCTGTTCAGCAGCCGTCGCCGACCGAAGCTGAGCATGCTGGATGCCGGCAGCGTGCCGATGCGCGCCACCCTGACCGACATCGACTTCGCCGGGCACATCAACAACGGCATGTACTTCTCGATCTTCGACCTGGGCCGCTTTGATTTGATGTTCCGCTCCGGGATGTGGGCGGCGCTGCGCCGGAACAAGTGGACCCCGGTGGTGCAGGCGGAGATGATCACCTTCCGCAAGTCGGTGAAGCTCGGGGTGAAGTTCACCCAGGAGACCCAGGTGCTGGGCGCCGATGAGAAGTGCATCTACTTTGAACAGCGCATCGTGGTCGACGGGGAGATCTATGCCCGCGGCTACATCGCCACCCGACTGGTCTCCAAGTCCGGTCCGGTGCCCAATGAGCAGATCTTCGCCGCCGCCGGGGTGAGCATGCCCGATGACCGGCAGGTCCCGGCCTGGATCACCCAGTGGCGTGAGGACAGCTCCCTGCCCTCGGCCCGCCGCCCGGCCCCGCACAGCTGGGTGGGCTAAGCCGGCGCGGATCATCTGGCCGCCCGGCGGGCCGGAGCCGGATCAGGCCCCGTTCGGTGAGTCCGCGGCGGGGGCGCCGGCGTCGTGCCGGCCGTGGGCGGCGTGCAGGAAGCGGGCGATCAGCTGCGGGTCCTTGACCCCGCGGGAGGACTCCACCCCGGAGGAGACATCGGCCCCCGCCGCCCCGGAGGCGGCCAGCGCCGCGGCCACGTTGCGCGGATCCAGGCCCCCGGCCACCAGCCAGCGCCGCCCGGCCGCGGCCTCGCGCACCAGCGAGTAGTCCCACGCCGCACCGCTGCCGGGCACGGCGGCGTCGATCAGCAGCAGCTGCTCGCCCCAGTCCTCGAACACCTGCGGCGGGTCATCCATCCGCACCGCGCGGATCACCTGGAAGCCGGCGGAGCGCACCTGGCGCACCTCGGCGGCGGTGCGCTGCCCATGCAGCTGGATCCACCCCACCCCGGCCGCCCGCGCCCGGTCGATGGCGGTGTCCACGTCCTCGTGGCGCACCACCGCCACGCTGGCCACCGATTCGGGCACCGCGGCCACCAGTTCGGCCGCCCGCTGCGGGCTGATGCGCCGCGGCGAATCGGTGAGCACAAAGCCCAGCGCCGCGGCCCCGTGCTCGATGGCCACCGCCACATCGGCGGCGGTGGACAACCCGCAGATCTTCACCCAGGGGCCGGGCACCGCCGGGGTTTCGTTGGGCGCGCTCACCGGGTGGCCTGCCGTCCCACCGGCACGGACTGCTCCAGGTGCCCCGGGCGGTAGCCGCCGGGGGAGTTGGCGCGGATGCGCACCAGGGTGCGGGCGTGCTCCCACAGCGCCCGGTCCTCCGCGGAGCGCGGCACCCAGGGGGTCACCGGCACCGCGGTTCCGGTCGCGTCGCGCGCCACCATCACCGTCAGGCAGTAGGTGGTCAGGTTCAGCTGCCCGCCCTTGGGATCCCCGGAGCGCACGTGCACCGCAATGTGCATGCCCTTCACCCCGGTGTAGACCAGGCGGGCCTCGACCTCCACCAGGTCCCCGATGCGTAGCGGCCGGTAGAAGCGGATCCCGCCGGAGAACACCGCGACGGTGTCCTGCCCGCAGTACCGCGAGGCGCACAGCGCCGCGGCGGTGTCGATCCACTTCATCACGATCCCGCCGTGCACCTTCCCGCCCCAGTTCACGTCCGTCGGCTCGGCCAGGAAGCGCAGCGTAATGCGTTCGGCGGTGCCGGCCTGCGTGTAGCTTTGGCCCTTCATTTCCTCCACGATGGCGTCGCGGATCCCGATCCGGGCCAGCGCGTCGTCCCGGCGCCGGGTCTGCAGCTCGGTGCGCGGGGTGAAGCTGGGCACCGGGCGCGGCTTGCCGTGCTCGTCCACGGCCACGAAGATCACCAGGCAGGTGGTGGAGGTGCCGGTGCGCTCGCCGCGCGGGTCGCGGAAGGAGACCTCGGTGTGCACGTGCATGGAGGAGGTGCCGGTGTAGACGATGCTGGCGGTGACCTCCACCAAATCCCCGCTGCCCACCGGGTCGGAGAAGTGGATGTTGCCCACGTACGCGGTGACGCAGTAGCTGGCGGCCCAGCCCACGGCCGCGGCGTACGCGGCCTTGTCCACCCACTCCAGCACGGTGCCGGCCTCGACGGTGCCGGACAGGCCCACATCCATGGGCGCGGCCAGGAAGCGCAGGGTGATCTGGTGGGGGCGGGGTGCTTCGCCGGTGGTTTCCATGCTCCAAGTGTGGTGTACCGTCGCGCGCGGGCGCAATTGGATGACGCGCGGCGCCCGGCTGCTGGACCGCCGCGGCGCCCGGCTGCTGGACCGCCGCGGCGCCCGGCCCGGGGACGCTGGCGTGACGGCCTACGATGGGAGGGTGCGTAAGGATTTGGCGGGAACTTCTTCACCCACCGGGATCGTGGTGGGGCTTTCGGTGCTTTCCGGCGCGGCCACGGCCTGGCTGGCCGTGCTGCTGGGCGCGGCGGTGGACGCGGCGTTGGACGCCCCGGACGGCGGGGCCGCGGCGCCGGCGCTGCCCGGGTCCTGGTTCATGATGGCCGGAACCGCGCTGGTGCTGGCGGCGGCCGGAACCCTGCTGGTGCCGGTGGTCATCGACCGGGCCAGCGAGCGGATGCTGGAGGGCACCCGGCGCCAGCTGCTGGAGCACTACCTGGCGATCGGGCCGCTGGGGCTGCGCCGGCTCGGGCAGGGGGAGCGGGTGAACACGGCGATGGACGCGGTGGACCGCAAGGTGCGCTTCCGGGCCGGGTTCACCGGGCCGGCGCTGGCGGCGGTGATCACCCCGTTCGTGGTGCTTAGTTTTGTGGCGCTCGCCCTGGACCCGCTGTGCGCCGCGGTCCTGGGGGTGCTGTTGCTGTTGGTGCCGCTGCTGGTGTTCGGGTTCGGTCGGCTGTTCCGGGCCTCCTCCGGCCAGTACCGGCGTTCGCAGGGGATTTTGGCGGCCGTGTTCATGGATGCGCTGCGCAACCTGGGGATGCTGAAGCTGAACAACGCCAGCTTGTGGATGGGGGCGAAGGTCGCCGCCGCGGCGGAGGCGGTGCGGGTGCAGGTGATGCGCCTGCTGGCGCGCAACCAGCTGCTGCTGCTGGTGATCGACGCGAGTTTCGCCCTGCTGCTGCTGGCCGCGGCGGCGGGCCTGGCCTGGTGGCGGGTGGGCACCGGGGTGCTCAGCCCCGGGCAGGGCACCGCGCTGGTGCTGCTCAGCTTCCTGATGCTGGCCCCGGTGAACTACGTGGGCAGCTTCTTCTACATCGGCATGACCGGGCGGGCGGCGCAGGAGAAGATCGCCGAGGCGCTGGCCGAACCGGCGCACCCGGCGATGCTGCAGCCGGTGCCGGTGGACCTGGCCGCCAGCGGGCTGCAGCTGCAGGACCTGGCCGCCGGGTATGAGCGGAACCCGCAGGCGATCCGCGCCGTGAACCTCAGCTTCCCGCCCGGTTCACGCACCGCGGTGATCGGCGCGTCGGGCAGCGGCAAGTCCACATTGCTGCGGGTGTTGAGCGGGCAGCTGGAGACCACCGCCGGCATCGTGCATGATGCCCGCCAGGCGCTGGGCCCGGCCACGCTGCGGCTAAACACCGCGGTGGTTGAGCAGCAGGCGGCGCTGTTTGCGATGAGCCTGCGCGAGAACCTGCTCCTGGCCGACCCGCGCGCCGAGGACGAACAGCTGGTGCGGCTGCTGCGCCAGGTGGGACTCGGGCCCTGGTTTGACGCGCTGGACGAGGGCCTGGATCTGCAGCTGGGGGAGGCCGGGGCGCGGCTCTCCGGCGGGCAGGGCCAGCGCCTGGCGATCGCCCGCGCCCTGCTGGCCGAGCGTCCGGTGCTGCTGCTCGATGAGCCGACCAGCGCCCTGGACGTGCACACCGAACAGCAGGTGCTGCAGCTGCTGCGCACCGCCGGGCAGGGGCGCACCGTGATCACGGTGACCCACCGGCTTTCCCTGCTGGCGGACTATGACCGGGTGGTGGTGATGCACGACGGGCAGGTGGTGCAGGCCGGGCGGCGTGAGGATTTGATGCAGGACACCGGCGGCTACCTGTACCGGGTGATGGGCCAGTACCGGCAGCGGGCCGGGGAAGCGAAAGGGGCACGATGAGCACCGAACACCACCAGGCCCCCGCCCGTGGGCAGCGCCCGCACGCCACGGCCGGCGCGGTGCGCTGGATCCTGGCCAGCACGCGGGACATCGTCGCCCCGCTGCTGCTGGCCAGCGTGCTGGCCTGCCTGACCCGGCTGGTGGCCCTGGCCATCTACTATGTGGCCGGACTCGGCCTCATCCGGGCCAGCGGGCTGGCGCTGGCGCTGCCCGGGTCCGCGGCCGGCTACGGGGTGCTGGCCGGCTGGCTGATCGCCCTGGCCCTGGCCAAGGGGGTGCTGCGCTACGCGGAGCAGTACGTGGGGCACAAGGTCGCGTTCCTGGCGCTGGCCCGGCTGCGCACCCAGGTCTACGCGGACTATGAACGCCAGGCCCCGTTCGCCTCCGGCGCGCACAGCGGCAGCATGCTGCAGCGGGCGGTGCGCGACATCGACCGGGTGGAGGTCTTCTTCGCCCACACCCTGCCCCCGGCCGTGGCCGCGCTGGTGACCAGCGCGCTGGTCGCCGCGCTGGTCGGCTTCGGGGTGGACGGGCCCAGCGGTCTGATCCTGCTCGGCGGCTACCTGGTGCTGGGGCTGCTGGTTCCGTGGCTCGGGCTGGGCAGCCTGCGCCGCGCGGCGGGAGCCGAAGCCGCGGCCCGGGCCCGCACCTCCCGCGCCATCGGCGACACGCTTTCCGGGGCCGAAGCGGTGTTCAGCCTGCACGCGCAGGCGGCGATGACCGACCGGCTGGGGCGCGCCGGCCGGCTGCCCGGCGGGATGCGCCGGGCCTCCTGGGTGCGCGGGCTGCGGGCCAGCGCGGTCGCGGTGGTGCCGTGGCTGGCCGTGCTGGGTGTGGGGGTCGCCGGGCTCGGCCGGGTGCCGGGCGGGGAACTGATCCTGCTGCTGGTGCTCACCGTCCCCTCCTTTGAGGCGGTGCGCGGTGTGGAGGGGTTCGTCGGCTCGCTGCAGGAATCGCTGCACAGCATCCGCACCCTGTACGCCAACCACCTGGCCGAACCGCCGGTGGCCGAACCGGGCGCCGCCCGCGCCCTGGGCGCCGCGGGTGACGGACTGCAGGTGCAGGACCTGAGCGTCCAGCGCCAGGGCCGCACCGTGCTGCGCGCACTGGACCTGGAACTGGGCCGCGGGGAACGGGTGGCGTTGGTGGGCGAATCCGGGTCGGGCAAATCCACGCTGGCCGCCGCGCTGCTGCGCGCCGTCGACTCGCACGGCACCGTGCTCCTGGACGGGGTGCCGATCGACGAGCTGACCCTGAGCGACCTGCGCACCGCGCTGGTGCTGGTGGCGCAGGACGACTCGCTGGTGCGCGGGACCCTGCGCGAAAACCTCACCCTGGGACGCACCGGGATGACCGATGCGACGCTGGCCGGCGTGCTGCAGGAGCTGGGGCTCGGCCAGTGGCTCGCCGCCCAGCGTGATGGGCTTGACACCCGGCTGGGGGAGCGCGGATCGCGGATCTCCGGCGGGCAGCGCCAGCGTCTGGTGCTGGCCCGGGCGCTGCTGCGTGAACCGCAGTTCCTGATCCTCGACGAGGCCACCAGCGCACTGGACACGCACACCGAAACCCTGGTGATGCAGGCCCTGGCACGCCGCGTGGATGCGGGCATGGGGCTGCTGATGATCAGCCACAAGCTCGGTGTGCTGCAGGATTTCGCCGAAGTGATCGTGCTCGCCGACGGGGAAGTCATCGAGCGGGGCAGCGCCGCCGCCCTGCTGGACCGCCCCGACTCGCTCTTCGCCAGGATGCGTCGGCGCGAACTGACCAGCATCGAGGACGGGGCGTAAACCCCGAAGCTGGGAACTGCCAGATCACTGGGAAGAGCCACTTTCGGGCACCAACCCAGTGGGGCTAGGCTCGGGCCATGGCACGGTTTTTCATTCTGATCTTCCTGATAGTGATCACCACGGCCGCCGCAGTGGCCGCGATCTTCGCCTCCGCGCTGGGCAGCGCCGCCTGGCTGGTGCTGGCCGCCTTCTGTGCGGTGCTGCTGGGGGTGGGGATCCACGACCTGCTGCAGACCCGCCACGCGATCCTGCGCAACTACCCGATCCTGGGCCACTTCCGGTTCTTCTTCGAGTTCATTCGCCCGGAACTGCAGCAGTACTTCATTGAGCGGAACACCGACGGCAAGCCCTTTGACCGGGACACCCGTTCGCTGATTTACGCCCGGGCCAAGGGCGCGGACAGCCACAAGGCCTTTGGCACCGAACGGGAGGTGAACGCGGTCGGCTACGAATACCTGCTGCACTCCACCGCGCCGGCCGCCGCGGTCTCGGACCAGCACAAGGTGCGGGTGGGTTCCTCCCAGTGCAGCGCCCCGTATGACATCTCGCTGCTGAACATCTCCTCGATGAGCTTTGGTGCGCTGTCCAAGAACGCGGTGCTGGCCATGAACAAGGGCGCCGCGATGGGTGACTTCGTACATGAAACCGGTGAGGGCGGGCTGACCAAGTACCACCTGGAATACGGGGCGGACCTGTTCTGGGAACTGGGTTCGGGCTACTTCGGCTGCCGCACCAGTGAGGGCCGCTTCAGCCCGGAGGTCTTCGCCCGCAAGGCCGCCCATGAAAAGGTCAAGGGCATCACCATTAAGCTTTCCCAGGGGGCCAAGCCCGGGCTGGGCGGTGTGCTTCCCGGCGCGAAGGTGTCCGCGGAAATCGCCGAGGCCCGCGGCGTGCCCGAGGGGGAGGACTGCATCTCCCCGGCCAGCCACCCCGAATTCTCCACCCCGCGCGAGATGCTGGCCTTCGTCACCCGGCTGCGCGAACTCTCCGGCGGCAAGCCGGTGGGCATCAAGCTGTGCGTCGGTTCGCGCACCGACGTGCTGGCCATTTGCAAGGCGATGCTGGAGACCGGCACCCTAGTCGATTTCATCACCGTGGACGGGGCCGAGGGCGGCACCGGGGCGGCGCCGCTGGAGTACGAGGACACCGTGGGCACCCCGCTGACGGAGGGGCTGATGCTGGTGCACAACGCGTTGATGGGCACCGGGCTGCGCTCGGAGGTGCGGGTGGCGGCCGCGGGGAAGATCGCCAACGGCAATGACATCGTCAAGCGGCTGATCCAGGGCGCGGATTTCTGCTTCGCGGCCCGGTCGATGATGATGGCCACCGGCTGCATCCAGGCCCAGAAGTGCCACACCAACACCTGCCCGGTGGGGGTGGCGACGCAGGACAAGCGCCGGATGCGCGCCCTGGTGGTGGACGACAAGGGCAACCGGGTGTACAACTACCACCGGCTGACGGTGACCGAGGCCAACCAGATCATGGCCTCCATGGGGCTGACCAGCCCGGACCAGCTGAACACCCGGATGCTGCGGCGCCGGGTGAACCTGCAGAGCACCCGCTCCTACGCCTCGCTGTTCCACTGGCTGCGCCCCGGCGAGCTGCTGGAAGACACGCCCACCACCTGGCGTGAGGACTGGGAGGAGGCGGATTCGGACCACTTTGGCGAGCACGCGCCGCTTCGGTTCGGCACCCCGCACGCGGTGGTCCTGATGCCGCCGGCCGGGCAGCCGGGGCACCCGAACACCGTGCCCGCCCCGCGCATCGAGCCGAAGGACCGGCAGGTGGTCAAGCCGGTGCACCAGGATGTCACCCGGCCGGAAGGCAAGCCGGGCAAGATGCAGCACCAGGGCAGCTAGGGGCAGCTAGGGTCCCTGGACCACTTCGGCCAGCCTGGCGGTGTCCACCGCGGCCAGCGTGTCCGGCTCCCAGGCCGGGTTGCGGTCCTTGTCGATCACCTGGGCGCGGATGCCCTCGGCCAGGTCCGGCAGGTACATCAGGTAGTCGGCCAGGCGCAGCTCCCGGTCCAGGGCCCCGCGCAGCAGCGCCTCCTCACGGGCACGGCGCACCGCCAGGAACCCGCTGGTGACACTGGTGGGGGAGTTCGCCCGGATCGCGGCGGCCGCCTCGGCGGCCTTCGGGTGCACCATCTCATCCAACCGCTGCAGCACCTGCTCGGCGGTGCCGGCGGAGAAGGCGTGGTCGATCCAGCCCTGCTCGGCCTGCAGCGCGCTGTCCGGCACCGAACCGTGCAGCAGTTCCAGCGCGGAGATCAGCTGCGCCGGTTCCAGACCCACCAGGTCATCGAGCTCATCGAGCAGCCCGGCAGCGGTCTGCGGGTCGATGACCACCTCGGCGAACCCCAGGAACGGGGCGTCGGCCCCGGTGAAGCTGGCGGCGGTCATCGCGAAGTACTCGCCGAAGTGTCCCGGAGCCATGGCCAGCAGGTGGCTGCCGCCCACGTCCGGGGTGTAGCCGATGCGGGCCTCGGGCATGCCCATGCGCGCATCACTGGTCACCACCCGCACCGGGGCGTGGCTAGCCAGTCCAATTCCGCCGCCCATGGTGATGCCGTGGGCGATGCTCAGCACCGGCTTGGGATAGACCGAGAGGAAATGGTCGATCCTGAACTCCAGCTCCAGCAGCTGCAGGAAGGCGCTGTGGTCCCCGCTGGTCACGGCCTGGTGGAAGGCGGCAATGTCCCCGCCGGCGCAGAACCCGCGCTCGCCGCGGCCGGTGAGCACCACCAGTTGGATCTGCGGGTCATCGGCCCAGCGGCGCAGCACCACATCCAGCTCGGTGAGCATCTCAAGGTTCAGTGCGTTGAGCTTTTCCGGCCGGTTCAGCTCCAGATGTCCTATCGGTCCGAGGGTTCGTGAAACCACCAGTTCGCTCACGGTGCTCCTTGTCATCGTTGCTGTGTTTGGTCCGGGGCCAGTGCCGCCGGGGCGGGCCCACCACCGAGTATGCCAAGGATTGCCGGTTTGCGCCGGATCCGCGGCCGGTCCCCGGCAGCCGTCCGGCGTGCCGGGGCGGATCAGCGCACGGTCGGGTGGCGGTCCAGCACCTGCGCCAGCCGGTCAAGCACCAGGCTGGCCTTGGGCTTGGCGGCCTGGTCGGGCATCAGCGCAAAGATGGAACGGGCCAGGCGGATCTCGGGCGCATCGACCAGGCGCAGTCCCTCCGGGGCGCGGGCCATCGCCAAATCCGGGACCAGGGCGGCGCCGAAGCCGGCGGCCACCAGGTTCAGCGAGGCCTCGAAGTCGTCGCAGTACGCGGCCACTTGCGGGTGGATGTTGTAGGAGGCGAAGAGCCGGGCAATCAGCGTTGCATCGGATGCGCCGGGATGGTGCATGATCCATGGCCACTGGGCCAGCTGGTCCAGGCTGAGGGTGGAGTCATCGGACATCGGCCAGGAGGCGGGGATCACCACGCGGAACTGGTCATCGCCCAGCCAGGTGCGCGAGAGGTTCGCCGGCCAGCTCAGCCCGCCGGGCCCGACCTGGAAGATCAGCGCCAAATCCAGGTCCCCGCCGGCCCCCAGGCCCGCTACGGTCTGCTGGGGTTCGCCGATCCACAGCCGCAGGTTGATGCCCAGCGCGGGCCAGTCCTCGGCCGCCAGCAGCTGCGGCAGCGCGTAGGCGGCCAGGGAGGGGAAGATTCCCACCCGGATTTCCTCGCGTTCGCTGGTGTCCGCCTCCGCGGTGGCCACGTCGGCCATCAGCGCGTCGATGTCCGTCAGCACCCGCTTGGCGTGGCGCACCATGCGCAGTGCGGCCGGGGTGGGGGTGATTGAACGCGCCCCGCGCAGGAACAGCGTGGTTCCTGCGGCGCGCTCCAGGGCGGTCATCTGCTGTGACACGGCGCTGGCGGTGTAGCCCAACCGGGCAGCGGCCGTGGCAAAGGAGCGATGGGCGATGACTTCAAGCAGGGTGCGCAGGTGAACCGGATTTATCACGCATCCCAGTCTAGGCGGTGTTGTTCCCCGGGCCGGTGCAAGACAAGAGGCGCGTGGGGTCCGCGCGGGAAGCGGGCAACGGCCGTGCCCCACGGCGTGGGGAGCGGGAGGCCCATCCGGACCCGGGCGCGGCTGGTGCGGGACACGCGGGGCGCCGGGAAGCGGCCGGGACCTACCTGCCGTCAATCCCGAGCGGAGCCGGGCGCGTTGTACCCCGGGTTTGCCGCCCCCGCTCGGGACGGAACCCGGAAGGGGGCGAAAGGATGCTTCTGTGAGGTGTTAGGCGTCTTCCAGGTCCTCGACCGGGACGTCGTCCTCCTCGTCCTCGTCGTCGTCCTCTTCCGCATCGTCTTCGTCCGTGAACTCGTTATCCAGGTCCGAGTCCTCTTCGAGGTCGTCGTCGAGCAGGTAACCGCGCTGGGCCAGCGGGTCGATGTTGCGCATGGTTTCGGGCATGTCGCTGGAGCCCTCATAGGCCTGCGAATCGCGTCCGTCGTCGGGCTCGTACAGATCGTTGCCGTACTGCGGGGCGAAGTCACCGGGTTCCATGTCGCGGCTCATGACGTACTCCTTCGGTTGTCGAGGAGTATCCTGCCTGCGCCGGGGAACACCCCTCGTGGCTACTTGGTATCTCCAGCCTAGGGCGTGGAGGTAGCCAGAGGAAGTCTTGAAATCGGCGTGTTTCTGCGGCAGTGATTTGGGCCCAGGCGGCGGAAGCCTAGCCGTGGTCCTGGCGGTACTGCTCCAGCAGCGGGGCGCAGCGGTAGGACAGGTGGGTGTGCAGCGCGAACGTGGTCTCCGAGCGGTTCACACCGCGGATGCGCAGGATCTGGCGCAGCGCCGACTGCAGCTGATGGGTGTCCATGGCGGCCAGGCGCAGCCACAGATCGCCGTTGCCGGAGATCTCATGGACCTCCAGGATGTTCGGGATCCCGCGCAGCGCGGAGATGACCGCATCAATGTCGCGGTGCATCACCTCCAGGGTCACGAAGGCCAGCACGTCGTAGCCCAGGCCCGCCAGGTCGATGTCGCGTCCGCCGTCGCGCAGCACCCCGGCCCGCAGCAGCCGGCGCATCCGGGACTGGGCGGTGTTGCGGGCGATGCCCACCTGATCGGCCAGCTCGGAAATCTGGATCCGTGGATCCGCGATCATGGCCAGCAAGATCTTCACGTCCACGTCGTCCAAACGCACCAAAACTACTCTCCGTACTCTTCCGATCCGCCAATTTTTGGATGTTTTGCTCAATGGAACCGTCAATTGGCGATGCAATGCTTTGAAGTATTCCATATTAGTGAAGGAACAGGCTATTCGCGTAGCCATCTCGAAGCAGAATGCTCAATCTCTTCCACCCCTGTTGATCGGCAGGGGACCAGCACGCCGCCACGTCCGGTGGCTGGCGGACACCAGAAAGGCGGGTCGGCGATGTCGGTGATCAGTGAGCTGAGGATGCGTCCCGGCACGGCGGCCAGCTACGACCGGTGGGACGCCACGCCGCGCACCCGCCTGGTGCTCTCCGGGCTGGTGATCTTTGTGCTGCTGTGCGGCGCCAACCTGGCCACCCCACTCTACCCGGGGCTGCAGCAGTCGCTGGGACTGGGGCCGATGGGCACCTCGGTCGCCTTCGCCAGCTACGTGATGGCACTCATCGTCTTTTTGGTCACGGTCGGGCACTGGTCCGACCACATCGGCCGACGCGCCGCGCTGCTGTTGGCCGTGCTGATCGGCCTGGCCGGCACGCTGGTCTTCGGGACCGCCGATGACCTGCTGGGGTTGTGCGCCGGACGCGGGCTGCAGGGGGCCTCGGTCGCCCTGGCCACCGGGGCCAGCGCCGCGGCACTGCGCGAACTGCTGCCCAGTAAGCCCGAATGGGCCTCGCGCTTCACCCTGCTGGCCTCTTCCGGCGGGGTGGCGGTCGGACCGGTCATCGGTGGGCTGTTGGCCCTGTTGCCCGGCGGGCTGGGCACCGCCTTCACCGTCCAGGCCGTGGCGCTGGTGCTGCTGCTCGTGCCCCTGCTGCTGGTGCGGGCCCGCCCGGCCATCGCCGTGGCCGCACCGGGCACCCGGGGCCGGGCGCTGGCGCCACGCGTGGCCAGCGTGCCCTCCGGGGCGCGTGGTGAATTCTGGCTGGCCGCGCTGACCGGTTTCCTCAGTTTTGCGATCTTCGGCTTCATTCTTTCCCTGGCCCCGGGCTACCTGGCCGAGATCTTCGCCATTTCCTGGCTTCCGGTGATCGGGGCGCTGGCCGGCCTGGCGTTGGGCGTCTCCGCCCTGGTGCAGCTGACCCAGATCCGCGGCCGGCACCTGCAAACGGTGGCGCTGCTGCTGATGGCCGCCGGGATGGGGGCCCTGCTGCTCGGGTTGGAGGCGGCGCTGCTGCCCGTCGTGGTGCTGGCGATGATCGTGATCGGGCTGGGGCAGGGGCTGGCGTTCCGTGCCGCCTTTTCCGCCGCCGTGGACGCGGTGGCACCCTCCGAGCACGCCAGCACGGTCTCGGCGATCTACGTGGTCACCTACCTGGGCAGCACCATTCCGGTCATCGGCCTGGGGTGGGCGGCCGGGCACTTTGGCCTGCAGGCCAGCATCCAGGTGTTCCTGATTGGCTGCGTGCTGATGGCCCTGGGGCTGGGGATCGCCTCGGTGCGCTCCACCCGCGCCGCGCGGACCCGTGCCACCCGATAGCCCCACAGGCGCCCGGCGGCAGCGGGCTGCCCGGCGCGGCGTAGAGTGGAAAGCATGAAGGCCTTGTCCCACACCGATTCCGCCACCCGACCCAGCACCGCCGCCCGATGGGCCGTGGCCGCCCGGATCCTGGTCCCGGCCATCTGGCTGGGATTGATCATCGGGATCTCCTTCATCGAGGCGCCGCTGAAGTTCACCGCCCCGGGCATCACCATTCCGCTCGGGCTGGGTATTGGCCGACTGGTTTTCGCGGCGATGAACGTGGTGGAGATCGTCCTGTTCCTGGCCTGGCTGGCCGCCAGCGTTCGGCGCGGCGTGGACCGCTCCTGGTGGGCCGTGTTGGGGTTGAGCGGGTTGTGGCTGCTGATCAAGACCGTGGCCATCCGACCGGGCCTGTCCCGCCGCACCGACGCGGTGCTGGCCGGAAACTTCGAGGGCGGCTCGCTGTGGCACTACGCCTACATCGGCGTGGAGGGCCTGCTGACCGTGACCTTGATCGTGGCACTGTTCATGGCAGTCCGGCGCTGGGTGCGGCTAAGCGCCTGAGCCACCTTGCGCGGTGTACCGCCGCGGCGGACCTCCAGACAACGCAAAATGCCCCGTTGCGGGGCATTTTTTGATTTCACCCACCGGCCATGCCGACGCCCGAGCGGAGGTGCCGGCGCCGGCATGGGGGCGGGGTCGTGGTGTTGCTAGGCGTTGGCGGCCAGGCCGACGGCCTGCGCGGTGAGCCACACCGAATCCAGGCGTTCGGATTCCTGCAGCGGGTAGTGCACGGTGATCAGCTCGTCGGCCTGGCTGGCCTTGGCGAAATGCTCCAGGTATTCGGCGACGTCGGAGGGCGCGCCGACCGCGGTGTAGCGCATCATGTCCAGGACCTGGGCGGCGGGGGCAGTGCCCATGAGCATGTCGATTTCCGCCTCGGTGAACGGTTCCTCCCGATTGCGGCCCAGGAAGGAGGCCACCCGCTGGCGCTTGGCCTGTTCCATCAACTCGTGGGCGCGCTGGGTGCTGTCGGCGGCCAGGACCCCGACCCCGGCAATCACGTAGGGCTTGTCCAGCTGCTGGGAAGGGGTGAACTCGTCCCGGTACAGCTGCACCGCCTGGTGCAGGGCATCCGGGGCGAAGTGGGAAGCGAAGGAATAGGGCAGGCCCAGCTGCGCGGCCAGCTTCGCGCCGAACAGCGAGGAGCCCAGGATGTACAGCGGCACCCGGGTGCCGGCCCCGGGGATCGCCCGGACGGTGGGGATGCGCGATTCATCGGCCAGGTAGGCCTGCAGCTCCAGCACGTCGTGCGGGAAGGTGTCGGCCGCGTTTGGTTCACGGCGCAGCGCGCGGAGGGTGACCGGGTCGGTGCCCGGGGCCCGGCCCAAACCCAAATCGATGCGGTCCCCGAAGATTTCGGCCAGCGTGCCGAATTGCTCGGCGATCACCAGCGGGGAGTGGTTGGGAAGCATGATGCCGCCGGACCCGAGCCGGATCCGGTTGGTGTGGTGGGCGATGTGGCTGATGAGGACCGCGGTGGCCGAGGACGCGATGGTCGCCATGTTGTGGTGTTCGGCGTACCAGATGCGTTCGTAGTTCGCGCGTTCGGCCATCTGGGCCAGGCGTACCGAGGATTTGAAGGAGTCGGCAACCGTGGAGTCCGGTGCCACCGGGGCAAGATCAAGAATGGAAAGCTTCACAGTGGTGCCAACCACGATGGGACCCACGGTATTCCGTCGTGAGGCAGTCCGGGGGCGAGGAAAGTCTCACAAAAAACGGTGCCGAACCGGGAAAGTCCCTGTTCGGCACCGTTCAAGCTTGGCGTGTAGCCGTTTCGCCTTTAGAGAGCGCGAATGTCAGCTGCCTGCAGGCCCTTCGGGCCCTCGACAACCTCGAACTCAACCTTCTGGCCCTCGTCCAGGGTGCGGAAGCCCTGGGTCTGGATGGCGGAGAAGTGTGCGAAGACGTCCGGATCGCCGCTGTCCGGAGCGATGAAGCCGAAGCCCTTTTCAGCGTTGAACCATTTCACGATTCCAGTTGCCATTTATTCCTTGGTCCTTTCAGACGTAATCCCGCCACACCTCGTGGCGGAAATGGTTGTTTCCACGCAAACCGTCGAAGGCTCTCCCGCTGGGAGTTCCGCCGGCCGATTGTGCGAAGCAGCCAGGTCATTCACTTCACGTCTAGAAAGGTTGCCTGACATTCAACGTGTTGACGTCTGCAAGCTTCTAAAGGGTACTTCGCGAATTACTTTGAAACTACATGTCCTAGCCTACGTGGTCTACGGGCCTAACTGAATAACTTCGCCCGAATTAATCTAGATTTTGGTAAAGAATCGACCAATGGTTACCTTGCGAGGGGCTTGACGACCCTTCCAACCACGATC
This sequence comes from Glutamicibacter sp. V16R2B1, assembly GCF_005774635.1. Classification (NCBI taxonomy): domain Bacteria; kingdom Bacillati; phylum Actinomycetota; class Actinomycetes; order Micrococcales; family Micrococcaceae; genus Glutamicibacter; species Glutamicibacter sp. V16R2B1. The sequence goes on from NZ_VATX01000012.1 coordinate 356,203, forward strand.
GCGGCCACCAGTGCCAGCAATGCCGCCAGGGACGCGGTGACCAGCACGCCGTGGTCGAACGCGGCGGCCGCGGCCTGCAGCAGGGTTTGCGAGGCGGCCGGGTCCAGCTGCTCGGCCACGGTGTGCGCCCCGGAGAGCGTCTGGGTGGCGGCCTCGGCCTGCTGCTCGCTGAGCGAGGAGGGGACCATGAGGCTGGAGGCGTAGATCCCGTTCAGGATCGTACCCAGTACCGCGGTGCCCAGCACCGAGCCGACCTCGTAGGCGGTTTCGGAGATCGCCGAGGCCGCCCCGGCCTTGGCGGCCGGCACTTCGGAGAGCACCAGGTCGTTGGACAGGGTTTCACTCATCCCCACCCCGAGTCCGAGCAGGCAGAAGGCCACCATCAGCCAGGTGTCACTGCCCGAGGCCCCGGCGAGGACCACCACGGCGTAGGCCAGTGCGCTGAGCACCAGTCCGGCGATCATGACGTTCGAGGTCCCGTAGCGGGCCGAGAAGCGCACCGCCAGCAGCCCGAACACCATGGTCAGCACCAGGCCTGGGGTCATCCACACCCCGGCCTCAAAGGGAGTGAGCCCGGAGATCAGCTGCAGGTGCTGGGAGACGAAGTAGATGAAGCCGACCAGCGAGAACACGCCGATCAGGTTCACCGCCAGCGCTCCGGAGAACACCCGGTTGCCGAACAGGCGCACGTCCAGCATCGGGATGCTGCGCGTCAGCTGACGCCGCACGAACGCGACGGCGCTGACCACCCCGATGGTGATCGCGGCGACTGGGACGTACCAGGGCCCGGAGCTGATCGACTTGATCCCGTAGACGAAGGGCAGCAGCGCCATGATGATCAGCACGATGGAGATCGGGTCGACCTTGCCCGGGTTCGGGTCCCGGGATTCGGGCAGCAGGATCAGCCCGCCAACCAGCAGCGGCAGCAGCATCGGCACGGCCAGGAAGAACACCGAACCCCACCAGAAGTGCTCCAGCAGGATCCCGCCGATCACCGGCCCGAGCACGGCGCCGCCGGAGAACGCGGCGGCCCAGATGGCGATCGCGGTGCGCCGTTCCATCGGGTCGCTGAAGATGTTGCGCAGCAGGGAGAGCGTGGCGGGCATGAGCATGGCGCCGAAGACGCCCAGCAGGGTGCGCGCGGCAATCAGCTGCCCGGCGTCGGTGGCGAAGGCGGCCAGCCCGGAGACCAGGGCGAAGCCGACCGCGCCGGTGAGCAGCACCTTGCGCCGCCCGATGCGATCGCCCAGCGAGCCCATGGGGACCAGCAGGCCGGCCAGGATCAGCGGATAGATGTCGATGATCCACAGCAGCTGGTTGCCCGTGGGTTGCAGCGCAGCGGAGATCGCCGGTACCGCGAAGGACAGCACGGTGTTATCCACCGAGACCAGCAGTACCGGGAACAGCAGCACCACCAGTGCCGCCCAGCGGCGGCGCGGGGTCAAGACGCGCGGCAGGGTTCCGGTAGTTGGTGAAGTCATGGTCAATCCATCTGTGAACGAAGGGAAAGTGGGTAGGGAGTAGCCCACCCCCATTACTGTACCGTCTGGACGGTATTGTTACAATCGGAGGTGTTGTCTGCTTCATCACCGCCATTGGGAGGTAAATCCATGGCCCGTCCACCACTGGCCAAAGCCAAGATCCTCGACGCCTACGTCGCGCTGCTGTGCGACGAGGGGGAGCGGGCCGCGACCATGGACGCCACCGCCGCCCGGGCTGAGGTCTCCAAGGGCGGGCTGCTCTACCACTTCGCCTCCAAGGAGGCGCTGGCCCAGGCGGTCATCGGCGCCTGTGAGGAGCTGGCGGCGCAGGATTGTGAACTAATGAGTCGCGCCCCGGAGGGCATCTCGGTGTACTTCGTGCGCACCTCGGCGGAACTGGGCACCGAATTCGACCGCTACCTGCTGGCCGTGGAACGCCTGGCGCAGGCGGGGGTGGACGCCGCGGCCCAGAGCCTGCAGCGCATCAGCCAGGACTGGTACGAACTGATCCTGGGCGAGGTCGGGGACCCGACCGTGGCCCAGGCGATCATGCTCATCGGCGAGGGGATCTACGCCCACGCCGGACGCCCGGCGTGGTGGCACGACTCGGATTTTGATGCACGGCTGGCTCAGTTACTAGAGTTGGTGCCGAAACTGAAAAAGTTGGGTGATTTCAACCAATGACGGTCTGCTGAGGGAGCACATGAATCAACGACAGGGCACCACGCCCCTCAAGGGCCGCATCGGGGCGTTGCTGGGCATCCTGCTCATGGCCCTGTCACTGCGTGCGGCGGTGGTCTCCGTGCCGCCGCTGCTGCAGCGGATCTCCGAGAACATCGCGTTCACCGAATTCACCACCGGGCTGCTGGCCATGCTGGCCCCCATCGCCTTCGCGGTCTTCGGGCTGCTCACCCCGCGGCTGATCCGGGCCTGGGGCCTGGAGCGCACCCTGGTGGTCTCGGTGCTGCTGGCCATCGTCGGACAGGTGATCCGCCCCTGGGTTTCGGACGTGTACCTCTTCCTGGGGCTGTCGATCGTCGCGCTGGCCGGCTACGGCATGGGCAACGTGGTGCTGCCGCCGCTGGTGAAAAAGTACTTCCCGGACCACATCGGCGTGGTCACCAGCGGGTACGTGACCCTGCTGGCCGTGGGCACGTGGGTGGCCCCGCAGTTCTCGGTCCCGCTGGCCAACGCCTCCACCTGGCAGCTGTCCATCGGCTCGTGGGCGCTGCTCTCCGCGGTGGTGCTGCTGCCCTGGCTGCTGCAGCTGATCGCCGACCGGAAGGTGGCGCGCCCGGACATGCCCGCGCCGCTGGCCGGCGGCAGTGCGCCGGGGCTGAAGCTGAACCCCTGGAAGTCCAAAGTGGCCTGGGGGCTGGCGATCTACCTGGCCGGCAACTCCGCCCAGACCTACGTCTACTTCACCTGGCTGCCGCCCTACCTGACCGCGATGGGCCTGAGCGAGGGCACCTCCGGTTCGATGCTGGCGCTGTTCGCGATCCTGGGCCTGCCGGTCAGCCTGCTGGTGCCGCTGTGGGTGCCGCGGCTAAAGCACCCGATCGTGGCGGTGGGCGTGTTCACCGCCTGCTGGATCGGCGGGCACCTGGGCATCTACCTGTCCCCGACGAACAACACCGCCGTGTGGGTGGCGCTGGCCGGCCTGGGCCAGGGCACGTTTGCGATCGCACTGCTGATGATGAACCTGCGCTCGCGCACCACCTACGGTTCGGGCGTGCTGTCCGGCTTCGCCCAGGGGCTGGGGTACGCCGGGGCGGCCGTGGTGCCGATGCTCTTCGGCGTGGTGCAGAAGGCCACCGACTCCTGGGGCGCGGCTTTTGCGATGCTCGGCGGGTGCATCGTGGTGATGCTGGCCGGGGCGATCATGATCAACCCGCCGCGGGCCATCGAGGACACCATCCCCGGGGCCGAGGACCTGGGCAAGCTCGAGCGCATCGACTGACCCGGGCCGGCGGGAGCGGCGGCAGGCGGCCTAGTAGTTGCGCTGCGGCCCGTCCCCAGGGGGCGCGGCCGGCTGGCGGTGCCAGTGCCCGGCCGCCAGCGGCACCCGCCAGCCGTACTTGATCGCCGCCAGCCGGGTGGCGATCACCAGCACCGCGGTGATGATCCCCAGCGTGGTGGAGAACCAGCCCAGCGTCCAGCTCAGCGTGGTCAGCCCCGCCCCGGCGATCGCCGGAACCGCGTAGAGGTCGCGCGGGTTGAACAGTTCCGGGGTGACGTTGGCGATGACATCGCGCATCAGCCCGCCGCCCACCGCGGTGCTCACCCCCAACAGCACCGAGGAGACCGGGTTCATCCCGTAGTCCAGGGCCTTTAGCGTGCCGGTGATGCAGAACAGTCCCAGCCCGCCGGCGTCGAACACCAGCACCAGGCGGTGCAGCTTCTTGACCGCCGGGGTGAACAGGTACACCAGCACGGCACTGAGCACGACCGGGATGAAGTAGACCGGGTTGCTGAACGTGGCCGGGGTGTCGCTGAGGATCAGATCGCGCACGATGCCCCCGCCCAGGCCTCCGACTCCGGCCAGGAACACCGAGCCGATGATGTCAAAGCCGCGGCGCACCGCCACCAGTGACCCGGCGATCGCGAAGAAGAACGTGCCGATCAGCTCAACGGCCAGGACCATGGTGGGCATCATGGGTTGGTGGGCTCCCCTTCGACACGGTGGGCGCGGCTTCGCGCGCCCCGAACGCTACCCATTATGCGTCGTGTTCCGGCGCCCGCAGAATCCGGGCGATGCGCTGGACCGTGTTCAGGTTCCGGGTGGTGTGCAGGTGAGTGGGGCCCAGGCGCTGCAGCGCCTGGGCCAGCGGGTCACTGGTGCTGGTGCCGCGTTCGGCCACCCAGCCAAGGGCCGGGCCGTGCACGGCGAACGGTTCGGCGGCCCGCAGCCCGCGGCAGGCCAGCTGTTCCTCCAGCGCCGCGGCCAGCGCGCCGGCCGCCGCGGGGGAGGGGGTGAAGCTCAGGTAGCGATGGTAGTTCCCATGTGGCGGCTGAACCGGAAAGCCGGTGGCCAAGGCGGCGAACCCGGGGCCGGGGTAGGCCAGACAGCGGATCCGGTGGCCGAACTGCGCATCGATCGCCTGCTCCGCCCGCCTGCCGGTGGCCGGCGGATCCAGTTCGCTGGTGAGGATCGCGTTGCCGGTGGCCAGCACCGTGCGCACCGCGGCGAACCCGGCCTCCTGCAGGATGCGGGCCAGCTCGGCCATGGGCAGCTTGATCCCGCCGACGTTGATCCCGCGCAGCAGCAGGACCTGCTCGCCGGGTTCTGCCCGGCCCGGATCCGGCCGCCCTTGCTCCTGGCGTGTGCGTGTCATGGCTTCATCCAAGCGCACCATCGCCAGCGTGTCGAGCGGGCGGTGCGGGGCTTGGACGGGGCAGAAGCCGGGGGACGGCGATGGCCTAGGATCGAACCATGAGCAAGCAGCTTCCCCATGGTTCCTGGCCGTCCTCGATCAGCGCCGCACAGGTGGCGGCCGGCACCAAGCCGCTGGGCGGTGCGGCCTTCGCCGGAGATGAGGTCATCATCCAGCAGGCCCGGCCCGAGCAGGGCGGGCGGATCACGCTGTGGCGCCACGATGCGACCAGCGGTGAGCGCCGGCAGGAGCTGATCCCGCGCGAGTACAACGTGCGCTCCCGGGTGCACGAATACGGCGGCGCCTCCTGGGCCCTGCTGCCCGGGGCGGAGCCGGGCCGGTGGGGCATCGTCTTCGCGAACTTCACCGACCAGCGGCTCTACCTCATTTCCGCACCCGGCGCGGCACCGGTGGCGCTGACCCCGCCGAGCCTTGAGCAGGGCAACCCGACCCTGCGCTTTGCCGAACTGGTGCCCACCGCCGCGGGGGACGCGGTGCTGGCGATCATGGAGGACCTCTGTGGCGAACCGGTGCGCCACATCGTGGCGGTCCCGCTGGATGCCAGCGCCGCCACCGACCGTGCGGCGCTGAACGTGCTGACCCCGCCGGCCCGCTTCGTCGCCTTCCCGCGGCTGAGCCCCGATGCGCGGCAGCTGGCCTGGATCAGCTGGGAGCACCCGAACATGCCCTGGGACGGCACCGAGCTGCACCTGGCCACCCTCACCGGCACCTCGTTGCGCACCGCCGGGCTGGCCGATGAGCGGGTGATCGCCGGCTCCGGGCAGACCTCGGTGCTGCAGCCCGAATGGGTTGACGGGCAGCGCCTGGCGTTCATCAGCGACGCCTCGGGCTGGTGGAACCCGTACCTGTACGACGTGGCCGCCGGCACCAGCCGCCCGCTGCTGCAGCGCGAGGAGGAATTCGCCGGCCCGCTGTGGCAGGTCGGCACCACCTGGTACACCGTGGAATCGGAGAACACCCTGCTGGTCAGCCACGGCACCGGGCTGACCGGGCTGTCCCGGCTGCGCATCGATGACGGGCAGCTGCAGCCGCTGCGGCTGCCGGTGACCCGGATCCGTCCGCTGCAGCTGTGCGGCCGCCAACTGCTGGCCGCGACCTCCTCGATGACCCAGGGCGAGCAGATCAGCCTGATCGACCTGGCGGTGGTGGACGGGCGGGACGCGCCGGACGGCACCCGGGACGAGGCAGCCACCGGGGACGAGGCAGCCACCCGGGGTGCGGCCTGCCTGCGCCCGCTGGCCCGGGCCATCGATCAGCTGCCCGCGGCCGACCAGCTGCCGCAGGTGGAGGAGCTGGACGCCCGCAACGCCGACGGTGAAGCGGTGCACGCGCTGCTCTACCGTCCGCGCAACCAGGGCTACCGGGGGCCGGAGGGGCACAAGCCGCCGTTCATCACCATGGTGCACGGCGGGCCGACCTCGCAGGCCGCCGCCACCCTTTCGGCCACCATCGCCTACTACACCTCCCGGGGAATCGGGGTGGTGGATGTGAACTACGGCGGCTCCAGCGGCTACGGGCGCGCCTACCGCAACCGGCTGCGTGGGCAGTGGGGCGTGGTGGACGTGGCCGACACCGTCGCGGTGATCGACGCGCTGATCGAGCGCGGCATCGCCGACCCGCAGCGGATCGGGATCGAGGGCGGCTCGGCCGGCGGCTGGACCGTGCTCTCGGCGCTGACCAACTCGGACCGGTTCACCGCCGGGATCAGCCGCTACGGCGTCTCCGACCTGGTGGCACTGGTCGCCGACACCCATGACTTCGAATCCCAGTACATGTTCTCCCTGGTCGGGCCCTACCCACAGGAGGCCGAGCTCTACGCCCAGCGGGCACCGATCAACCACCTGCAGAACATCAGCTGCCCGGTGCTGGTGCTGCAGGGCGATGAGGACAAGGTGGTGCCCCCGGCCCAGTCACAGGTGGTCGTCGATGAGCTGGCCCGGCGCGGCATCCCGCACGCCTACCTGCTCTTTGCCGGGGAACAGCACGGGTTCCGCCAGGAGGCGAACATCATCGCCGCATTGGAAGCCTCCCTGGCGTTCTACGCCCAGGTGTTCGGCTTCGAGGCGGATGTGCCGCCGCTGGAATTGTCCTGACCCAACTGCGCTGGCCGTGGCCGGGCGTGGACTTCTGGCCGCGCCGCGGCGCGGCTACTGGCCGGGCTGCTGCCAGGAGCTGCGCAGCTTCTCCATCTCGCGCCGATCCTTCTTGGTGGGCCGGCCGGTGCCGCGGTCGCGGACCGGAACCATCGGGATGACGAGCTTCTCGCGCGGGGCAGTGTGGTCGATGTAGCACTTGGCAGCCACTGGGGCACCGACCCGCTTGGTGATCAGGGCGGTGACCTCCAGCTCGCGGTCGAACCCGTCCTTGCGCACCCGCAGCCGGTCCCTGGGCACCACCTGCTGGGAGGCCTTCACCGGGCTGCCGTTCAGCTTCACGTGCCCGGCCCGGCACGCGGTGGTGGCCGCCGAACGGGTCTTGTAGATGCGCACGGCCCACAGCCAGGCATCCAGCCGCGCTTTGGAAGTAGTGGGGATCTGGACCATGTCTACGAGTTTAGGCCAGGATGCATCCGGGAACCGGATAGCGTCTGCGGCGCGGCACCCGGCAGCTTCCATCCTCGCCCCGCCGCCGTGCCGAGGTAAAGATCACACCCCATGCCTGCCCCTCACCGGTGCCAGGGCAGGAAAAAGCCAGGGCACTGCCGGTGCACCGGCCGTGTCCCGCGCAGGTGCCGGGCCCGCCGTTTTGACGGTCCCAGCGCCCGTGGGCCGTCTTTGCGGCTAGCCGCTGTAGGCCCCGGCATCGGTGCAGGCCTGCTTTAGGCTGTTGGCAATTTTTTCGGGCGCCGTCCTGTCGCCCCGATCGGCCAGCTCCTTGAGCGGATCGATGATCGAGGCCGGCAGGCCGCCTCCGTCGATCGCGCCAATCATTGAGGTCAGGACCCTGATCTCACTGTTTTCCAGCTGGCCATCCTGTACCGGCGCGCAGGCCTGGCGCACGAACTCCTTGGACGCGGCATCGGTGAGTTGCCCCACGGCCTCCGAGGCCTGCTGCTCGACCATGGAGCACCCGGTGACCACGGTGGCCAGCAGTGCGAGTGCGGCCGTACCCAGTACTTTGCGTGTGTGCTCTTTCCCCATGGAAAACCACTTTAATAGGCAACGTTGGGGATCAGCTGAATGAGAGCCGAGTCGATCATCCAAGCCGTGAACCCGGTGGTGCACAATGGATCGGTGAGCAGTGCAGAACAACGAATTATCCAGCGCCTGGCCGAGGAGCTTTCCGCCACCACGCAGGTGAAGACCTGGCAGGTCAAGGCGGCCATCGAACTGCTGGACTCCGGATCCACGGTGCCCTTCATCGCCCGCTACCGCAAGGAAGTGACCGGCACGCTGGACGACGCCCAGCTGCGCCTGCTCGAGGAGCGGTTGCGCTACCTGCGCGAATTGGAGGACCGCAGGGTTGCGGTGCACCAGGCGATCGAGGAGATGGGCAAGCTCACCGACGAGTTGGCCGCCGCCATCGCCGCGGCCACCACGAAGGCCGAACTGGAGGACATCTACCTGCCGTTCAAGTCCAAGCGGCGCACCAAGGCGCAGATCGCCCGCGAAGCCGGGTTGGAGCCGGTCGCCGAGCAGCTGCTGGCCGACCCCCAACTGGACCCCGACGCCCTGGCCGAACGCTACCTGAACGCCGAGGCCGGCTTCGCCACCACCACCGATGTGCTTTCCGGGGCCCGCTCGATCGTCACCGAACGGGTCTCCCAGGACGTGGCGCTGACCGGGCAGCTGCGCGAACGGCTGTGGAGCACCGGCAAGATCGGCGCGAGCGTCAGCCCCACCGCCTCAAGCGAGGGGCAGGGCAAGTACGCGGACTACCTGGACTACGCCGCCCCCATGGACTCGCTGCCGGCCCACCGGGTGCTGGCGCTGCTGCGCGGGGAACGCGACGGGGTGCTGAACCTGCAGCTGGCCGAGGCCGATCCGCGCGATGTAACCGCGGTGGCCGAGGCCCGCTCCGGCTACGAGGCCGCGGTGGCCCGCAGCCTGGGCATCACCGCCCCCGCCGATGCCCCGGCGGGCAAGTGGCTGGCACAGACCGTCCGCCTGGCCTGGAAGGCCCGGCTGCTGACCCGCTTCGAATCCGATTTGCGCACCCGGTTGTTCGAGGCCGCCGAGGACGAGTCGGTGAAGATTTTTGCCGCGAACCTGCGTGACGTGCTGCTGGCCGCCCCGGCCGGCTCCAAGGCCGTGCTGGGCCTGGACCCGGGGCTGCGCACCGGGGTGAAGGTGGCGGTGGTGGACCGCACCGGGCAGGTCGTGGACACCGCCACCATCTACCCGCACGCCCCGGCCAACAAGTGGGACCAGTCGGTGCAGGTGCTGACCGCCCTGGCCCGCAAGCACGGCACCGAGCTGATTGCGGTGGGCAACGGCACCGCCGGGCGGGAAACCGACCGGCTGGCCGCCGCCGTCATCAAGGAGCTGACCGGCGCCAAGCCGGCCAAGGTGATTGTCTCCGAGGCCGGCGCCTCGGTGTACTCGGCCTCCGAACTGGCCAGCCAGGAGCTGCCGGGCATGGACGTGTCGCTGCGCGGGGCGGTCTCGATCGCCCGGCGCCTGCAGGACCCGCTGGCCGAACTGGTCAAGATCGACCCCAAGTCCATCGGCGTGGGCCAGTACCAGCACGACGTCAGCGCCGCGAAGCTGGACCGTGCCCTGGACGCGGTGGTCGAGGACTGCGTGAACGCGGTGGGCGTGGATGTGAACACCGCCTCCCCGGCTCTGCTCTCCCGCGTCGCCGGGGTCGGGCCGCTGCTCAGCCGCAACATTGTCGAGCACCGCAACGCCAACGGCCCCTTCGCCACCCGCAAGGACCTGCTCAAGGTGCCGCGCCTGGGCGCCAAGGCCTTCGAACAGTGCGCCGGGTTCCTGCGCATCACGTCCGGCACCGACCCGCTGGACGCCTCCGCGGTGCACCCCGAGGCCTACGCGCTGGCCCGCACCCTGCAGCACAGTGCCCAGGAGCGCGGCCGCCGGCTGGCCGAACTGGATCCCGCCGAGTTCGTCACCGAACAGTTCGGTGAACCCACCATCCGCGACGTCATCACCGAACTGCAGCGTCCCGGACGCGACCCGCGCGGGGAGTTCGTCACCGCGGCGCTGAAGGAGGGCGTGGAAACCCTCAACGACGTGAAGCCGGGCATGATCCTGGAGGGCACGATCTCCAACGTTGCCGCGTTCGGCGCGTTCGTGGACATCGGGGTCCACCAGGACGGGCTGATCCACGTCTCGGCGCTGAGCAACAAGTTCATCTCCGACCCCCGCGAGGTCGTCACCTCAGGGCAGATCGTGAAGGTCAAGGTCCTGGACGTCGACGCCGCCCGCAAGCGCATCTCCTTGACCCTGCGGTTGGATGACCCGTTGCCCGGGCAGAGCACCCCGGACCAGCCGGCCGGTTCCCGGCAGCGCAATCCGCAGCGAAACGGCCAGCGCAACCAGGGCCAACGCGGCGCCCGCCGGGCGCCGGGGCCGCGCAAGGAATCGGCTCCGGCCAATACCGCGATGGCCGAGGCGCTGCGCAAGGCCGGATTGGGATAACCTCTTACGACCCTGGCTTCCCCTACCCTCCGGCCACCCGGGCCCGTGGGGTAGGGGTGCCAAACCAAACTTTGCTACGCCTCAACTAAGTGCAAGTCAGACCGCTGGTGTGAGCTAATTCGGCAGCTGCTTAGTGTGCCTAAACTTCGGTGACAAGCGCGCCGAATGCGCCTATTGTAAAAACATGGAACTTACAGGAAAACTGGCAGAAGCCTTCAACCAGCAGATCACCCTTGAACTGACCGCTGCCACGGTCTATCGCCAGCTGGCCGCCGAAATGGAAGTGCTCAGCTTCCCCGGCATCGCCAACTGGTTCCGCGCCCAGTCGCAGGAAGAGATCGTGCACGCGGAGAAGTTCATCATGCACATGGCCGACCGCGGCGCCCACCCGAAGATCGGGGAGCAGCCCGCCCCGAGCCTGAATGTGCGCAGCGTCGAGGACGCCTTCGCGGCCTCCCTGGCCCACGAGCAGAAGGTCTCCGCCGCCATCCGCGAACTGTACCGCGTGGCCCAGAATGAAGCGGACCTGGACTGCCTGCCGCTGCTGCACTGGTTCATCGACGAGCAGGTCGAGGAAGAGGCGACCGTTGGGGAAATCCTGGACCGCGTGCGCCTGGTGGGCGATGACGGCAGCGGCCTGCTGCGCATCGAGGCGGAACTGGCCTCCCGCGATTCCGCGGAGTAAAAAGTCCTCACTCGCCGCGGGCGATTGATTAATGAAATAAACTTAGGGAAGCAATGATTGTTGCTTCCCTAGGTTTTTAAGTTTCAGAGGTGTTTGTGGATCGGGTGAGACCGTCACGTGCGCAGGCCAGTCCGCAGGCCGTGGCGCTCACGCACCGCACGACCGCGTCGCTGAAGCTGCGCAAGGGAGCCGGGCGGCACTACCTGGTGCAGACGCAGTTGATGGAACACCAGGAGCTGGCCCTCGTGGAGATCCGCGGCTCATGGGCGCATGTGTATGTGCGTGGGCTCTACGGCTGGCTGCCGGCGGCCTACCTGGAGCAGATCCCCGACGTGCAGGTCAGTACACCGTCGCAATCCCCAGCCGAGCCCAAGGCTGCGGCCGTCCCCTCGCGCTACGCCCTGATTGAGGCCACGCACCAAACCACTGCCACCCTGAACCTGCGCAAGGGAAGCGGCACCGGTTATCCCGTCATCAAGGTCGTGGATCAGGGCGCCAAGGTCAAGGTGATGCTGCAGCAGGGACTGTGGGCGCAGATTCAATGGGGAGATTCCCAAGGCTGGGTGCCGAGCATGTACCTGCAAACCCTGCCGCAACGGCCGCCGCGTGATGGACTGATTTCGGTGCCCCAGCAGAGGGCCTTGACAACGATCAGCCTCAACGGCCGCCGAGGACCGGGAGACCACTACCCGCTGGTGCGCATCCTGCAGGCCGACACCGCAGTGGTCGTCACCGCTCGCCAGGGTGCATGGCGAAAGATTGAGCGGGACGGGGAGCAGATGTGGGTTCCCGCCAGCCAGCTCAGAACCGTTTACTAGTTGCTGTTCAGCGATTTTCCTCGGCCAGATCCCTGACGCGGATGGGCGCCGCCTCTGTGGCGACCACGGCCAACTGAACCCGGTTGCAAACTTTGCGCCTTTCCGAGCGCTGACGGCGGCTGCTTTCGCGTCCTGGACGGTGCCCACCGCAAAGCTTCGGTGCTGCGGTAGTTTCATCGCGCCGCCGACGGAAGAAGCTGGTTTTTCCCTCTTTGCAGCCTCAGAGCATCTGCCTGCGACCCGTGTTGAGGCAAGCGAGGAGGACCCACAGGACGGGTTAAACAGGTCTGGGCCTGGGAACCGCGCTCGGATCCCAGGCCCAGATGGAGAGTAGGGCTTACTCGCCGACGTAGTACAGACGCTTGTTGACGAACTCGTCCATTCCCAGCGGGCCAAGCTCGCGGCCGAAGCCCGAACGCTTCACGCCGCCGAACGGCATCTCGGCGCCCTCGGCGCTGGCGGCGTTCACGCTGGCCATACCGGCCTGCAGGCCCATGGCAACCTTCTCCGCGCGTGCCCGGTCCTCGGAGTGCACCGAGCCACCCAGGCCGTAGACGGTGTCATTGGCCATTTCCAGCGCCTCTTCATCGCTGGAGACCTTGTAGACCACGGCAACCGGGCCGAAGAGCTCCTCGTAATAGGCGCGCATGTCCTTGGTGACACCGGTGAGCACGGCGGGGGAGTAGTAGGCTGCCGGGCCGTCGTGCAGCACACCGCCCGCGTGCAGGGTGGCACCCTTGGAGACGGCGTCCTGGACCTGCTCGTGCAGGTCCTCGGCCGCCTTGCGGGAAGACATCGGGGCGAAGGTCCCCTCCTCTTCCTTCATCGGGTCGCCGGGCTGAAGGCCTTCGGCACGCTTGGTCAGCTCGGAGACGAACTCGTCGTAGATGTCCTCCATGACGATCATTCGCTTGTTCGAGTTGCAGGCCTGGCCGGTGTTGTCGATGCGGAAGCCCCACGCGGTTTCGGCGATGTCGGAGATGTTCTGCGAGTCCAGGACGACGAACGGATCCGAACCGCCCAGCTCCAGGACGGCCTTCTTCAGGTTGCGTCCGGCCTGTTCGCCGATGATGGCGCCGGCGCGCTCGGAACCGGTCAGCGAGACACCCTGGATACGCGGGTCCTCGATGATGGTGGAGATCTGGTCGTGGGTGGCGAACAGATTGTTGTAGACCCCGGCCGGTACTCCGGCCTCGTCGAAGATTTCCTGGATGGCCAGCGCGGAGCGCGGGCAGGACTCGGCGTGCTTGAGGATGATGGTGTTGCCCAGCATCAGGTTTGGCGCCGCGAAGCGGGCCACCTGGTACAGCGGGAAGTTCCACGGCATGATGCCCAGCAGCGGGCCGATCGGACGCTTCTGCACGACCGCGCGGCCGCCGGAGAGCGACTTGATTTCCTGGTCGGCGGCCAGGGTCGGGCCCTCGGTGGCGAAGTACTCGAAAATGTCCTTGCAGAACTCTGCCTCACCGACGGCCTCGGACAGCGGCTTGCCCATCTCGGTGGTCATGATCTTGCCCAGCTCCTCGGCACGCTCGCCGAACAGCTCGGCGATGCGGTGCACGATCTTGGCGCGCTCGTTGATGTCGGTCTTGCCCCACGACTCGTAAGCTGAGGAGGCTGCACTCAGGGTCTCCTGCACCTGCTCATCGGTGGCCACCGGGAATTCCTCGACCGTTTCGCCGGTGGCAGGATTCAGGACCTTATAGGTTTGGGCGCTCATTCTCGCTCCTGTCATAGTGCATGCAATGGACTGTCAGCTGGCGCTCGTGTCCGTGCCCGAACCCTCCGATCGGGAGGGCTGTGAACCCGGTCACGAAGCTCTCCTCTGAGCATATCGTCCGTACGAGAATATAGCTACTACGAATTCAGTACGTACAGCAGATTTTCGATTCGGAAACCGTAGCGCCAAAGCGCGAAACAGGGCCGGAAGCGGTGCTCCCGGCCCTGGCATGGGGTGTGGATTTAGCCGATGGCCGAACTCTTCCACCAGTCGATGCCGGCATCGCCCTGGGTGATGGTGGAAATCTGCTCCAGCTCCTGGGTGGTGAACTCGGTGTTCTGCAGCGCCGCCAGGTTCTCATCCAGCTGCTGCGTGGAGGAGGCGCCGATGAGCACCGAGGTGGCCGCGCCGTCGCGCAGCAGCCAGGCGATCGCCATCTGCGCCAGCGACTGGCCACGCTGTTGTGCCAGCTCGTTCAGGCTGCGGATCTTCTTCAGGTTCTCCTCGGTCAGCTGGTCCTGCAGCGAGCGGCGCCCGCCGGAGCGTTCGACGTCGGTGGTGCCCAGGTACTTGTTGGTCAGCAGCCCCTGCGCCAACGGGGTGAACGCGATCGAGCCCATCCGCTCCTGCTCCAGGGTTTGCAGCAGACCGTGCTCCACCCAGGGGTTGAGCATGTTGTACGAGGGCTGGTGAATGACCAGCGGGGTGCCCAGGTCCTTGGCGATCGCGGCGGCCTCGGCGGTGCGTTCGGCCGAGTAGGAGGAGATGCCCACGTAGAGGGCCTTGCCCTGGCGCACGAGGGTATCCAGTGCGCCGATGGTCTCCTCCAGCGGCGTCTTGGGATCAAAGCGGTGCGAGTAGAAGACGTCCACGTAGTCCACGCCCAGGCGCTCCAGGGACGCATCGGCGGAGGCCATCAGGTACTTGCGCGAACCAAATGTGCCAAACGGGCCCTGCCACATGTCCCAGCCGGCCTTGGAGGAGATGATCAGTTCATCGCGGTAGGGGCGGAAGTCCCCGCGCAGCATCCGGCCGAAGTTCTCCTCCGCCGAACCGGCCGGCGGGCCGTAGTTGTTGGCCAGGTCGAAGTGGTTGATGCCCGAGTCGAAGGCATGGCGCAGGATTTCACGCTGGGAGTCGAAGGTTCGGTTGTCGCCGAAGTTCCACCACAGACCCAGCGAGATCGGCGGCAGCAGCAGCCCGGAGGCGCCGACGCGGCGGTAGCCGAAATGCTCGTAGCGGTCTTCTGACGCGACCCATGGGCGGTGTGAATCAACAACTGGTTGGAAGCGCTCGTACTCCACGGTGCACCTTTCTCTTCTTGGCGGCAGATGCCATTGCACAAGTTCAAGACTAGGGCAGGAAAAGGGCCGGATCCGATTCATCGGGGCCACGACGCACCCACCGGTACCCCATGGTTCACGGTGCTTAACATGAAGAACCGACCCGGGCGGCCAAGGAGGTAACGCCGCTTCGGATCGGTTCTTCTAGATCACTCGCACCTTGAGAAGGTAGTAACCACTATAGGAAGCGATTCTTGTTATTAGCTGTGCGTCGAATGAGCGGTCACATAGAGAAAGCGTGACGCGAGCGGTGCGGGGCCGGCCACGGCAATGCTTTGTGCGCGCCGGTTGGCACCGGACCGGGACAACCCTGGTCCCGGTGCCATGGCGGGACGATGCCCGGCGCTCAACCAGGCGCTAGTAGTTCGAGGGCGGGTCCGAGGCGGGAAAGGATTCGTCCTCCCACTCCTCGACCAGTTCCTCATCATGGTCGTGCCGGACGTCCTCGTCGCTTCGTTCCTGAGGCTGCTGTGTCATGGCCCCTCCTTCCGCTGGTGCCCTAACGGGCAATCCTGAGGTACTTTCAGTGTTCTACTTTTCGCCCGGGTTGTCGAGGGATCGGCCCCTGCCCGCCGGTGGAAGGCGGAAGCCGCGCCGCCCCGGATTGGGCGGCGCCACCCGCACTGGGTTTTAATCGAAGACATGCCCAGCATCACGAACCCAGCCGACGGAACCGAGATCTTCTTCGACGATGACCGCGCCGCGGGCGAGGCCGTCGTCTACCTGCACGGTTCAGCACTCTCCCGCTCCATTTGGCGCGGCCTGGGCTACACGAAGACGGTGGGGGCCGGACGCCGCAACATCCGCATCGACCTGCGCGGGCACGGCAAGTCCGGCAAGCCGCACCGGACCGAGTCCTACACCATGGAGCTGATCACCGGGGACGTGCTGGCCGTGCTGGATTCCCTGGATATTGAGCGCGCCCACCTAGTGGGGTACTCCTTTGGCAGCCGCACCGCCCTGTCGATCGCACTGCAGCAGCCCGAACGGGTGCTTAGCCTGAGCATGCTGGGCGGAACCTACGCGATTGAAAGCGGCGAGATCGACGGGCTGTTCTTTGAGGGCTACCTCCAGGTCCTGCGCGCCGGGGACATCGAGGGCTTCGTCAGCGGGCAGGGACGCCTGGACCCGGCGACCCGGATGGCGTTCCTGGCCAACGACCCGCTGGCCCTGGCCGCCTACTTCGAGGCCGCCGAAACCCTGCAGCGCCTGGAACTGGAGCAGCTGCGCGCCCTACGGGTGCCGACCCTGCTGCTGGCCGGAACCCGCGACCAGCCGCGCTTTGAACACAACAAGGTGATGGCCCGCACCATGCCCCACGCCCGGCTGGTGCCGCTGGTCGACCGCACCCACGGCAGCACCCTGTTCCCGATCGAACCGGGAGCCACCCAGATTGCACAGTTTCTGGACCGCCACGACCGGTAGGAGCCGATGATGGTGAACCGCGCCAGCGCCCCCTTTGACCTTGCCGCGATCGGCCGGGGCCTTGCCTTCGGTCCGGCGCACACCCAAATCAGCCGGCGCCTGGGCGACGCGGTGGATGCCCCGCTGGTCATCCAGGCCCCGCCGGGCTCCGGCAAGACCACGATCGTGCCGCCCACCGTGGCCAACGCCCTGGCCGCCGCAGGGTTGGGCGGACGGGTGATCGTCACCCAGCCGCGCCGGATGGCGGCACGGGCCGCGGCCCGCCGCCTGGCCCAGCTGGACGGCAGCGAACTGGGGGAGCGGATCGGCTTCTCGGTGCGCGGGCAAAGCCTGAGCGGTCCGCGCACCCGCATTGAGTTCGTCACCGCCGGGCTGCTGCTGCGCCGGCTGCTGGCCGACCCGGACCTGGCCTCGGTGGGCGCGGTGATCGTCGATGAGGTCCATGAGCGCTCCATCGAAACCGACCTGGTGCTGGCGATGCTCAACCAGGTCAACCAGCTGCGCGATGACCTGGCCCTGCTGGTGATGAGCGCAACCCTGCACGCCGAGGACCTGGCCGGCTACCTGGGGCGCGGGGCAGCGGCCGGGATCATTTCCGGGTCCGGCATCCAGCATCCGGTCGCCGAGGAATTCTGTTCCTACAGCGGCACCCGCAACGCCGAACGCGGGCTGGAGCGCGGCTACCTGGACCACGTGGCGGCCACCGCCGTCGAGCAGACCGCCCGCAACACCGCCCAGGGCCCGGCCCGGGACACCCTGGTGTTCGTGCCCGGGGCCGGGGAGGTGGAGCGGGTGCGGGCGCTGGCGGCCGGCGATCCGCGCTTTGAGGTCCTGGCCCTGCACGGGCAGGTCGAGGCCGCGGCGCAGGATGCGATCCTGCAGGACCCGGGCCCCGCGGCGCGGCCGCGGATCATCATTTCCACCCCGATCGCCGAATCCTCCCTCACGGTGCCGCGGGTGAACCTGGTGGTGGACGCCGGGTACGCCCGGGAACCGCGGCGGGACGCAGTGCGCGGGATGAGCGGGCTGGTCACCGTGGTGGCCAGCCGCGCCTCGGCCACCCAGCGGGCCGGCCGTGCCGGACGCCTGGAGCCCGGCCGGGTGGTGCGCACCCTGGATCAGCGTTCCTTCGCCGCCGCCCCGGCCTTCACCAGCCCGCAGATCGCCACCGCGGAGCTGACCCAGGCGGCGCTGTACCTGGCGGCGTGGGGGACCCCGCGCGGGGAGGGGCTGGAGTTGTGGCAGCAGCCTCCGGCCGCCGCGTTGGATGATGCCGAATCCGTGCTGCGCTCACTGGGCGCGATCGACGAGACCGGGCAGCTGACCCCTGCCGGGCAGCGCCTGGTGCAGGTGCCGGCCGACCCGCGGCTGGCCCGCGCCCTGCTGGAAGGGGCACGGCGCTTCGGGCCCCGCGCGGCCGCCGAGGCGGTGGCCATGCTCAGCGGCACCGAACGGGCCGGCGGCGCCGATGCCGGGGCGCTGTTGCGCGAACTGCGCCGGGGCGGGCATCCTGGCCACGGCCCCTGGGCCGCCGAAACCCGGCGCTTTGCCCAGCTGCTGCGCCGGCAGCAGGCCCCGGCCGAGGTTGCGCCCACCCCGGGGGCGGGCGCGGAATCCGCGGCGCTGGCCGGGGTGATGGCCCTGGCCTACCCGCAGTGGGTGGGACGGCTGGTGGCCGGGGACGAGTATCTGCTGGCCTCGGGCACCCGGGCCAGCCTGCCGCGCCACAGCCCGCTGCACGGGCATGAGTTCCTGGCCATCGCCGATGTGGCCCGCGCCGGGGCCGGGGCGGTGATCCGCTCCGCCGCCGGGATCGAGTTGGAGCTGCTGCTGGAACTGCTGCCGCAGATGCACCGGGTGCAGACCCGGGCCGAGTTCACGGCCGGGAAGGTGAGCGCGCGCCAGGTACAGCTGCTGGGCGCCATCGAGCTATCAACCCGCCCGTTCAAACCCACCGCCGAGCAGGCCGGGGCCGCGGTGCTGCGGGCGCTGCAGGCCGAGGGCCTGGGGATCTTCGGGCAGCAGCCGAAGTTCCAGGCGCTGCGCGCCCGCCTGGCGCTGGCGCACCGGGAACTGGGCGAACCGTTCACGGCCATGGATGAACCGGCGTTGCTGCAGCGGGCCGATGAGTGGCTGCAGGAGGGGCTGCAGCAGATGGCCCGGGGGACCGCGGCGGCAAAGGTCGACTTGGCCCAGGCGCTGCGCTCGTTGATTCCCTGGCAACACGCCCATGACCTGGATGAGCTGCTGCCCGAGCGGCTGCAGGTTCCCAGCGGCTCGCGCATCGCCCTGCAGTACCCCGAGCCGGGCAAGGCGCAGGGCCGGGTGGTGGCGGCGGTGAAGCTGCAGGAATGCTTCGGGCTGGCCCAAACGCCGCGGCTGCTGCACGGGCAGGTGCCGATCCAGTTCCACCTGCTTTCCCCGGCCGGCCGGCCCCTGGCGGTCACCGATGACCTGCGCAGTTTCTGGGATGGCCCGTACCGACAGGTGCGCGCCGAGATGCGCGGGCGCTATCCCAAGCATCCGTGGCCGGAAAATCCCTGGGAGCACGTGGCCACCGCAAAAACCAAGAACCGGTTGCGCTAGACGATATGAGGTGTAGGGCTTGGTAGGTCTGGTCAGAGCTGGAACCTCCGCTTCATAATGATTGAACGCTCTACGGCGTAGCGTGGATCACCAACATGATCACCACGAAC